>NZ_JAEKEG010000098.1 GCF_016651255.1 Pseudomonas sp. TH10
CAGGTCGACGCGATGAAACGCCACGTCATCCGAGCATTCTGCCGGGCCGTAAGCGTTGACCAGACCGATGTCCGGGTAACGCAGCAGCCATTGGTGGGCCAGTTCAGGTGGCATGGCTTCACCGGTCGGCAGCATCCAGCGCAGGCCATCGAGGCTCATGTGTGCTTGAACGAGCATGCCCTGGATCAGCGACGGCACGCTTTCCAGCACGGTGACGCCTTGGGCCACCACGTGTGCCAGCACACCTTGCGGATCGTGGGCGATGGTGTTCGGCACGATGTCCACACGCGCGCCGAACAGCGGCGCGGCGAGGAACTGCCAGACGGAAATGTCGAAGCTTTGCGAAGCGGTCTGCGCGATGACGTCGGCATCGCTCAACTTCAGGTACGGCACCTTGCTCAACTGGTTATTGAGCATGCCGCGCTGCTCGACCATCACGCCCTTGGGCAGACCTGTGGAACCGGAGGTGTAAATCACGTAAGCGAGGTTATCCGGTCCACTGTATATCCCGGGATTGGCGACCGATGCAGCGCTCGCCTGCACCTCTTCCCAGACCAGCAACCTGGGCCGATGCGCACAGCTGAATGAATCCAGCAGCGAAACGGCCTGCTCCCGGCAAGCCTGGGTGCACACCAGCAACGGCGTGCGGCTGAGATCGAGGATGCGGCTCAAGCGTTGGCTCGGCAGGCCCGGATCCAGCGGCAGATAACCCGCACCGGCCTTGAAGCTGCCGATGATCATGCCCAGCAGATCGAGATTACGCTCGGCGAGCAGCGCCACCGGTTGATCCATCTGCACGCCGGCGGCGACCAGTGCATGGCCGAGACGGTTGCTGCACACGTTCAGTTCGGCATACGTGTGCCGCTGATCGAGACAGCTGGCCACCACTCGCTGCGGATGCGCGGCAACCTGCGCTTCGAACAGCGCAACGTAGCTCTGCTCCAGCGGATAATCGTGGGCACTCTGGTTGCACCCGTGGAGCAGGAAGTCCTGTTCCTCGACGCCCAGCAGCGGCAAGTCAGCCATTTCGCCATGGAAACCATCGACCAGCGCCAGCAGCAGACGCTTGAACTCGCCGAGCATGCGCTCGATGGTCGATTCGTCGAAGTAACGCTGGTCATAAGACAGGTGCAGACCCAGGTCATCGCCCGGATAACACACCGCCGTCAGGGGGAAGTTGGTGTGCGTACGGCCTGAGTCCGAGGTCGCATTCAGGCTCTGCGCGCGATCCAGTACCGAGACTTCCACCGGGGCGTTTTCGAAGACAAACAGACTGTCGAACAGCGGCTGGCCTTTCGGCAATTCGCTCTGTTCCTGGATGTTCACCAACGGCAGGTATTCGTACTCACGCAGTTGCATGTTGCTGTCGAGCAAACCGCTCAGCCACTGACGGACGCTGGCGCGCTGATCGTCCTCAGGCATTTTCACCCGCAGCGCGATGCTGTTGATGAACAGGCCGACCGTGCGTTGCATTGCCGGCATCTGCACCGGACGGCCGGCCACCGTGACACCAAACAACACGTCGCGATCACCGCTGAGGCGCCGCAGGACCAAGGCCCAGGCCGCCTGGGCGAAGGTATTGACGGTCAACTGATGGGCCTGGGCCAGTTCGCGCAGTTGCACACCGTCCCGGACAGCCAGACGGGTGTAACAGTCGCCGACGACCATGCCGCCGCTGTCGCCGGCATGCTCGCGCAGCAAGGGCCGATCGCTTGGAATCGGCGTTGTCCGTTCAAAACCCTGCAGATTGTCTTTCCACCACTGCCGGGCTTCGGCAAGGTTCTGCCGTTGCAGCCAGGCGATATAGTCACGATAACGCGGCGGTAGCGATAATTGCGCTTCGCGCCCCTCGCCCAAGGCGGTGTAGATCTCAAGGAAATCGTTCATCAATAGCGAACGGCACCAGGCATCGATAAGAATGTGGTGGTTGCTCATCATGAACCAGTAGCGCGCCGCGCCGACCCGGATCAGGCGCAGGTGAAACGGGGCCTGGTTGAGCAGGTCGAAACCGGCCTCGCGCTCGCTTTTCAGCAGCGCTTGCAGCTTCGGCTCCTGCTCGGTTTCGGCGATGGCGCTCCAGTCCAGATACTCGATTGGCGTACGGCCCGGCGTATGGATCACTTGCAGCATGTCTTCGCCGACGTTCCAGCAGAACGACGCACGCAACGCTTCATGACGGGCGACCACCGCTTGCCAGGCCTGGGCGAAACGCTCAGGGTCGAGTTCGCTGTTGATGCGGTAGCGATCCTGCATGTAGTAGAGGCCAGTGCCCGGTTCGAGCAAGGTGTGCAGCAACATGCCTTCCTGCATCGGCGTCAGCGGATAGACGTCTTCGATGTGCGCGGCAGGTACTGGCAGCGCATCGAGCTGGGGCTGGGTGAGTTTCGCCAGCGGGAAGTCCGACGGCGTCAGGCCTCCCGCGCCATCGCCCAGGCAATGCTCGATCAGACTCTGCAATTCTTCGAGGTAGGCGTGCGCCAGCTCGGCGATGGCCTGCGGGTCGTGACGCTCTGTACTGAAGGTCCAGCGCATTACCAGCTCACCGCCATAGACCTGGCTGTCGACGCTCAGCTCGTTGGGCAGCGGCGCCTCCGGATCGTGCGCCGCGCCGACCGGTTCGTCCAGCGGACGGAACAAGGCGTCGTCAGCAAAACTCTGGTCGAACTGGCCCAGATAATTAAAGGTGATCTGCGCCGCCGGCAAGGCCGACATGGCGTGGCGGCAGACGTCGTCGGCCAGGTACCGCAGTACCCCATACCCAAGGCCCTTGTGCGGTATGGCGCGCAGTTGCTCCTTGATTGCCTTGATCGTGTGCTCATGCTCAAGTCCTGGCGTCAGGCGCAGTCCGAATGCGCTGGTGAACCAGCCAACCGTGCGGCTCAGGTCGATGTCGTCAAACAGGTTCTCGCGGCCGTGCCCTTCAAGTTGAATCAGCGCCGACTCGTGCCCGGTCCAGCGGCACAGAACCCGGGACAAGGCACTCAGCAGCAGGTCGTTAACCTGCGTGCGATAGGCACTCGGCGCCTGTTGCAGCAACTGGCGGGTGCGCTCGCCGTCGAGGCGTACGCTGATGGTCTGGGCGTGGCGATGCTGGCGTCCACCTTCAGGGCGGGCGCACGGCAGCGCAACATCCGGCCCTGCCAATTGTGCCTGCCACCAACCCAATTCCTCACGCAGCGAATCACTGCCCGCGTAGGCCTGCAGACGAGCCGCCCAGTCGCGCAAGGCGCTGGTTTTCGCCGGTAACTCGACGGGTTTTCCCGCGAGCAATTGACGATAAACCGTCTGCACATCGTCCAGCAGTACTCGCCAGGACACGCCATCCACCACCAGGTGGTGAATGGCGATGAACAGGCGTTGCTGACCCTGCGGTCCATCCACCAGCAGCGCCCGCAACAACGGCCCCTGCTTGAGGTCCAGACTTCTCTGGGCGTCGGCGAACAGCGCGGTGCACTGTTCCATGGATTTGACCCGCACCTGCCACAGCACGGGGGTGTCGCTATCGATCCGATGTGCGGCGCGCCAGGCGCCAGCCACTGCGGTGAAGCGCAGCCGTAATGCATCGTGTTGCTCGATCACCGCCAGCAGTGCCTGCTCCAGGCAATGGGGTTCGAGCAGCACGGTCGGCTCCAGCAACAAGGCCTGGTTCCAGTGTTGAGGCTCAGGAATCTGGCTGTCGAAAAACCAGTGCTGGATCGGCGTCATTGGCGACTCACCGGTGAGCAGGCCTTGTTCGGCCACCACCTGTTCCGCACGCGTGGCGATGGCGGCGAGCGCCTGCACGGTCTGGTGCTGGAACAGGTCCCGTGGGCTGAAATGAATGCCCTGCTGACGGGCGCGGCTGACCACCTGGATCGACAGGATCGAGTCGCCACCCAGTTCGAAAAAGTTGTCGTTGAGACCCACCTGCGTGACGTTCAACACCTCGCACCAGAGGCTGGCCAGGGTCAGTTCAAGCTCGCTGCCGGGTGCCACGTAATGCTGACGGTTGAGCGCCGGGTCCGGCGCCGGAAGCGCGCGACGATCGAGCTTGCCGTTGGCCGTCAGCGGCCAGTGTGCCAACAGGATCAGGTGCATGGGCACCATATAGTCCGGAAGCTGGGCATTGAGGTGAGCCTTGAGGGATTCGCGCAGGCTGCTCTGTTGCGCGTCATCCTGCTCGGCGACCGCCGTCAGCAGGTAGCCCACCAGTTGCTTGCCACTTGGCGCATCAAGCGCCAGCACCACCGCTTCACGCACCGACTCATGCTCCAGCAGGCGATTTTCGATCTCGCCAGGCTCGATACGGAAACCGCGAATCTTCACCTGATGATCGATGCGGCCGAGGTACTCCACCAGCCCATCGCCGCGCTGGCGCACCCGATCTCCCGTGCGGTACAGGCGTGTGCCATCGGCGGCAAAGGGGTCGGCCACAAAGCGTTCGGCGGTCATGCCCGGACGCTGGTGGTAACCCTGGGCCAGGCCGGCACCGCCAATGAACAGCTCGCCCGTCGCGCCCTGGGGTACCAACGCCAGGTCGGCGTCGAGGATGTACCCAACCCGGGCGCCGATCACGCTGCCGATCGGTACGCTGCCCATGCCCTCTTCCAGGTGTTCCGGGGCCAGGCTGGACAGGGGCATGACCACGGTTTCAGTCGGGCCGTAAGCATTGAAGAACAGGCTCGGCTTGAACGCCCCGCGAATTCGTTGCAGATGTTCGCCGGTCAAGGCTTCGCCGCCGGTGATGCACATACGCACTGGCAGGGTTTCATTGCGGGTGGCCAGCCACTGCGCCAACTGACTGCCATAGCTTGGCGTGAAGCCAAGGATATTGATGTGGTGCCGACGGATCAGCTCGCAGATCTCCTGCGCATCCCACTGACCTTGCGCCCGCAAGACTACCTGGGCGCCGCTCAACAAAGGCACCAGCAATCGCTCGGTGGCGGCGTCGAAATTGATCGAATAGAAGTGCAGTTCGCAATCATCGACGCGCATGCCGAAGCGCTCGATCACCGCGCGGCAATGCATGGCGATTTCGCCGTGGGACACCATCACGCCCTTGGGTTTTCCGGTGGAACCCGAGGTGTAGATCAGGTAGGCCTGATGCTGGGGCAAGCTGCTGCGAGGCAGCTCTGCCTCCGGGTAATCGGCCAGGGCGGCGCTGTCATCTTCAAGGCACCAGCGCGAAACGCCAGTCGGCAACTCGCCCAGGGCCGTGAACATGGCCGAGTTGCTGAGGAGCAAGCCGATGCCACTGTCCTTGATCATGTAGTGCAATCGGTCCAGCGGGTATTCCGGGTCCAGCGGCACGTACGCGCCGCCGGCTTTGAGTATCGCCAGCAGGCCGACCACCATCTCCAGCGAGCGCTCCAGCGCCAGGCCAACCCGCACCTGCGGCCCGACTCCACGCTCACGCAGCATCCAGGCCAGGCGATTGGCCCGGGCGTCGAGTTCGGCATAGCTCAGGGTTTGCCCGGCGAAGGTCAACGCCGGTGCATCGTTGCGCAGCAGCGCCTGTTCACTGAACAGGTGATGCACGCACTGGTCCAGACGATGCTCGCCCGGCTCCACGCCGAGGCTGCCGAGCAGGTGTTTCTGCTCGTCGGCGGCCAGCAGCGGCAATTCGCTGAGACGTTGTTGCGGATCGGCAATCAGCGCTTCGAGCAAGTTGCGCCAATGCCTGGCCATGCGCGCGATGGTCGGTTCATCGAACAAATCGGTGCTGTAAGTCAGGCAGCAACCGAGGCGATGGTCGAGGTCGGTGACTTCCAGGTTGAGGTCGAATTTGGTCGCTCGCGCATCGTTGGCCAAGTACTCGACGGTCATGCCGGCGAGCATTCGGCTCTGCTGGAATTCCCAGCGCTGCACGTTGCACATCACCTGGAACAGCGGGTTGTACGCGGCACTGCGCGGTGGCTGCAGGGCTTCAACCAGATGATCGAACGGCAGATCCTGATGCGACTGGCCTTCGATCACGGTGTGGCGCACCTGCTCGAACAATTCGCCGACCGACATCATGCCGTCGAGCTGGCAACGCAGCACCTGAGTGTTGAGGAACGCACCGATCAGCCCTTCGCTTTCCGGGCGAATACGGTTGGCCACCGGCGCGCCGATGCGCAAATCGGTCTGGCCGCTGTAGCGGTAGAGCAGCGTGGCAAGCGCGGCAGTCATGGTCATGAACAGAGTCAGACCATTTTTTGCATTGAATGCACGAACGCGCGTAGCAAGGTCGTCGCTCAGATCAAAACGGAACAGCTCGCCCTGATGGCTCTGCACTGGCGGACGCGGGCGGTCACCGGGTAATTCCAGTAACGGATGTTCACGGCCGAGTTGCGTGGTCCAGTAGTCGAGTTGGCGTTGACGCTCACCGGACTCCAGCCAGTTACGCTGCCAGACGCTGTAGTCGAGGTATTGCACCGCCAGCGGCACCAGGGGAGATTCGCGGCCATCGACCAGCGCCTCGTACAGTGCGCTGAGCTCCCGGGCAAAGATGTCCATGGCCCAGCCTTCGGTGACGATATGATGCAACGTCAGCACCAGGTAGTACTCCTGCAAGGCCGTCCTGACCAGGCAGGCGCGCAGCAGTGGACCTGTTTCCAGATCGAAGGGTTTATGGGCCTCGGCGTCAGCCAGAAGCTGGACCTGGCGCTCGCGGTCAGCGTCTGCCAGCGCGCTGAAATCCTGCAATTCCAGGAGCACGCTGCTGTGCGGGTGAACCTGCTGTCGAGCCACACCGTCGACACTCGGGAAGGTGGTGCGCAGGGTTTCGTGGCGCAGGATCAGCGCTTGCAGCGCAGCGTCGAAGCGCTCGACATCCAGCTCGCCGCGCAGTCGCGCCATGCCACCGACGTTGTAGGCAGGGCTGTCGGGCTCCATCTGCCAGAGAAACCACATGCGCTGCTGGGAATATGACAGCGGCACCGGCTGGCTGCGGTCAACCTGCTCGATGGGCGGCTGCCGATTGATGTTGCCGCTGATTTGGAGCAAGCGTACCTGTTCGGCGAACGCACCGAGTTCACTGTTCTCGAACAGGGCTCGCAGCGGCAGTTCGACGTCACACGCCTGGCGGGTCCTGGAGATGATTTGCGTGGCCAGCAAAGAGTGGCCGCCAAGGGCGAAGAAGTCATCGCGCAGGCCTATCTGCCCATGGCCCAATACCTGGTGCCAGATGCCGGCGAGCTGCTGTTGCAGCGCCGTCACCGGCTCGACATGCTCGCACACCTGCCACAGCGGCTCCGGCAAGGCCCGGCGGTCGAGCTTGCCGCTGGGGCTCAGGGGCATCGCGTCCAGGCGCATCAGTTGCGCCGGCACCATGTACTCGGGCAGCTCGGCCGCCAGGGCAGCGAGCAGCCGGGTGTTATGCCCGTCATGTGGCTCAGCGTCAGGCGTAGCGGTGTAGTAACCGATCAGCTGTGCACCAGCGACCGTGTCGCGCACCAGCACCGCGGCCTGGGCGACGCCTTCCTGAGCCAGCAGGCGCGCCTCGATTTCCTGCGGTTCTACGCGGAACCCGCGTAATTTGACCTGCTGATCGAGCCGCCCGAGATATTCAAGCACACCGTCTGCGGTCCACCGCGCGCGGTCTCCGGTTCGGTACAGGCGCGCGCCCTGGCTGGCCCAGAGGGTCGACGACAAATCGTTCCGCAGTCAGCGCCGCACGTCCCAGGTAACCCCGCGCCAGGCCGAGACCGCTGATGCACAGCTCGCCCGGCACGCCGGCCGGGAGCGCATTCAATTCGCTGTCCAGTACCCGACACAGCACGTTGCCCAGCGGCCGGCCAATCGGCGAGCGCTCGCCATCGGCTGTGGTGCAATGCCAATGGGTGACGTTGATCGCGGTTTCGGTCGGGCCATAACGGTTGTGTAATTGCACCGCCGGCAGTTGCGCCAGTACGCGGTTGCGCAGTTCGGCCGGCAACGCTTCGCCGCCGGAGAACACGCGGCGCAGGCTGGTGCATTCGGCGCTCAGCGGCTCGTCGATGAACAGCGAGAGCAGTGGCGGCACAAAGTGCAAGGTGGTGACGCCGAACTGTTGCACCAGCCTCGCGATACGGTGGGGATCGCGGTGCTCGCCAGGTGCGGCAATCAGCAAGCGCGCACCGGTCACCAGCGGCCAGAAGCATTCCCACACCGATACGTCGAAACTGATCGGGGCCTTTTGCATCAGCACGTCAGTCTGGTCGAGTCGGTAAGTGTCCTGCATCCACTGCAGCCGTTCGGCCAGGGCCGCATGCGTATTGCCCACGCCCTTGGGCTGGCCGGTGGAGCCCGAGGTGTAGATCACATACGCCAGGTTGTCGCCTTGCAGGTGCAGGCCCGGTGCGTGGCTCGGCCAGCTTTCCAGGTGCAGGGTGTCCATCGCGATGACGCTGACGCCTTCGGTGGCCGGCAAGCGGTCGAGCATTCCGGTCTGGGTCAGCAGCAACCCGACCGCGCTGTCGGCGAGCATGTAGGCCAGGCGCTCGGCAGGGTAATCGGGGTCCAGCGGCACGTAGGCACCACCGGCCTTGATGATCGCCAACAGGCCGATCAGCAACTGCGGCGAACGCTCGGCGGCAATCGCTACGCGCACGTCAGGACCGACGCCTTTATCGCGCAGATAATGGGCCAGGCGGTTGGCCTGGGTGTGCAGTTGGGCAAAATCGAGGCTGCCGCTTTCCCAGATCAGCGCCGTACGTTCGGGGTCAGGCGCGCCTGTTCGTTGAGCTGGTCAGGCAGCCATTGAGTGGCCGGCGCGCGGGGGGCACCACTCCACTGCGCCAGTTGTGCCTGCTCGCTTGAGGTCATCAGGGGCAGGTCGCCGATGGCGGTACCAGGCTGCTGGCAAACCGCGCGCAGGAGGTTGCAATAATGCTCGGCCAGTCGCTCGAGGGTGCTGGCGTCAAACAGCTCGCTGGCGTAGTCGAAGGACAGGCTCAGGCGCCCCTTCTGGTCCTCTTCACTGTGCAATTGCAGGTCGAACTTGGCTTCGCGACTGTGCCACGGCAGTTCTTCGGCGAGCAGACCCGGCAGGCGTTTCAGCGCGCTGAGGTCGCGTTGCTGATGGTTGAACATGACCTGGAACAGCCCTTGTTCGCGGGCCTGCGGGAAGGCTTCGAGCAGTTGTTCGAATGGCAGATCCTGATGTGCCTGGGCACCGAGGGTGGTTTGGCGAGCCTGCGCCAGCAATTCGACGAAAGGCTGCCGCGAATCCACCTCGGCACGCATGACCTGGGTGTTGATGAAGAAGCCGATCAGGCCCTGGGTTTCCAGGCGCGGACGGTTGGCGTTCGGCACACCGATGCGGATATCACGTTGGCCGCTGTAGCGATGCAGCAGGCTCTGGAATGCCGCGAGCAACAACATGAACGGTGTCGAATCGTGGGCCTGCGCGGTCGTGCGGATCACCTCGCTGAGGCTGACGCTCAAACGCACGCTGTGGCGTGCGGCGCTGTGAACCTGCTGCGCAGAACGCGGGTGATCGCTGGCCAGTTCCAGGGTTGGATGCTCGTCGCCCAACTGCGTTTTCCAATACGCCAGTTGCCGCTCACCCTCCCCTTGCCCCAGCCATTGGCGCTGCCAGCTGGCGTAGTCGGCGTAATGGGTCTCCAGGGCACCCAGCGTGGCGGTCTGCCCCTGGGACGCGGCGGCGTACAGGCGCGAGAATTCGTCGAGCAAAACATTGAGCGACCAGCCGTCGGCGATGATGTGGTGCAGCGTCACCAGCAGTTGGTGATCTTCGTCATCGAGGCGGACCAGTGTCACCCACAGCAGCGGGCCTTTTTCCAGGTCAAACCGGGTGCGCGCTTCGTCTTCGCGGATCTGCTGGGCACGGGCTTCACGCTCGTGGGCCGGCAAGTCGCTGAGATCGATCAGTTGCAGGTTGAACTCGGTAGCTGCATCGACTTGTTGCAGGGCCACGCCGTCACGTTCGAAGAAGCGCGTGCGCAAGGATTCGTGGCGTTCGATCAGTTGCTGGAAGCTGGCGCGCAGGGCGTCTTCGTCCAGTTCGCCGCGCAACCGCAGGGCGCCGGGAATGTTGTAGGCGCTGCTTTGCGGGTCGAGTTGCCAAGTGATCCACAGACGGTTTTGCGCCAGCGATTGCGGCATCGGCTCGCTGCGCGACAACGCGCTGATTGCACCTTGGGCGCTGCCGCCGTCCTGTTGCTGCTGCGCCACCGCAGCGGCAAATGCACACAGGGTCGGCGCTTCGAAGAGCAATCGCAGGTTCAGCTCCAGACCGAGTTCTTCACGCACCTTGGCGATCACTTGAGTTGCCGCAATCGAGTTGCCGCCGAGCAGGAAGAAATGGTCGTCGGCGTTGACCTGTTTGACGTTGAGTTGCTCGGCCCAGATCTTGCCGATCAGCGCTTCGAGTTCAGAGACGCTGGTGCTCGACGCTGCGGTTTCGGCTGCGGTCGACGGGAACACCGCGTAGCTGTCGAGGCTGCCATCGGCCAGGCGATTACGGCACGCCGAACGCTGCAATTTGCCGCTGGAGGTTTTCGGCAACGCGCCCGGATTGAGCAGCACCACCACGCTCGGCGCTTCCTGATAAGCCTCGGCCACAGCTTGGCGGATGGCTTTGATCAACGCTTCCGGCGGCAGGATTTTCTGCACGCTGCGGCTGATTTCCGCGGCGATGCCGATGCCTTCGACACCGTCCACTGATACGGCAAATGCAGCGACGCGGCCCTTGCGCACCACTTCCACTTCATTCTCGACGGTCTTCTCGATGTCCTGCGGATAGAGGTTGTGTCCGCGCACGATCAGCATGTCTTTCAAACGGCCGGTGATGAACAGCTCACCGTCACGGACAAAGCCCAGGTCACCGGTACGCAGCCAAGTGCGGCCGGCGTGCTGGACGAACGTCTTGGCGCTGGCTTCGGGGTTACGCCAGTAGCCGTGGGCGATGCTCGGGCCGGCAGCCCAGACTTCACCGACAGCGTTATCGGCGAGTTCTTCGAGACTGATCGGCTCAACGATCATCACCGCATGCTCTGGCTGGCTGATGCCGCAACTCATGATCGGGCTGCCGTCACCCGGCTCGGCACGGTTTTGCGCCAGCGCCTGATCGTCCACGCGCAACGCTGGAATGCCGGTGCCTCGTGGTGTACCGGCAACGAACAGGGTCGCTTCGGCCAGACCGTACGAAGCCATGAAACTGTCTTCGCTGAAACCGCACGCAGTGAACTTCTCGGCGAAGCGTTCGAGGGTGTCGAGGCGGATCGGTTCGGAACCGGAATAGGCCACGCGCCAACGGCTCAGATCAAGGCGTTCAAGCGCCGACTCGCTGACTCGCTCACTGCACAAACGGTAGGCGAAATCCGGCCCGCCGCTGATGGTGCCGCCGTATTGGCTGATTGCTTCGAGCCAGCGCAACGGTCGACCAAGGAAGTACCCCGGCGACATCAATACACAAGGTACGCCACTGAAAACAGGCTGCAGCAAACCACCGATCAAACCCATGTCGTGGTACAGCGGCAACCAACTGACGATGACGTCGTCCGGGTTGACGTCGATGCCGAAGCCGTGACGGATCAACAGCTCGTTGGCGACCAGGTTACCGTGGCTGACCTGCACGCCTTTGGGCAGCGCGGTGGAGCCGGAGGTGTATTGCAGGAAGGCGATGTGATCCTGCGCCAGGCCGGGCTCGACCCAGTTCTCGGCCAGCGCGCTGTCGAGGGTATCGACACACAACAGCGGCGGTGCGCCTTCGATCTGCTGCAAGGCGTCGCGCAGGTCAGCGCTGGTCAGCAACAGACGCGGCTCGGCGTCGGCGATGATCGACAGCAGACGCTCCTGATGATGACGCCGTGCAGACTCCGGCGGGTAAGCCGGCACCGCGATCACGCCGGCGTACAGGCAACCAAAGAACGCCGCAACGTAGTCCGGGCCACTGGGAAACAGCAGCACCGCGCGATCGCCGAACTCAGCCTCGGCCTGCAACGCCGCTGCGATAGTACGTGCGCGCTGATCGAGTTCGCGATAACTGAGTACCACAGCCTGCTCTTCGTTTTCAGCCAGAAAACGCAAGGCCAGTTGATCCGGTGTCAACGCCGCACGGCGCTGCAGGGCGTGGACCAGAGTGCTGGGGAGTTCGAACGCGTCGGTCATGAGGTTTCCTGCGAAAAATTTGGGCTGTATGTATGCGGTGCCATTCACCAAGGAGAACGGATGGGGTCAGGCAAGAATTAGTCGTCGGCGTCGATCGCCAACAGGGCTGGCGTGCGTCAGCGTGTCGCAGTTCGCAAAACGCACCGGCAAGGAGCATTAATTCTCTTTCTCAATTGACAATCATTATCATTCAACCTAATTTGTCGCTCGATGTGTAGGGCAGCCGGCTCTCTGGCCGCTCCACTAACCTATTTGGCAGCAGGGTGATTTCCATGACGGAACAAGTATCCACAAGCAGGTGCGATTCACCGCTACTTCAGGCATTCGTCGACAATCGACTGATACTGGTCAAGATTGCAGCACGCATTACCGGGTGCCGGTCGCGCGCTGAAGACGTGGTACAGGATGCGTTCTTCCGCCTGCAGTCGGCGCCGCAGATCACCTCCTCCTTCAAGGCACAACTCAGCTACCTGTTCCAGATCGTGCGTAACCTGGCGATCGATCACTATCGCAAGCAGGCATTGGAACAGAAGTATTCCGGCCCGGAAGAGGAAGGCCTGAATGTGGTGATCCAGGGCGCGTCGCCGGAAACCTCGCACATCAATTTCTCGACCCTGGAAAACATCGCTGACGCCCTGACCGCAACTGCCCAGCCGCACCCGATATGCGTTCGAGATGTACCGCCTGCATGGCGTACCGCAAAAAGACATCGCCAAGGAACTGGGCGTGTCGCCCACCCTGGTGAACTTCATGATCCGCGATGCACTGGTGCACTGCCGCAAGGTGTCGGGAAGTCGGCGCGGATACGTTTGCACGGCGTTGAGATCTCGCAATTGCGGTGCGCTCAATCACGAGCAGGCTCACTCCCACACGGGATCTCCCACCCTGGACCCATGCCAAGCGCATATCCCCTGTGGGAGCCGGCGTGCTCGCGAAGGATGAATCAAGATCAATGAAGACCTTGATCCCTGGAACTCAAGCCAGCACACACCGTTCGAAAAACCGCTCCCGCCCCAACACCATCAACGCCGCCCGCTTGTGCGGAAAGTCGAACTCCTTCTCGCAGTGAAATCGCTGCCCCTGCATGTACCCGATCATCTTCGCGTTGTCCGCGCGCGGCTCGGCGACTACTCGCTGGGTGCGCGGGTCATCGAGAAACAGGTAGTGCGTCAGCGCCGATAACCAACTCGCCACTTTGTGCGGGCCGCGGTGCTGCTCTTCACCTACCAGCATATGGATTCCACGGTCGTAATCGCCCGCCTCGTAGAACGGCGCGAGGCGATCCTCCTTGGCCCAGTAGGCCTCGAAGTAGGCAAACGGCTGGTCATCGAAACAGCCGATCAGCGTCAGCGTGTGCGGGTCGGCCAGCAACTTGGCCAGATACTCCCGGTGCTGATCGAGGCTGCCCTCCTCCTGCCAGAAACTCGCAACCCGTGCGCTGTTCTGCCAGCGATTGAAGCGCGCCAGGTCATGTTCGATTTCGACCGTGCGCAGGGATATCCATGCCCCCAACCGCGCATCGAACCGTCGGTACACCTCGCCCCGAGGTTTGAGCGGCCGCAAGGGGTGGCGTTTGCCGTCGCTGATCACTGGATGCTGTGGGTAGCTGTTTACACTGGCCTGGCTCAACCAGGGCCGGGGCAACTGCCAGAACAGCGCGCGCTCGCAACGGTATTGGCCACTGATTTCACCGGTGACCAGCAAGCCGCTGAGCAGTGCCTCGGTGGGCAGTTCATCGAGGTGCCAGGTCAAGTGCTGACAGGCCGAATCGCGGGCGAACAACCAATAACAGGCCAGGTACAAGACTTCGCTGTCCGGGTGTTCGAAACGTTGATCGATGGCCACGTGCAGCGCAGGCTCGCGGTTCACTCGCAAGCTGAGCAACGGCTGCCCGTCGCAGCCGAGGCTCAAGCGGTCGGTGGTTTCATCCGCCACAAGGCACCGGCCATCGGGCAGAGCCAGGGCAGTCAGAGCGTTCAGATCAGGCATGGGTCAGGCTCACGTTAGTCGTCCACTGTTAAACGAGGTGACGTGAGCCGATCAGGGAAATTTAACCGAAGACAGAAAATACCCGACGTGCGATCCCCATCAGTCCCCAGGAACAGGGACCACGGCGATTTGGTACGGCGCAAAAATTTTCATCATCTGGCCGCTCTCCCGCAACTCTTTCAGCAACTTGCCAAAGGCTTCACCGCTGATGGGTGCTGCAGGACGAAGGATCGCGTAATGGTGATAGACCTGGTCCACCCGTTGTGACACCAGCAGCTGATCGGCGACTTTTGCGTTGCGCAGCAGGTAATCGCTCAGGTACGAACGCGTGACCAACGCGATGTCCGCCCGGCCGCGCAGCACCATGAGCAAATTGCTGTCATGGGAATAGGTCAGCGAGGCGTTGTAGCGTTGCGCAAGTTTTTTGGGGTCGGCGTCAAAGTTGGCGAACTCGTAGTGATACCCACTGAACAGTGCCAGACGTTTGCCGGCAAGTTCGGCAAAATAGTCTTGCTGGCGGTCCGGCCGCTGTTGCGCGACGAAAATCTCGGCATCTTCCAGGCCCATGTCGACCGTAACATGTGGAATGTCCTTCCAGCCCCAATCAGGATTCTCGAAGATCGCCATGTCCACCCGGCCTTGCTTGAAATCACCAAAGCGGCGGGGAATCGAAGTCGGCACCAGGACAAACTGGTAGTCATGCTGGGCAACATTCAATGCTTCGACCAGCTGTGGCAGCAAGCCAGTGTCGGCCCCCATTTCCGGACGCACAGTGTAGGGAGGGAAATGCGCCGCTCCGACTCGAACCAGCTGTGCCGCCTGAGAAGGCAGTACCCATAATGCGGGAAGCGCCGCCAGTAAAAACCGGAAGGCCGTCCGTGTTGGCGAGGACATCAAAACAACCTACTCCCGAAAATTACACTCTATGGGTTCAAGCCAGGCGGTTTCGCCCGATTAGCCAGTGGCTACTGGCAAATCACCACTATCGTGGCTCTTTCAATACCATGATCAAGGCCTCGTCCGCCAATTGATCAAGGCTCAAACTGCCACCGGCACGGAACCAGGTGGTGGTCCAGGACAGTGCGCCAGTGAGAAAACGACGCGTGATAAACACATCGCCGCCAATCAACCCGGCGTCCTTGGCCTCGCCGAGCACGTGCAGCCAGATATCTTCGTAGACGTCACGCAACGCCAGCACTTTGGCCTGGCCCTCCTCGGATAACGACCGCCATTCGTAGACCAGCACGGCCATGGCCTCACCGCTGCCGCCCATGATCGACTGCAATTCGCAGCGAATCAGCGCCAACACGCGCTCGCGCACGCTGCTGGCATCGGCAAGCGCCGCACGCATCAGAGCGGTGTTGTAACGGATGGTTTCTTCCATCACCGCGCGGAGGATTTCATCCTTGCTTTTGAAGTGATGAAAAATGCTTCCAGACTGAATCCCCACCGCCCCGGCCAGATCACGCACGGTGGTGCGCTCATAGCCTTTGTTGCGGAACAGGTGAGCCGCCACTTGCAGCAGTTTGCCGCGGGCGCTGTCGGGGTCGGTCAACTGGCCTTGGTCGACCAATTCGCGCATGACCCTCAGGGCTTTTTGCTCGTCCACCCGTTCTCTCCTACAGTCGATCAATCCAGATGCGCCGCTCGCCGCTGAAACCGCAGGGTTGCGCGCAATTTAAGCCGCCGACGGCGACCAAGCAAGCGCTTGGGCAGAAGATAATTTTAGGCATTTACAAACCAAGCGCTTGCTTGGTAGCCTCGAATCGTAAATCAGCAGTCACGCAGCGGTAGTCTCCCAACACTGTCGACGGAGGTGAGCATGAAGCCAACTGTGCCGGAAACCATTCGCATCGGGTGCGCCAGCGCGTTCTGGGGCGACACTTCGACGGCCGCGGCGCAGCTGGTGGAAGGGGGACGCCTGGATTACCTGGTGTTCGATTACCTGGCCGAGATCACCCTGTCGATCATGGCCGGCGCACGCATGAAAGACCCGCAGGCGGGGTTTGCCGGCGACTTTATCGACGTCCTGACGCCGCTGCTGCCGCAACTGGCCGAGCAAGGCATTCGGGTGATCAGCAACGCCGGCGGGATCAATCCACAAGCCTGCGCTGCGGCCCTGCAAGCTGCTTGCGACAAGGCCGGGGCGGGGTTGAAAATTGCCGTGTTGCTGGGCGACGACCTGCAACCGCAGCTCAAGCAGCTCAGGACCCTCGGCATCCAGGAGATGTTCAGTGGCGCGCCGTTGCCGGCGATGTGCGTCTCCACCAACGCTTACCTCGGCGCGCCGGGCATCGTTGAAGCCCTGCGGCTGGGCGCCGATATCGTCATCACCGGCCGCGTGGTCGACAGCGCCGTGGTCAGCGCCGCACTGGTGCATGAGTTCGGCTGGTCGTGGCACGACTACGACAAACTCGCCCAGGCCGCGCTGGCCGGGCACATCATCGAATGCGGCGCACAATGCACCGGCGGTAACTTCACTGACTGGCGCGACGTGCCCGACTACGAGCACATCGGTTTTCCAATTGTTGAAGTCAGCGCCGACAGCCAATTCATCGTCAGCAAACCCGAAGGCTCCGGCGGACTGGTCACACCGCTGACCGTGGGTGAGCAGATGCTGTATGAAATCGGCGACCCACACGCCTACCTGCTGCCCGACGTGGTCTGCGATTTCAGTCAGGTCAGGCTCGTGCAACAGGGTAAAAACCGGGTTCAGGTGCACGGCGCCAAGGGCCTGCCGCCGACTGACCAGTACAAGGTCAGCGCCACCTTCCTCGACGGTTTTCGCTGCACTGCCAGTTGTCTGATCGCCGGGATCGATGCGGTCGACAAGCGCCCGGCGCGTCAGCGCCGCGATTATCAATAAAACCTCGGACATCTTCAGCCAGCGCGGCTGGTTGCCCTACAGCGAGGTCAATGTCGAACTGCTCGGCAGCGAAGCCACCTACGGTTCTCACGGTCAGCGCCAGGACACCCGCGAGGTGGTGATCAAGCTGGCCGTGCGGCATCCGGACAAACAGGCGTTGATCCTGTTCTCTAGGGAAATCGCCCAGGCCGCCACCGGCATGGCGCCGGGATTGACCGGCATCGTTGGCGGCCGGCCAACGGTGTACCCGCTGATCCGTCTGTTCTCGTTCCTGATTGATAAATCCGCGTGCACCCTGGGTATTCACTTCGACGGTCAACGTCATCCCTGTGCCCTGCCCGCCATCGCGATGCTCGACACCCAGGACTTGCCGGTGCCGCTCGATCCGCCCAAACCGGTCGGCCTGGCCGACGCCAGCGTCGAGCTGGTCAAGCTGGCGGTTGCGCGCTCCGGGGACAAGGGCAACCACAGCAATATAGGGGTCATGGCCCGGGAAGCAGAATACCTGCCGTGGATCGCCGAAGCCTTGACCCCGGAGGTGCTGGTCGACTGGATGAGCCATGTTCTCGACCCGGTATACGGGCGAGTCGAGCGCTGGTACCTGCCGGCCACCCACAGCCTGAACTTCCTGCTGGAGAACGCCCTCGGCGGCGGTGGCGTGGCCAGTCTGCGCATCGACCCGCAAGGCAAGGCGTTCGCCCAGCAACTGCTGGAAATCCAGATACCGGTGCCGCAGAGCATCGCCGACCAGGTCAACTAGAGGACTGTCACCGTGGCCTACGATTCGATTTTCAAAGCCGGCTTGTTTACCGGGCAAAACATCATCGTGACTGGTGGCGGCAGCGGCATCGGCCGTTGCACCGCCCATGAACTGGCGGCATTGGGTGCCCATGTAATGCTGGTGGGGCGCAACGCGGCCAAGCTGGAGAACGTCGCTGGCGAGATAACCGCAGATGGCGGCCAGGCCGACTGGGTCGTGTGCGATATCCGGGAGGAAGAAACGGTGCGGCATATTGTCAGCGAATTGATCCGCGAGCATGGCCCCATCCATGGCCTGGTCAACAATGCCGGTGGGCAGTTCCCTCGGCGCTGGCCTCAATCAACCAGAAGGGTTTCGAGACCGTGATGCGCACCAACCTGGTGGGCGGTTTCCTGATGGCCAGGGAAGTGTTCAATCAATCCATGAGCAAGCACGGCGGCTCGATCGTCAACATGCTCGCCGACATGTGGGGCGGCATGCCGGGCATGGGCCATTCCGGCGCCTCGCGCTCGGGTATGGACAACCTGACCAAAACGGCGGCATTCGAGTGGGGGTACGCCGGTGTGCGGGTCAACGCGGTGGCGCCCGGCTGGATCGCCTCAAGTGGCATGGACACTTACGAGGGTGCGTTCAAGGCAGTGATTCCTACCCTGCGCGAGCATGTACCGCTCAAGCGCATCGGCACCGAATCGGAAGTCAGCGCGGCGATTGTTTTCCTGCTCAGCCCGGCGGCTACATTCATTAGCGGCAGCACCCTGCGCATCGATGGCGCGGCGAGTCTTGGCGGGCGGGCGTGGCCCATGCACAAGGCGCACAACAGCGAATCGTACAACGGCTTTCACCGAGCGTACCTGCCCGAAGTACTTCAGGACAAGGACTAAGCCATGCCGGTCATACAGTCCCAGGTCGACCCCTTCAGCCAACATTTCGCGCAGAACCATGCCGCAATGCTGACGGGTATCGAGCAGATGCGTCAGCTCGAACAGAATCTTCTGAACAAGGCTGCCGAGGCAAAATCCAGGTTCGACCAGCGCGGGCAATTGCTGCCCCGGGAACGTCTCAACCTGCTGCTGGATCCCGGCGCGCCTTTTCTCGAACTGGCGAGTCTGGCCGGTTACAAGCTGCACGATGACAAGGATGGCCATTCGGCAGGTGGCGGCCTGATCGCCGGCATCGGTTACGTGTCCGGTGTGCGCGTGCTGGTGGTGGCGAACAACAGCGCGATCAAAGGCGGGACCATTTCCCCAAGTGGTCTGAAAAAATCCCTGCGCCTGCAGCAGATCGCCATGGAGAACAAATTGCCGGTCATTACCCTGGCCGAAAGCGGTGGTGCCAACCTCAATTATGCGGCGGAAATTTTTGTCGAAGGCGCACGCAGCTTTGCCAATCAGGCCCGGATGTCGGCCATGGGCTTGCCGCAGATTACCGTGGTGCACGGCTCGGCCACAGCGGGCGGTGCTTATCAGCCCGGCCTCTCGGATTACGTGGTGGTGGTGCGCGGCAAGGCCAAGCTGTTTCTCGCCGGCCCGCCGCTGCTCAAAGCCGCCACCGGTGAAGTCGCCACGGATGAAGAACTCGGTGGCGCCGAGATGCACGCACAAGTGGCAGGTACGGCGGAGTACCTGGCGGAAAACGATGCAGACGGCGTGCGCCAGGTGCGTGAGATTCTGCGCCTGCTGCCATGGAACACGCGCCTGGCCATGCCCCCTCGGCCATCGTTCGAAGAACCTCTATACCCCATCGAAGAACTGCTCGGGTTGATCCCCGACGATGCGAAAAAACCCTACGACGCGCGGGAGATCATTGCGCGGATCGCCGACGGATCGTACTTTCTCGAATTCAAGGGTGAGTTCGATCAGCAAACGATCTGCGGCCAGTTGAAGATTCAGGGCCGCGCCTGCGGCTTCATCGGCAACAACGGCCCGATCACACCGAACGGCGCCAGCAAAGCCGCGCAGTTCATCCAACTGTGCGACCAGAGCCAGACGCCGCTGCTGTTTTTCCACAACACCACAGGCTTCATGGTCGGCACCGAATCGGAACAGCAAGGCGTGATCAAACACGGCTCGAAACTGATTCAAGCGGTGGCCAATGCGCGGGTGCCCAAACTGACCGTCGTCGTCGGCGGTTCATACGGCGCCGGCAACTACGCGATGTGCGGGCGCGGTCTTGATCCGCGCTTCATCTTCGCCTGGCCGAACAGCCGCACCGCGGTGATGGGTGGCGCGCAGGCCGGCAAAGTCTTGCGCATTGTCACAGAGGCCAAGCAACTCAAGGACGGTCTGGTGCCAGACCCGAAAATGCTCGACATGCTTGAGCAGGTCACCGCGCAGAAACTCGACAGCCAGTCCACCGCGCTCTACGGCAGCGCAAACTTGTGGGACGACGGGCTGATCGATCCACGCGACACGCGCACGCTGCTCGGCTACTTGCTGGATATTTGCCACGAAGCGGACATGCGCAACCTGCAACCCAACAGCTTCGGCGTCAGCCGGTTCTGACCGCCTCGGACCTCTCGGAGAACAATAACAATGATCTTCACCCCGGAACACGAAGCCCTGCGCCGTACCGTCCGCCAGTTCGTCGAGCACGAGATCAACCCGCACGTCGATGAATGGGAAAAGGCCGGACGCTTTCCCATCCACGAGATTTTCCGCCAGGCCGGCGACCTCGGTTTGCTGGGCATTTCCAAACCGGAAAAATTCGGCGGCATGGGCCTCGATTACAGCTATTCGATTGTCGCCGCTGAAGAGTTCGGCACCATTCATTGCGGCGGCATTCCGATGTCGATCGGCGTGCAGACCGACATGTGCACTCCGGCGTTGGCGCGTTTTGGTAGCGACGAACTGCGGGAAGAGTTCTTGCGCCCGGCGATTACCGGCGAGCAGGTCGGTTGCATCGGAGTGTCGGAGGTCGGAGCCGGTTCTGACGTCGCCGGGCTCAAAACCAGCGCACGCAAGGATGGCGACGATTACGTGATCAACGGCAGCAAAATGTGGATCACCAACTCACCGAGCGCCGATTTCATCTGTTTGCTGGCCAACACTTCGGACGACAAGCCGCACATCAACAAGTCGCTGATCATGGTGCCGATGAACACGCCGGGCATCAGTCTCAGTTCGCACCTGGACAAGCTCGGTATGCGCAGCTCGGAAACCGCACAGGTGTTTTTCGACAATGTGCGCGTGCCGCAGCGCAACCGCATCGGCCATGAAGGCGCCGGGTTCATGATGCAGATGCTGCAGTTTCAGGAAGAACGCCTGTTCGGTGCGGCGAACATGCTCAAAGGCCTGGAATACTGCGTCGACAGCACCATCGAGTACTGCAAAGAGCGCAAGACCTTTGGCAATGCGCTGATCGACAATCAGGTCATCCACTTCCGTCTCGCCGAACTGCAGACCGAAATCGAGTGCCTGCGCGCGCTGGTCTATCAAGCCACCGAGCAGTACATCAAGGGTCAGGACGTCACCCGCCTGGCGTCGATGGCCAAGCTCAAGGCCGGGCGCCTGGGGCGTGAAGTCAGCGACAGCTGCCTGCAATATTGGGGCGGCATGGGTTTCATGTGGGACAACCCGGTGGCTCGCGCCTATCGCGATGTGCGGCTGGTGTCGATTGGCGGCGGCGCCGACGAAATCATGCTGGGGATCATCTGCAAACTGATGGGCATCTTGCCGGGGAAAAAGAAATGAGCCGACTGCCCGAATGCCAGACCCTGCTCCTGGAATTGCATGGCGGCGTGCTGCACATCACCCTCAACCGCCCCGAAAGCCGCAATGCGATGAGCCTGCAGATGGTCGCCGAGCTGCGGGGCTTGTTGGCGAACGTGCGCGAGGACCAGGCCATTCGGGCATTGGTGATCGGCGGCGCCGGGGGCATTTTTGCGCGGGTGGCGACATCAAGGACATGGCCAACGCCCGCGGTCAGGGCGCAGATGCTTACCGCGACTTGAACCGGGCGTTCGGTGCTTTGCTGGAAGAAGCCCAGCACGCACCGCAAGTGTTGATCTGCCTGTTGCAAGGCGCAGTCATGGGCGGTGGTTTCGGCCTGGCCTGTGTCAGCGATATCGCCATCGCCGAGCACAAGGCGCAGTTCGGTTTGCCGGAAACCAGTCTGGGGCTGATCCCGGCGCAGATCGCGCCATTTGTCGTGCAACGTATTGGTCTGACTGAAACGCGCCGACTGGCCCTGACGGCTGCACGCTTCGATGGCCATCAAGCACGGCGTTTGGGCCTGGTGCATTTTGTCGAGGAGGATCCTCAGGCGCTGGCCGAGCGTCTGGATGAAGTGCTGCAGCATGTGCTGTGTTGTGCGCCGGAGGCGAATGCACTGACCAAGCGTCTGTTGCTGGCCAGTGCCGGGCAGCCGTCGAGTGAGTTGCTGGATGAGGCGGCGCAATGGTTCAGCGACGCAGTGACCGGGCCTGAGGGAGTCGAGGGGACTATGGCTTTCGTGCAAAAACGTAAACCAGGGTGGGCTCTGTGAAAGCATCGCAGGCAAGCCAGCTCCCACAGGGTTCGTCAACGCCACAGATCCTCTATCGGAGCGGGCTTGCTCGCGTAGAGACCCGTAAATCCACCGTGTAACCAGAGCGAAGACTCCATGCCCTCCTTCAACAAAATCCTGGTCGCCAATCGCGGTGAAATCGCCTGTCGCATCCAGCGCACCGCCCAAGCCCTCGGCTATCGTACCGTCGCCGTCTTCAGTGACGCCGACGCCGACGCACTGCACGTGCGCATGGCCGATGAGGCCGTGAACATCGGCCCGGCCCCGGCGCAACAGTCTTACCTGAGCATTGCGGCGATCATCGACGCCGCGCGCCGCACCGGTGCCGACGCCATTCACCCAGGCTATGGTTTCCTCTCGGAAAACCCCAAATTTGCCCTCGCCTGCCGGGAGGCCGGACTGACCTTTATTGGCCCGAGCCCCGAAGCCATCGAACTGATGGGCAGCAAGCGGCTGTCGAAAATCGCCATGCTTGCCGCAGGAGTGCCCTGTATCGATGGCTATCAGGGCGCTGAACAGGACGACGCGAGCCTTGGTCGTGAAGCCGCGCGACTGGGTTATCCACTGATGATCAAGGCCAGTGCCGGAGGCGGCGGTCGCGGCATGCGCCTGGTACAGCATGCCAGTGACCTGCTGGCGCAGATTCACACCGCACGTTCCGAGGCGTTGAACGGTTTTGGCAGCGATGAACTGATCCTGGAACAGGCGCTGATCGATCCTCGGCATGTCGAGGTGCAACTGTTTGGCGACCAGCACGGCAATCTGATTTATCTCGGGGAGCGCGATTGTTCGATTCAACGCCGCCATCAGAAAGTCATCGAGGAAGCGCCCTGCCCGGTGATGACCGAAGCCTTGCGCCAGGCCATGGGAGAAGCGGCGCTCAAGGCCGGCCGCGCGGTGAATTACGTCGGCGCCGGGACGGTGGAGTTTCTGCTCGATGCACGCGGGCAGTTCTACTTTCTGGAAATGAACACTCGCCTGCAAGTCGAGCACCCGGTGACCGAACTGATCACCGGGCAAGACCTGGTCGCCTGGCAATTACTGGTCGCCGAAGGGCAAGCGTTGCCGCTGACGCAGGATCAAGTGCGGCTCAATGGCCATGCCATGGAAGTTCGCCTTTACGCTGAGGACCCGGCGCAGGATTTTCTGCCGCAAACCGGTCGCATCACGGCGTGGGAGCCTGCGCTGCAGCAAGGCGCACGCATTGATCACGGCCTGCGCGAAGGCCAGTCGATCAGCCCGTTCTACGACCCGATGCTGGGTAAATTGATCGCTTATGGCGCCACCCGCGAAGAGGCGCGGCGCAAACTGTTGCGCGCAGTACAGGACACGGTGTTATTGGGCGTGCAAAGCAATCAGCGCTTGTTGGCCAGCCTGCTGCAACACCCGCAGTTCGTCAGCGGCGAATTCAGTACCGCGTTTATCGCTACCCATTTCGCCGATCACGACTGTCTGCGCCCGCGGGTGCCGAGCGCTGCGCAACTGGCGATCGCGGCCGCACTGTTCCATCACCATTCGGCCCGGGTGCATGCCGGGCCGCTGGCCGGCTGGCGCAGCAATGCCAGCGTACCCCTGCTCTATCGCCTGGGCCTGGCGGAACAGGACTGGGCCGTGGAGTTGAATGGGCTTGCAGGACAACCCTACCGGGTACACATCGCCGGCCAGGCCCTGACCCTGAACGTGATCGAATGCGACGGCTGTTGGGCCATCCTGGACATCGACGGCATTCGCCAGCGCCATGCCTACCGTCTCGAAGCCGACCGCCTGTGGCTGTTCACCCGTCCCGGCAGCCTGTGCCTGGAAGACCGCACGCAAGCACCGGTCAGCGCGCAGGCCAGTATCAGCTCCGGCACCCTCAAGGCACCGATGGATGGCGCCATCGTCGATGTACTGGTCAGCGAGGGCAGCCCCGTGCACAAAGGCCAGCTGCTGGTGGTGCTGGAGGCCATGAAAATGGAGCATCCGCTGAAGTCCGGCATCGACGGCGTGCTCAAGCGCCTGCAGGTCAGTGTCGGCGACCAGGTGAAAAATCGGCAGATTTTGCTCGAGGTCGAATAAGCCGCTAGGCGGAACCGCAGGGTTTGGCTACGCTCAAAGCCTATCAGGACGCGGATACCAGGAAACCTGCGATGCCCCATTGGCTGGTCATTGATCTTGAAGCCACCACCGATGAGGGTGGTTGGCCAGTAACGGAAATGGAAATCATCGAAATCGGTGCCACCCTGGTGGATCGCCAAGGTCGCGAGCTCGATCATTTCCAGCGTTTCGTCCGGCCGCTACGCCGTCCCTTGCTGACGCCGTTCTGCCGCGAACTGACGCACATCACCCAGGCCAACATCGACGCCGCGCAGCCCCTGGACGAAGTCTGGGCTGCCTTCGAGCGCTGGCTCGGCAAGCATGAATCACGCCTGGAGGGCTGGGCCAGCTGGGGCGACTACGATCGCCAGCAGCTGGTACAGGAGTGGCAACGCCTGCAACTCGACAGCCTGCTCGGTCGGGTGCCCCACATGAACCTCAAGCAGCGCTTCGCCAAGGTGCGCAGGCTGGAGCGCCCGCTGGGCCTCAACGGCGCCCTGCAACTGGCGGGCATGCAGTTCACCGGACAACAACATCGGGCCCTCGAGGACGCACGCAATACAGCGCGCCTGTTGCCGCTGATTCTCCCCGCCTAGAGTGGTGACGGCGCTAAAAGCCTTGTGCATACTGGCCGCCTCACTTTTTAACCCTTTTCGAGGAATCGCCCATGTTTAAAGTCAACGAGTACTTCGACGGCACCGTCAAGTCGATCGCCTTTGGCACTGCTGAAGGTCCTGCGACCATTGGCGTCATGGCCCCGGGCGAATACGAATTCGGCACCAGCCAGCGTGAAATCATGCACGTGGTGTCGGGCGCACTGACGGTCAAACTGCCGGACAGCAGCGACTGGGAAACCTTCGCCGCCGGCAGCCAGTTCAACGTCCCGGCCAACAGCAAGTTCCAACTGAAAGTCGCGGTCGATACCGCTTACCTGTGCGAGTACCGCGGCTAAAACCGCGGGTTTTCATAGCGAAAAAATGCCCGGGCTGACCCGGGCATTTTTATTTCCAGCGCCGTTATTCGAGCACCGACACTGGCATGCCGACTTCGAGTCGGCCATTGCCGTCATTGACCAGGTTCTGGCCGAACATCGCGCCATCGGCCTCGGCACGGTACTTCTGCAAGGTCGCCAGTGGTTCACGATCGGTGCTGCGCTCGCCCGTTTGCGGGTCAATGGTGGTAAGGATGCAGCGCGAGCACGGTTTGACCACGCGGAACTCGACATCGCCGATGCGAATGCGTTTCCAGCGGTCCTCGGCATACGCTTCGCTGCCTTCGATCACCAGGTTCGGTCGGAAACGCAGCATTTCCAGGGGCCGCCCGACCTTTTGCGCAAGGTCCTGCAGCGACGCTTCGCCGATCAACAACAACGGAAAACCATCGGCAAACGCAACCTGATCATCATCGTTGCCATAACCGGCTTGCGTGGTGCGGGCACGATCCAGCGGCACTTGTACCAGTCGCGTCGGTTTGCCGATGAAGTCGCTGACCCAGCGGGCCGCCTCGTCGCCGGCATCCGGCACGCGCAGGGTGTCTCGCCAGATGGTCACGCCGCGCAGTTCAGCGTCGTTGCCCGGCAAGGCTATCTCGATGGAGGACTGTTGCGGCGCGCTCAGGGTCAAGCCGCCCTGCGTATTCCACAGGGCCGACAACTGGCTCATCTTCGCCTCGGCACGCTGGGTCAGGAAGCGCCCACTGGCTTCATCCACGAGCATCCAGCGTCGGTCGCCATCAAGCCCCAGCTTGTCGAGGTCGACGCTTTGCAGCACATCGACTTTGCCGGATTTCAACGGGTAACGATAAAGCGCGCTCAGACGCAGCATGGCCAGCTCCCTGGAGGGTAAAAAACGCCACCCTATACGAGCTTGGGGCCTGAATCAAAGAACACGTGTCTGGCGTCGATCAAACCGGAACTTCGTCGAGCATCAGACGCTGGCGCACCACGTCGACGAGTTTGTCTGGCTGGAATTTGGAGAGGAAGTTGTCGCACCCGACCTTCTTCACCATCGAGTCGTTGAAACTGCCCGACAGCGAGGTGTGCAACACCACGTACAAGCCGCGCAGGCGCGGATCGTTGCGAATTTCGGTGGTCAGGCGGTAGCCGTCCATTTCCGGCATCTCGGCGTCGGTGAATACCATCAGCAGCTTGTCGGTCATGTTGTCCCCTGTGTCGGCCCAGGCCTTGAGCATCCTCAAGGCCTTGAGACCATCGCTGGCGATATGCATCTTTACGCCCAACTGGCCCAGGGTGTCGCGCAATTGCGCCAAGGCCACATTTGAGTCGTCGACCAGCAGTACTTCACGACCACGGGCACGTTCCAGCACCGGGTCTTCGAGTTTTTCCCGCGAGACTTTGGCGTTGTACGGGACGATTTCGGCGAGAACTTTCTCGACGTCGATGATTTCCACCAGTTGGTCGTCGACCTTGCTGATCGCGGTCAGGTAATGCTGACGGCCAGCGCTGGTCGGCGGCGGCAGAATGGCTTCCCAGTTCATGTTGACGATGCGATCCACACCACCGACGAGGAAGGCCTGCACCGAACGGTTGTACTCGGTGACGATGATCGTGCTGTTCGGACCCGGCACCAGCGGGCGCATGCCGATCGCCTGCGACAGGTCGATCACCGGCAACGTCTGTCCACGCAGATTGACCACGCCGCAAACAAACGGGTGACGCTGAGGCATCAGCGTCAGCTTCGGCAACTGCAATACTTCCTGAACCTTGAACACGTTGATCGCGAACAATTGCCGTCCGGCCAGACGGAACATGAGAATTTCCAGGCGATTCTCACCCACCAGTTGCGTGCGTTGGTCTACCGTGTCGAGAATGCCGGCCATCAATGACTCCTGGGCTTGTTCTGATGAATTCACTTATGGGAGGTTATCGGCTGCGGATGGCGGTTCTTGATGGCCACACGCAGTCCGTTAAAAATGCCATGTTCAGGCATTGATGTCACATTAACATCATGGTTTACTGGCCCGGTGAAATTCATCTGCTACATTCTCTGCAGCGCGACCTCGGTTTGCGCCACAGGTTCCCGCGCCTAAGGGATTCCCCTATGGGCAATCAGGCCTAACCTGATGTTCGCAATATCCAATAGCCATTAATGTGACGCCATTCTCATTGCATGAACGGAGTCAGGCTATTGTGTGCGATCGCAGGTCAGTGGTCCTGTGCCCGACCGAATACGCGGGCGCCGTCCGCAACAACAGGAGCGCAGCCGCTCACATCGCCACACACGACAATTGCTCATTTGACATGATGGTGTGGAGTCAGCATGCGAATCGACCATAAAGGGTGGGCTCAGCGGTTCACCGAGTTTCAAGTCGAGGCGGAACTGCTTTTGGCCAAAACGGAGGAATGCCTGAGTCACTTGCAACTGATCAGCGACGACAACGATGCGATCGACTGCATACTCAGCACCCTGCTCAAGCTCGCAAGCAAGGCTGAATCACTGGCCCTTGCCGCGGTGTCAGGCTTTTCGCTGCACATTCACAGCGTGCTTAACCATGCCCACCATCACCTGCCACTACACGACGAAGCGCTTGGCGCGCTGAAAGACTGCCTGACGTTAATGGCCTGGCAACTTGAGCTGATCGATCAGAAAACCGGTGAGCTCTGCCTGGACGACAGCGAGCAGACCGAACTGATTGAAGCCTTTGCGTTTCAGGTCGGCCACCGGCCGTTCCAGCCACCCGTGACCGCCAAACCTTTTACTGTCGTGGGCTTCGCGGCGGTTCATGCCTGATCCGCGGCGAACATGTTTGAAGGAAGAACCGTATAGACGTAGGGGCTGACGCTTCAGCCCTCTGGAGCTGGCGCGACCAACGGTATCTTCGGTGTTATCATGCCGACCAATAATTGACGTCAATTAATGGCGCATTGATTCCACACCCGGATACGCCACTGCATTTGGCTGTCCTTTCGCAGCGAACATTCATTGGCTCCATCCGCTATGTACGCCAGCCTGAAGTCAATCATCCCGTGGCCCCCACCCCCGTGAAGGCGCGACGGCTGACGCTGTTGCTGTGCACCAGCTCGGTGCTGGGCAACCTGCTGGTCTATTGCATGGCCCTGCAGTTTCCACCTGGCCTGCTGGCGCTGAATTTCGCGACGCTGTTGGCCCTGTGGCTGCAACATCGCCTTTCCAGCACGATGATCAAGTTTCAGCCCCAGGAACTGGCTGATCGGCTGCTGCAGGTCCAGGAAAATGAACGTCATCGCCTCAGTCGCGAGTTGCACGACGATATCGGCCAACTGCTCACGGCGGCCAAACTGCAAAGTGAATGGCTCAAGCGCCGCATGCCCGAAGACCTGCAAAGCCAGTGCGCGACGCTCTGCGATACGCTGGAAGAAACGCTGGCGAAGGTTCGCGACGTGTCCGCCATTCTTAACCCACGGCAACTCACCAGCCTGGGTCTTGAAGCCAGTTTGCGCGCGCATTTGCTCAAGACACTGACCAACACGTCGGTGAACTGGAGCCTTGATTGTCAGCAGCGGTTGAACGGCATTCCCGAAGAAATGGCCGTCGCGGCCTTTCGCATTACTCAGGAAGCCGTGACCAACATCCTGCGCCACGCGCAGGCGAAGAATCTGCTGATTCGCGTCCAGCGTTTGCCCAAGGGCCTGACGCTGCTGATCAGCGATGACGGGCAGGGATTTGCCCCGGCAGCCAATCCGGGGCGTGAAGGACAACGCGGCATGGCCGGGATGGCCGAACGGATCGAGCAGTTGGGTGGCACCCTGAGCGTGACCAGCGAGCCGGGCAAAGGCACTCAAATCGAAGCACTTTTCCCCTGGGCGCCGCGCGCACTCGAGCGGGCCAGTACGAATAAGGTTATGCGTTGACTTGTAACTTACTTCTGGTGGATGACCACTCGCTGATCAGGGCCGGCGTGCGCGCTCTGGTACTGGATATTCCCGGTTACGCGGTAATTGGCGAGGCCAATGACGGCTCGCAGTTGCTCGAAATGGTCGAGCAACTGAACCCCGATATCGTCTTGCTGGATATTTCCATGAAAGAAACCGGCGGCCTGGAAGCCCTGCAACGGCTCAAGCGTGTGCGACCACAAAGCAAAGTGCTGATCCTGTCGATGCACACCGACCCGGCGCTGATCATGCAAGCGCTGGAGTCCGGCGCGCATGGCTACCTGCTCAAGGACACCACCGCCACCGAACTCGAACACGCGCTCGAAGCGTTGCGTAACAACGAACGCTACCTGAGCCCGGCCATCGCTCACACGGTGATCAACCAGGCCCTGACGCGCAACCAGAAGAGCCAGCCGGAAACCTCCGACTCGCACAACCTGACCGCGCGCCAACTGGAAATCCTGCGGCTGATCGTACGGGGCAAATCGACCCGGGAGATCGCCAACGGCCTGGGCCTGAGCATCAAGACCGTCGAAACCCACCGCTCGCAGATCATGAAGCGCCTGCAGATCTACGACGTGGCGGGCCTGGTTCTGTTTGCCGTGCGTGAGCGGATCATCAGTCTGGATGATTAACGATCGTCGAACCGCTCAACAAGGGTGAGTTCGCTGGCAGATGCACTCGAAGGGCTGCCGGACGCGCCGCGAAGCGCAGATTGTCGCCTTCCAGTGGCTCGCCATCAAGGTTGATGTAGAGCCCTTCCGAAACCTTGATTTCAACCCAGGGCAAGCGGGCACGCACGAACATGTTGTCCAGACCGAAGCCATCGGCCAGCAGGTTCTTCAGGGTGCCGACCACTTCCTGGGGTGCAGGCAGAATGCTGATATCAAGCAAACCATCGTCAGCCAGTGCTTCGGGGCACAGGACGTGGCCGCCACCGGCCTGTCGACCATTGCCGATGCCCAGTGCCAGGAGCTCGCCTTTCCATTGGAAATCAGGCCCCTGCAACTCGCCGTAGGCGGCGTGCAACTCGCTGAAACGCGACAATCCGGTAAACAGATAGGCAGCTCCACCGAGCACTTTTTTCAGGTCTTCCGACGTGTTGGCGGTGACCTGGCTACCGAAACCACCCGTGGCCATGTTCAGGAAAACTTGCGAGCCGGCTTCGCCCAGGTCAATGGCACTGGCCGGGGCATCCAGTAGCTCCAATGCGGGCCCAGGTTCCAGCGGTACCCCGGCGGCGCGTGCAAAATCATTCGCGGTGCCCAAGGGCATCAGCACCAGGCTGGCATCTGCCGAGTGGTTGGCGATTGCTTCGGCGATATCGCGCAGGGTGCCATCTCCGCCCCCGGCGATAATCTGCACATAACCGGCATCCAGTGCCTCATCGACCAGCCGCTGGGCATCGCCAGCCTCCCAGGTCACCCGTACAGCCAGGTCCCAGCCCTGCTGCCGTTTCTCTTCAACTGCGGTACGCACCGCTTCGTTGAGCGCTTGCTTGCCGTGCAGAATTAACAGCGCTTTGCGTTCGCTCATGGCAGTCACTCCCAGGATTGGATTCCGTATGGCAGATGTTGACCTCGCCCACCGCCAAAAAAGCCGTAAAAAAACCAAATATTTAAGCGAGGCCAGAGGCGAGTCCTACAGCGGTGACCATGCTGGCCCGGTGACCGGGTGCAACACGCACCCGTCAGTTGCCGGCCACAGGTGTCAGCCCAGGACTTCACTCAGTGGAATGAACCCGACAAACTCACCTGCGACCAGCGTGCGATCCTCCCGTACCTCAACCAGTCCCTCGGCCCACGCTGCACTGCGTAACACACCGGAGCTCTGGTTCTTGTAGATGATCGCTTGGCCGTTTTCCAGACGCCCCCGCAGGTACTCTCGACGATTGCCTGCCATCGGCCAGTCGAAACCCGCCGGCACCTGGAACTTCAGGGGCTCTACGTCCTGCACGCCTTGACGGCGCAAGAGATAAGGTCGGGTCAACAAGGCGAAGGTCACCAGGGTCGAGGCCGGATTACCTGGCAGGCCGATCACCGGCACCCCGCGAAAGTGCCCGAAGGTCAGCGGTTTTCCAGGCTTGATGGCGAGTTTCCATAGCGTCAGCTCACCCTCCTCGCGCAAGGCAATTCCAAGAAAGTCAGCCTCACCCACCGAGACGCCTCCGGTGGAAAGGATCAGGTCAACGTCGTTGAGTTCGTCGAGGCGAGCGCGGGTAGTGGGCAGGTCGTCGGGGAGAATACCGGCGTCGATCACCTCGCAACCCAGGCGCTGCAACCAGCTGCACAGCAGCACCCGGTTGCTGTTGTAGATTTGCCCCGGGCCGAGGCGCTGACCGGGCTCGATCAGTTCATCACCGGTGGAAAGCACCGCAACGCGAACCTTGCGAATGACTTCCAGCTCCGCGCAGCCCAGTGATGCAGCCAGGCCCTGTTCGATCGGGCCCAAGCGAGTCCCGGCCACCAGCACCTGTTCTCCGGCAGTGGTTTCCTGGCCCTGAGGACGGATGTTTTGCCCCACTTTCAGACTTTGGGTGAACGCTACTCGCCCGTCCGGCTGGACCTCGGCGTTTTCCTGCATCTCGACGCAGTCGGCACCCGCCGGTACTGGAGCACCGGTGAAAATTCGCGCACACGTACCGGGCTGCAGGGGCTGCGGCGCGTTACCGGCGAAAATCTTCTGGCTAACCACCAGCGGTTCGCCGGTCCAGTCGCCCAAGCGCAACGCGTAGCCGTCCATGGCGCTGTTCGGCCAGGGCGGCAAATCCAGGGTTGAGATCAAGTCCTCGGCCAGAACGCGGCCCTGCACTTGGGCCAGGGGCAAGCGTTCACGCTGCAGAATAGGCGTGGCGCCAGCCATTTCCAGCAGTCGCGCCAGCGCCACTTCGACCGGCATCAAGGTGCCGGTCTTGCCCGGCTTACCCACGGGATTCACAAGGTTCAGCCTGTTTCAGATGGGGGACGAAGTTGCACGGGCGGTGCCGAGAGTCCAACTGCTCGGCAAGAATACCGTCCCAGCCTGTACGCACGGCGTTGGTCGAGCCCGGCAGGCAGCACACCAGCGTGCCGTTGGCCAGACCTGCCAGCGCACGGGATTGCACGGTCGAAGTGCCGATGTCGGCCACCGAGATCTGCCGGAACAACTCACCGAAACCATCAACCTGTTTGTCGAGCAGGCAAGCCACCGCTTCGGGGGTGCTGTCACGACCGGTAAAGCCGGTGCCGCCGGTAATCAGCACAACCTGCACGACATCGTCGGCAATCCAGTTGGCGACTTGCGCGCGGATTTTGTAGAGGTCATCTTTGAGCAGAACCCGCTCGGCCAGCAGATGGCCTGCCGCCGTCAAACGGTCGACGAAGACCTGGCCCGAGGTGTCGGTTTCCAGGGTTCGGGTATCACTCACAGTCAGCACCGCAATGTTCAGCGGGGCGAAAGGTACATCAGCCTTGGCTTTCATAGGCTCGTCCAGTTGTAGGAGAAACAGCCCGGTGTTATATCACAGCCCTCACTTTTTTCGCCGCCCCCATGGAGGCTCGCCATGACCCTCGAAACCCAACTGCCGCCCTGCTCTATTCTGCTCCTGGCCGGCGGGCGCGGCCAACGCATGGGGGGCAGGACAAAGGGTTGCTGGACTGGCACGGCGAGCCGCTGATTGCGCATCTGCACCGCAAGACCCGGCCACTGAGCGATGACCTGATTATTTCCTGCAATCGCAATCTGGACAAATACGCACCCTATGCCGACCGCATGGTGCATGACGTTGAAGGGGATTTCCCGGGGCCCTTGGCGGGGATTCGCGCAGGCCTGCAGGCCGCACGGCACCGCTTCATGATGGTCTTGCCCTGTGATGTGCCGCGCATTGACGCCGCGCTGCTTCAGGCCATGCGCGAAACCGCCAGCCGGCATCCGGACAAACCATTGATGCTGCGCCATGGCGAGCATTGGGAACCGCTGTTATGCGTCATCCCCGTGGAACTCTGCCAGGCATTCGACGAGGCTTGGAGTGAGGGGGAACGCAGTCCCGGCCGGATCATGCGCAAACTGGGTGCGATCGCCCTGCAATGCCCCGAAAACGACCCGCGGCTGGCCAACCTGAATACTCCGGAGCTGTTAAGCAGCCACGGCACTGTGTCAGACTGACACTAGCCAAGGAACTTGCGCGCGTTGCACACGTCTACAAGCTCAGTAACCAAAAGAATTTCCACTCGGAGACACACTCATGACTCAACGGACCCTCGCCACTCTCATGCTCGCACTGGGCTTGGCCACCCTCGCCGGTTGCTCCTCGCCAACAGTGATCACGCTGAATGACGGTCGCGAAATCCAGGCCGTCGACACCCCGAAATACGATGATGATTCGGGCTTCTACGAGTTCAAGCAGCTTGACGGCAAAGAGACTCGCATCAACAAGGATCAGGTTCGCACCGTTAAAGAACTGTAATCTTTACGGCATAGCCCGATACAGAAAAGCCCGCTTCGGCGGGCTTTTTCATGCCTGCAATACCGTCATCACCAGTCCAGAAACAGCGAGCTTTCAAAACAACGCTCCTGCCCGGTGATCGGGTCGACGAAGCGCAATCCCTGGGCCAGCAGCTTCAAGGGGTTGGCATAGTCATCGACGACGTCCTTGAGCACCTGGGGATAGAACGGATCATTACAGATGCCCGCGCCCAGGGCGGCCATGTGCACGCGCAGCTGATGTTTCTTGCCCGTGACCGGGTACAGCGCATAACGCCAGAAGTCGCCGTTCTTTTCCTTAACGTCCACCGCTGTCTCGGTATTGGTCGCGCCGGGACCTTCCTGCATGCGGAAAAAGGTTCGCCCTCCACCAGCCTACTTTTGTGCACCCGCGGGAAACACAGCCCGGGCAACGCAGGAGCAATAGCTTCGTAGCGTTTTTCGATCTGCCGGGTCGGGAACAGGGACTGGTAGGCCGAGCGGCTGTCAGGATGGGCTGAAAACAGCACGAGGCCCGCTGTGTGGCGATCAATGCGATGCAGGGGCACCAGATGCGGATTATCCAGGCGATGGATCAACCTGCGTAGCAGGGTTTGCTCGACGTATTCACCGGCAGGCGTTACTGGCAAAAAGTGCGGCTTGTCCGCCACCACCAGATGCTCATCTGCGTACAGGATCGACTCGACCACCGGAATCGGTTTTTCATCCGCGACTTCCCGGAAATAATGAATGCGCAAACCTTCCTTGTACGGCAGGTCGAGGGGGATAGGTTGCCCAAAGCCATCCAGTACACGACCGCGGGCGATGCGGTCGAGCCATTGCTCGCGGTCGATGGCACTGAAGTGCTCGCATAGGCAGTCGAGCACGGTCTGCCACGCACCCGGGGGCAGATACAGAGTACTGGCTTGAGTGCGCGCAGCAGAAAACGATGAAGTGGACATAAGAACGCTCTGACCCCTAATGCAGGTCAGCATTATCCTGCAGCGGCCAGAACGATCCTAGAAGAGATTACTCACGCCGGTATCCGGTCGCGGGCGGCGGCCTCAGTGAACTCCTTGAGCCAGCGCAACACCTCGACCGCCTCCCAACGACCCGGGTCATACAAGGCATAAAGCAAACCCTGGTAACCGACCACGTCGAGTTGCTTGTGATAACCGGCTCGCTGAAACAGCGCCTCGATCTCAGCAAAACACGTATTGAAATGGACTTTATTGAACGGCGTCTTGCCTTCCGTGACCAAGCCGTCGAGACGCAATTCGGTGACGGCCTCGCGCACCACGTCAACCGACATCCGGTTCACGCTGTTCTTCAACTGTTCGACATTGACCATGACTCATCCTCTGACTCGCAGGATCGCCCGCAAGACAGGCCATCCGAATAACTGTATACACATACAGTAACCGAATCAGCGAGCTTTCGCCAACGGATCAATCGGGCAGAGCGATAAGTGGAGCGCTGTTCAACGCAAAAAAGCCACTATCTGCTCGGCATCGAACGGCCAGCCCAGTTCCGCCCCGGTGTCGACGCGGCGCAACACGGGAATCCGTAGGCTGTAAGCCTCGAACCAGGTTTCGTTGTCAGCGATATCCACCAGTTCCACCAGCAGACCGTGTTCGACAAACGGCATCAGCTCGGCTTCGGCCAATTCGCACAAATGGCATCCGAGGGTGCCGAACAGCTGACATTCAGGAGGCATGGCGAGGGGCCCAGGCAAAGTAGGGGTTCATTCTAGGCCCACGATCCAAGTCAGTCGAGACGAAGCCTGCAGCGCCTGGGCAATGGCGGTTCGAGGATCTGGCAATCCCCTGACTCAAATCATTCCCGGCAAATGCCATATGAGTGATGCTCGGTCTTTTTTTGCCTCTACGCTTCATTAGCCAACTTCAAATTCGGAGAGTTCGTGTTCGCCAATCTGCTGATCATCCTAGCCTCCTCCCTGGTGGTGATTGCGCTGTTCCAGCGACTGCGCTTGCCACCGGTCCTGGGCTACCTGTGCGTGGGGCTGATGATCGGCCCCACTGCGTTCAATTGGGTCAATGAAAGCGAAGAGCTGCCGGATCTCGCCGAGCTGGGCGTGGTGTTCCTGCTATTTTCCCTGGGGCTGGAATTTTCCCTGTCGAAAATGCTGGCACTGCGACAGGTGGTGTTCGGCCTTGGCAGCCTGCAAGTGCTGATATGTGCGGTATTGCTGGGGAGCCTGCTGATGCTGTTCGGCATGCCGGGTATACCTGCGCTGTTACTGGGTGCGGGGCTGGCCCTGTCATCGACCGCCATCGTCAGCAAGGAGCTTGGCAGCCTTGGTGAAATATTCAGCACCCACGGCCAGAACGCCATCGCCGTGCTGTTGTTCCAGGACGTGGTCGCCGTTCTGCTGCTGACCCTGGTGCCCGTGTTTGCAGGCAGTAGCGAGCAACCCTGGTACTGGGCGCTGCCACTGACCCTGGCGAAAACCGTGGTGCTGTTTCTCGGTTTGCTGCTGGCCAGTCGCTGGCTGTTGCCGCGACTGTTCCATGAAGTGGCAGCCTCGCGCTCGGCAGAACTGTTCGTGCTGCTGGCGTTGGTGATTGTATTGCTGACCGCGTGGCTGACTCACCTGCTGGGCCTGTCCCCTGCCCTCGGCGCATTTCTCGCTGGCATGCTGCTCGGCGAAAGCCATTACCGACACCAGATCGAGGCCGACATCCGGCCCTTTCGCGACATCCTGCTCGGGGTGTTTTTCGTCAGCATCGGCATGCTCATCGACCTGCAACTGTTCGTCAGTCACAGCCTGCTGATCCTGGGGTTGACGCTGGCGTTGCTGCTGATCAAGGGCAGCGTTGTCGCGCTGCTGGTCAAATGGCGTGGCAGTGACACCGAAACCGCCTGGCGTAGCGGCCTCGCGCTGGCCCAGGGCGGGGAGTTCTGCTTTGCGCTGATGGCGCAAATGCAAACGAGCAAAATGCTTCCGGGCGACTTCGCCGCACTGCTGCTTGCCGCCACCTTTTGCTCGATGCTGGTGACGCCCTTGCTGCTGCGCGCGGCGCCGCGTATAGCCGCGCGCTTGCATCGCAAACCCAATGAAGAAGCGCAGCTGGAACAAATCAGCGCACTCAATGCCGGCCTGGACGGTCACGTAGTCATCTGCGGATACGGCCGGGTTGGCCAGTCCATCGGCCGCTTCCTGCGCCATGAACATCAAGCCTACATTGCGCTGGACAACGACCCGGTGCGAGTACAGGAGGCCGCTGTCAGCGAACGTTGCGTGCACTACGGCGACTCCCGCCGCGGCGAACTGCTACTCGCAGTGGGACTGGACCGCGCCCGGCTGCTGGTGATTGCCGTGGACCGGGCCGACATTGCCATGCTCATCCTCAAGCAGGCGCGCGTGCACAACTCGAGCGTGCCGATCCTGGTGCGCACTCGCGATGACAGCCAGCTCGCCGAATTGAATGCAGCAGGGGCCAGCGAGGTCGTGCCGGAGCTGCTGGAATCGAGCCTGATGCTCGCCTCCCACGCGCTGATCATGCTCGGCCTGCCCGCACAACAGGTTAAGGACCGCGTAGACCAGGTCCGCATCGATCGCTATCGCCTGTTGCACGACTTCTATCCAGGTTCGGACGACGATGAAAGTTGAATCAGTCCTGGCTGACCGCGCCGATCTTGTGGATCGCCAGGTCCGCACCGTGATACTCATCTTCCTGGCTCAGGCGCAGGCCATGCAGCGCCTTGATGCCGCCATAAATCGCCAGGCCGCCGAGCAGCGCCACGATTACGCCCAGCGCCGTACCGATCAACTGGCTGATCAGGCTGACGCCGCCCAAGCCGCCCAGTGCGACCTGGCCGAATATCCCGCAGGCGATCCCCCCCCAAACCCCGCACAGGCCATGCAGCGGCCACACGCCCAGCACATCGTCAATGCGCCATTTGACTTGCGCGGCAGTAAAACACCAGACAAACAGCGCCCCGGCAATCGCACCGGTAACGAGAGCGCCCACCGGGTGCATCAAATCGGAACCGGCGCAGATCGCAACCAGTCCGGCCAACGGCCCGTTATGCAGAAAGCCGGGGTCGTTGCGCCCGACGATCAGTGCCGCCACAGTACCGCCCACCATTGCCATCAACGAGTTCACTGCCACCAGTCCGCTGACGTTACCCAGGGTCTGCGCGCTCATGACGTTGAACCCGAACCAGCCAACGATCAGAATCCACGACCCCAACGCCAGGAACGGAATACTCGACGGCGCGAACGCGACCAGCCGGCCGTCGCGATATCGGCCCTGTCGTGGTCCCAGCAGCAACACGGCCGCCAGCGCCAGCCAACCGCCCATGGCATGCACCACCACGGATCCCGCAAAGTCATGGAAGCTGGCGCCAAAACGCGCCAGCAGCCAGGCTTGCAGGCCGTAGTTGCCATTCCAGATCATGCCTTCGAAAAACGGGTAGATGAACGCGACAATCAGCGCCGTCGCGCACAACTGCGGAACGAATCGCGCGCGCTCGGCAATGCCGCCGGAAATGATTGCCGGGATCGCCGCCGCGAAGGTCAGCAGGAAGAAGAATTTCACCAGTCCATAACCATGATCGGCATTCAACACCGCCGCTGGTTGCATGAACGTCACGCCGTAAGAGATCCAGTAGCCTATAAAGAAATAGGCCAGCGTCGAGACGGCGAAATCGCTGAGAATTTTCGACAGCGCGTTGACCTGGTTTTTCTGGCGAACCGTACCGACCTCCAGAAAAGCGAAACCGGCGTGCATCGCCAGTACCATCACCGCACCAATCAGAATGAACAACGTGTTGGAGCTGTGAACCAGCGTGTCCACAGCGCTTTGCAGATTTTCCATAAAGAGGCAGACCTGAAGGCTAAAAAGGCACCAAAGCGGTTCATGCGCACATTTCATGCACCAAGTTGCAACCACAGAGTCACACAAGCGAATGCCGGGTGAACTGCTTTGGCGCACGAGGTCGATGTGCTGACACGAACCGGGTTTAATTGGGTTAAGGTTTTTCAACACTTACGCCCGGCAACAGCGCACGACCGCCGGGCAACGCACCACGACACAGCAAAAGTTGTACCAGTCATTTGTACTGAACCTTCACGCAAGGCTCATACTCGAACGCTTCAGACGTCACTTACGGAGATCCACCCATGGCCAGCATCAAGGCAAAGACTGCTCAAGAAATCCTCATGAACGACTTCCAGACTTTGGTCGCCGACACCGAACGGTTGCTCGAGCACACCGCCACCCTGGCCGGCGATCAGGCAGATGAACTGCGTGAGCAGATTCACGACAGCCTGCTGCGTGCTCGGGAAACCCTGAAGCTGACTGAAGACTCGCTGCGTGAGCGCGGTCAGGCAGCCGTTACTGCGACGGAAGACTATGTCTCGGCCAACCCATGGCAATCCGTCGGCATTGCCGCTGGCGTCGGCTTTCTGATCGGCCTGCTGGCCACTCGGCGCTGATCATGTCGATCGGTGAATCCGGCCCGACTGCGGGCACCGCATCTTCCACGCGGCGTTTGGGCGCCGCTGTCCTTGGCTTGTTGCACAGTCACGTCGAACTGTTCGGCATCGAATTGCAGGAGCAGAAATCACGCACCGTCAGCCTGCTGCTGTTTGCAGGTCTGGCGCTGGTGTTTGCCCTATTGCTGCTGGTCGGTTTATCGACGCTGGTTCTGATCGTGTTCTGGGACACCTATCGCTTGGCCGCGATCATCGGCCTGTGCGTGTTCTATACCCTGGCGGCGATTTTCTGTGCGGTGCGCCTCAGGGCCGCAATCTTCGATGAGTCCTCACCTTTCCACGGCACGCTCGAAGAGCTGGCCAACGACCGGGAGCGCCTGCTGCCATGAGCCTGCCTGAACTTCCGCACAACAGCTCACGCAGAGAGATGCGCAAGGCACTGATTCGCCTGCGCATGGAAATGCATCGCCAGGAAATCCGCCACGAAACCGGGCAAGTGCTGCAACCCTTGCAGCGCATGCGCGGCATGACGCAAAGCATTCAAGGCGGGTTTGGCATCAAGCATGCGCCGCTCTGGGGCGTCGCCGCAGTGACACTGCTGGGCTTCCTGACCGGCAAAGGCGCCAAGAGCGGCGGCGCCGGTGGCGTTACCCGGCTGATTCGCCTGACTACGACCCTGGGCCCGTTGATCAAACTGGTCATGCAGGGCTCATCGCGCAAACACTAAGCAAGCTGGCTGTATTCTTGCAACATCATGCGGGGTTGGATCTCTTGGACAAGAGGTTCAACCCCGCGTGCCTACTGCTGCGTGCCTGACAGGTACCCGGATAATCCCAGAACAAGAATTTAGCAAGGAGGCCCCGTGATTGACGGGCAACCGCTCGCCTGCTTTCAGCCTTTCATCGATACCGCGACTGGACGCATAGCCGGCGTCGAAGCATTGGGCCGTCTGCGCCAGGCCGATGGTCAATTGAGCTCGGTCGGGCCGCTGTTCGCCGACCCTCGGCCCCCGGCAATCGCCTTGCGCCGCCTCGACCGGCAGATCCGCGACAACGCCTTGAGCCGTCTGCATGAAGCGCCAGCGGACTGGTTTCTCAGCCTGAACATGTCGCCACGCTGGATCAGCCGTCTTCGCGCCGATCAGGCCTTGCCCAGCCTCAAGCAACTGGCGCGGCACGGTGTCGATCCGCAGCGTATCGTTTTCGAGATCACCGAACTGGGCGGCAACAGCCAGCGCTTGGCTGAAGTGGTCGCGCGCTACCGCGAGGCCGGGGCAAGAATCGCTATCGACGACTTTGGCGCCGGCTACTCGCAACTCGATCGGGTACTCGCGCTGCAGCCAGACATCCTCAAACTCGACATGCGCCTTTTTCAGGCGGCAGCCCTCGGCGGGCCGAGCAGCGACGTGGTCAAGGCGCTGGCGCTGATGGCCGAGAAAACCGGGTGCTGGATCATCGCCGAAGGCGTCGAGACCGAAGCACAATTGAATTACGCTCTGGAGTGCGGCGCGCGTTACGTGCAGGGTTTTCTGTTTGCACGGGCGCAGGAAGCCTTCTTTCCTACCGATGCGTTTGTGCAGCGCTTCGCCGAACTGCGCCAGCGCTATGTGCGGCAAAAGCTCGCTGAACGTGGCCGATTGATGCAAATGCGCCAGCAGCTCAGCGAATTAATGGCGATTCTGCAAGCCTGGGCTCAAGCCCATGCACCTTTGAGTGCGCTGCCGAAACTGGAAGCTTTTCCCTGGTTGCTGCGGTTCTACCAGTGCGATCGCCACGGCACGCAACTGACCCCGAACCTGGAATGGCGCCACAACGGCTGGGTCGCCGACAACCGCTATTTGGGGCACAACTGGTCGTGGCGCCCGTACTTCTATCATCTGCTCGCCGAAGGCTGGGAGGAGCGGCGCCTGACCCTGTCCAACACTTACCGTGATGCCACCAGCAACCAGTACTGCCTGACGGCCGGACAATTTTTCGACAACGGTGAACGCCTGCTGCTGATCGATATTGATGCGGCGGGGTTGTAGTTCCGCTTGCAGGCGCAGAGCTGAACCCGGAAGCTAGGGCATCAGTCACCAGACGGAGAGAATCAGCCTTGGATTGGCCTACCCTGCTCAACCGCGAACGCCTCGGAAAACCGCTGCACAGCCCGCAAGAACTCGGCCGCAGCCCTTTTCACAAAGACCATGACCGCATCATTTTCTCCGGCGCCTTCCGCCGTCTGGGGCGCAAGACCCAGGTTCACCCGGTCACCAGCAACGACCACATTCACACGCGCCTGACCCACTCGCTGGAAGTCAGTTGCGTAGGCCGCTCGCTGGGCATGCGCGTCGGCGAAACCTTGCGCAGTGCCTTGCCCGAATGGTGCGACCCGGCCGATCTGGGCATGGTCGTGCAATCGGCCTGCCTGGCCCACGACATCGGTAATCCACCGTTTGGTCATTCCGGCGAAGACGCGATTCGCCATTGGTTTCAACAGGCTGCCGGGCGCGGCTGGCTGGATGGCATGAGCGAAGCCGAACGCGGCGATTTCCTCAACTTCGAAGGCAACGCCCAGGGTTTCCGCGTACTCACACAGCTTGAGTACCATCAGTTCGATGGCGGTACGCGGCTGACCTACGCCACCCTCGGCACCTATCTCAAGTACCCATGGACGGCGCGCCACGCCGATTCGCTGGGCTACAAGAAACACAAATTCGGCTGCTATCAGAGCGAACTGCCGTTGCTCGAGCAGATCGCCCATAAACTCGGCCTGCCGCAAATCGAAGACCAACGCTGGGCACGCCATCCGCTGGTGTACCTGATGGAGGCTGCCGACGACATCTGCTATGCACTGATCGACCTCGAAGACGGCCTCGAAATGGAGCTGCTGGAGTACGCCGAAGTCGAATCGCTGCTGCTGGGCCTGGTCGGTGACGATCTGCCTGAAACCTATCGCCAGCTAGGCCCGTCGGATTCGCGGCGGCGCAAATTGGCGATCCTGCGCGGCAAAGCCATCGAACACTTGACCAACGCCGCCGCGCGGGCGTTTGTCGAGCAGCAGGACGCACTTCTGGCCGGCATGCTGCCCGGCGATCTGGTGGAGCACATGCACGGTCCGGCAAAACGCTGCGTGCTGAATGCCAAGGACATGGCGCGTAAAAAGATCTTCCAGGACAAACGCAAGACCCTGCATGAGATCGGGGCCTACACGACCCTGGAGATCCTGCTGAATGCCTTCTGCGGTGCGGCGCTGGAACAGCACGACGGTCGAACGCCGTCCTTCAAGAGCCGGCGCATCCTGGATTTGCTTGGCAACAATGCACCCGACCCTCGCGGCCCGTTGCATACGTCATTCTTGCGCATGATCGACTTCATCGCCGGCATGACCGACAGCTACGCCAGCGAAATGGCCCTGGAGATGACCGGTCGTTCCAGCCACTGACCGACACCTGCTGATCGCCCATTACGCCCCTGCGTGTGGCCGATCAGCCCTGAATAGCGCTGAAACACTCAAAGCCTGACGAATCGTCCTACAGCGCATGTCGCGCCGGCTGATCGATTGCTCCCTCCTCTTCGCGAAATAATCACCCTCCGTCAGCTCGACGGCTCAGTGTGAGTATCCCGATGAAAGAAGCAGACTTGCGCATCCTTCTGGTTGAAGATCACGACTTCCAACTTCGAGCAACTCAAATCCTGCTCCAAAGCTACGGTTTCGAACACATCACCACGGCCGGCAGTGCCGAGGTCGCCCTGCAAAGGATGCGCGAGACGCCTATACCCTACGACGTCCTGTTGTGTGACCAATGCTTGCCCGACTTGCGCGGCTTGCAACTGATCGAAGTGGCAACGCACATGGGAATGATCAAGCGCGCGATACTGCTCAGTAGCCTGACAGCAGTGGAACTGGACGAACTTGCACAGTCGGCGATCAGACTGGGATTACCGCTGTCAGGTTTTCTGATAAAGCCTCTGAAACATCTGGAACTTATAACGCTATTGACTTCAGCCAAGTAATTAACGCCAAAATCTCGCAAACTTAAACTCAGTAAATCGCTCTGGAGCTTGTTTTTTTAAACTTATCAGCACCCGCTTGAAACCTTGAAACTTTTAAATATCCAATACAATCACTAATTAGAACGTAGTACTTTTCCTGCTCTGCTGTAGGAATCATCTGATATTAAGGATAGAGGTAGGCCTGTTCATGCGATAGCGGAACCTTCTGAGCTAAGGTGCGCGCTTTATTCGTGCTTGTATGGGATTTGATTATGAACTCCGTTTTTATCGTCGACGATCACCCGGTCATCCGTCTTGCTGTTCGAATGCTGCTGGAACATGAAGGCTACAAGGTCGTCGGCGAAACCGATAATGGGGTCGATGCCATGCAAATGGTGCGCGAGTGCATGCCGGACCTGATCATTCTCGACATCAGCATTCCCAAGCTCGACGGCCTGGAAGTCCTTGCGCGGTTCAACGCCATGGGCTCTTCATTGAAAACCCTGGTGCTCACCGCGCAATGCCCGACTCTGTTCGGTATTCGCTGCATGCAGTCCGGCGCATCGGGATATGTCTGTAAACAAGAAGACTTGAGCGAACTGGTCAGCGCAATCAAAGCGGTACTTTCCGGTTATAACTACTTCCCCAGTCAGGCTTTGAATCCGGTTCGCACTGATGATATTCGTTACGCTGAACTGGAACTGTTCAAGTCCGTCAATGATCGTGAACTTATGGTGTTGCAATTATTTGCCCAAGGGCGCACCAATAAAGAAATAGCCAAGGGCATGTTTCTGAGTAACAAGACCGTCAGCACCTACAAGAAACGTCTGATGCAAAAACTCAAGGCCAAATCCCTTGTAGAACTTATAGAGATGGCCAAACGTAACGCACTCGTGTGAGAGCCAGCATGCCCAGTCGCGCCAAGGAATACCTGATGCTGATGACCGTAGCTCTTTTCCCGAGCAGTTCGGTACAGGCCGCGCCGATCGAAAGTCAAAGCTACTCCTTGCTCAGTCGGGCCACGGCCGCACAACATGAGGTGCCATTGGATCGACCGCAACGACTCTGGATACTGAACAGGTCTGAGCTGGTCCTGGGCACCTCTGCTCCCGATTATCCGCCCTTCGACATGACAGTCAGCGGTCGTGATTACGAGGGTCTGACCGCTGACTATGCAGGTCTTCTCGGCGCGACCACCGGTTTACCGATCAAGGTCAGGCGGTTCTCCACCCGGGACGACGCCATCGAGGCGCTGGAGAATGGCGAAGTCGATTTGCTGGGTACGTCCAACGGCTTCGAAGCCGAACATCCGGACATCCTGCTGTCCGCCCCCTATGCCGTTGATCAACCGGTGCTGGTCACGCGCGAGGAAGAAACCCGATCCCTGACCGATGGGCTGAGGGGTTTGCGAATGAGCATGGTCTATCACTATCTGCCGCTGGGGGAAGTAAAGAGGCTATACCCCAATGCGGTTATCACGCCCTACCCCTCCTACCAGAATGCGATCAATGCAGTGGCCTTCGATCAGGCCGATGTTTTTCTCGGCGACACGATTTCAACTCACTACATGATAAACAAGGGCTACCTGAACAACATCCGCATGGCGAGCTTCGGCAAACATGAAGCGCATGGCTTCAGTTTTGCGGTGCATAAAGACAATCCGCAATTGCTGGGCATCATCGATTCGATGCTGGCCGCCCTCCCAACCAGTGAAAAAGACAACATCGGCAAACGCTGGGGCGCCGGCGGTGACATCCTGATCAGCGATCACAACCTGCAGTTCACCGATCGCGAAAAGCGCTGGATGGCAGCCCATCCGGTGGTTCGCGTAATTGTGAACGAAGCCTATGCACCGCTGACGTTTTTCGACCGCGACGGCAACTTTCGTGGCGTCACGGCCGACCTGCTGGAATTGATCAGGCTGCGCACCGGCTTGCGCTTCGATATTCAGCGCAGCCGCAATGATGGCGAGATGATCGAACGCGTCGCTGACAAGCAGGCTGACATGATCACCGCCCTGCTCCCCAGTACCCAACGTGAATCTACCCTTAATTTCACACGGCCCTACCTGCAGAACTCGTTTGTCTTGCTCACGCGAAAACTGGCCGGTAGCCCGACCAATCTCGAACAGATGCAGGGCAAGCGCCTGACCATCGCACAGGGCAATCCGATGGTGGATTATCTGCGTCGCGAATTCCCGCAAATCAAACTGATCGAAACACCCGATACCTTCAGCGCCGTGGAAATGCTGTCCGATGGGCGCGCCGACGCTGCGGTCAACTCACTGGTCATCGCCAACTATTTCATGTCCGCGCGGATTTTCGGCCGCGATCTGCAGATCGGCACCACAATCGGCACTCAGCAGGCCGCGTTTTCTCTGGCGACCGCCCGGGACTCCAGGGAACTGAACTCGATTCTCGACAAGGCGTTGCTGAGCATCGCACCGGACGAACTGGGGGTAATCAACAGTCGCTGGCGCGGCTACTCGGCTTCAGCGCAGGACTCATGGCAGGACTACCGCCGCATTTTTTACCAGATCGTTATCACTGCCGGCATCCTGCTGCTGATTTCATTCACCTGGAACGCTTACCTGCGCCGGGAGATCAAACAGCGCCAGGCCGCAGAGCGTGCGCTGAGTGATCAATACGAATTCATGCGATCGCTGGTCAATGGCACGCCGCATCCCATGTATGTCCGCGACCGCCAGGGGTTGCTGCAAAGCTGTAACGACAGCTATCTCGAAACATTCAACGCCAAACGCGAGGACGTCATCGGTAAAAGCGTGATGCCGGGCAACATGAGCAACGCATTCGAGGCCCGGGAATATCAGGCCGACTATCAGCGCGTAGTGGCAGAAGGCATCCCGCTGGTGCTCGACCGGGATTTGCACATCGGCGGACGCAGGCTGACCATTTATCACTGGGTACTGCCCTATCGTGATTCGCGCGGCATGGTCCAGGGCATCATCGGCGGCTGGATCGACATCAGTGACCGGCGCCAATTGTTCGAAGAACTGCGGCGTGCCAAGGAACGCGCCGATGAAGCCAACCGCGCCAAAAGCACTTTCCTGGCGACCATGAGCCATGAAATCCGCACGCCGATGAACGCGGTGATCGGCATGCTCGAGTTGACGCTCAAACGAATCGAGCAGAATCACCCGGATCGGCCCGCGATCGACGTTGCCTATAACTCGGCGCGGGACCTGCTGGAGCTCATCGGTGACATTCTGGACATTGCGCGGGTCGAATCCGGCCGCCTGGAATTGAACCCGGAACGGGTCAATCTCCGTGAAGTCGTCGCGTCGGTGGTCAATATCTTCGAGGGCCTCGCGCGGCAGAAAAACTCGAGCTACTGCTGGAGTTTCAATGCGACGACCCCGCCATTGACGTGCTGCTGGACCCTGTGCGGTTCAAGCAGGTGCTGTCCAACCTGATCAGTAACGCCATCAAGTTCACCCCCAGGGCCATGTCCGGATCGCCGTCGACCTGAGCCCCACCGGGCCGGACGCAGTGCAGATGCATCTGAGCGTTGAGGACAGCGGCATCGGTATCAGTGAAGACGATCAGAGTCGGCTGTTCGCCCCTTTCGTCCAGGCAGACAACGGTGCCAAAGCGGGCCGTGGCGGAGCAGGCCTGGGGCTGATGATCAGTCGCAGCCTGTGCAAGTTGATGGGCGGCAGCCTGCAACTGAGCAGTCACCCAGGTATCGGAACTCAAGTGCAGGTCTCACTGCACCTGCCAGCTCTGGCGCAGCAACAGGCGGCATTGACCATTGAACAGGCACCCCAGCCGCCCAGGACAGTGCTGAAAGTCCTGGTGGTCGATGACCACCCTGCCAACCGGCTGCTCATGTGCCAGCAACTGGAGTTTCTTGGTCATGTGTCCCGGGTTGCGGAGGATGGCGCGGCGGCGTTCAGACTTTGGCAGACCGAGGCGTTCGACCTGGTAATCGCCGACTGCAACATGCCGGTCATGAACGGGTATGAACTGGTTGGCGCCATTCGCGGCGAGGAGCAACGCCTGCAGCGCCCGCCCACTGTCGTTTTGGGTTTCACTGCCAATGCCCAGCCGGAAGAGATCGCCCGCTGCAAAGAAGCCGGCATGGATGACTGCCTGTTCAAGCCGCTCACCCTGAACGCATTGAGCCACTGGATTGAAAGCCTCAATCCCGAGGCGCAGTCCCCGGCATTCAACCTTGCGGGGCTGCAGCAACTGACGGGAGGAAACCCGGCGCTGGACCTGCGATTACTCAACGAACTGCTCAAAAGCAATCGTCTGGACCGCCAGGAGTTATTGGCGGTGCCCAGCACCGCTGAGCCACAGGCATTTTTGGATATTGCCCACAAAATCAAGGGCGCAGCGCGGATCATCCAGGCCTCGAGCCTCATCGACAGCTGTGAATCACTGGAGGCAGCCTGCCAGGGTGGGTTGGACGCGCAGGCCCTATCCGACTGCACCCAGGCGATGGCACGCGACATGGTGCAACTGGAACTGGCTCTTTTGCAGCAAATATGCGAGCACGAGCGCAGCACAACGGGGAGCCTTAACTATGCTTGGGCGCTAAGCAGTGAGTTAAATCCCATGGAGAACACTGCAATGCCCAGCCCACTGCGCCCGGATCCGCGGCGTTTGCCGTTGCATATCCATATCAGCGTCATGTTCACCTTGCTGTTGCTGCTGACCGGCGTAGTGCTGGGGATCTTCAACTATCGACAGACCACCCAGATCATATTGTCGAGCAGTGAAAAGCTCTTCGAACAAATCGAGCAGGACGTGCGGCTTGACCTGCACGCCACCTACCAACCCATTCGTCATCTGTTGAGCCTGCTGGCGGACTACCCGGCCACCCAGGCCACAGACCTCGAGCAGCGGCTGGCTTTGCTCAAGCCTTTGAGCCAGGCGCTTACGGACAATCCAGAACCTGGCATCGCTGTATCTGGGTTATGGCAACGGCGATTTCTTCATGGTGCGGCCCCTGCGCACCGCGGCACTCGAAAGCGCGCACCCAGGCGCCGGATGCCGCCGCATTCCAGGTCTGGAGCATCGAGCGCGACCGCAGCGACGGCCAGGTCACGTCGCAATCACTGTTCTTTGACCGCGACCTGATGCTCCTCGGCCGTCTCGACCACCCCGAGCGAAGACTACGATCCGCGGACTCGCGCCTGGTTTTCCAGCGCTCGTCAGCGAGCAGGAACAGATCACCACAGAGCCTCTATGTGTTCTTCTCCACCCACAATGTGGGCACCACACTGGCCCGACGCAGTGGCGAACAGGCAGTCATGGGCGCCGATCTGACGTTGGCCGAACTATCAGCCACCCTGGCCAAACACGTCGTGACCCCGGCAACCGAAATCGTGCTGTTCGACGCCCAGGGCAATGCCATTGCCTATCCCGACAGTAGCAGGCTCATTGTTGACGACCAGAGCGCCCGCTTGATCAAGGCGGCCGATTTAAGCCCGGGACTCGGCGCGCTGCTGAACAACCAGGCGGCGGGCAATCGGCTGGAGGCCGGTGGTCGACGCTGGATTGTGGCCCAAAGCAGCATCCAGGAAGGTGGTCCCCAGGGATTGCACCTGGCTTTGCTCGTTCCCGAGGATGAACTGCTCGTCGATGCGTACCGCCTGCGCTGGCAAGGTGCGCTGGTGACCTTGGCGACGTTGCTGTTGTGCCTGCCGCTGGGATGGCTGACCTCCCGAATACTGGTCCGGCCCCTGCGCGCGCTGGTTCAGGAAGCTGACGCTATTCGCAGTTTCGACTTCAACTCCCCACCCATCAGGCGTTCACCGGTACTTGAAGTGGACCAGTTGGGCGTGTCGATGGCGCGCATGAAAGACACCTTGGCCAGTTTCTTCCAGATCACCGACAGCCTCAGCGCCGAGACCCGCTTTGGCCCGCTGCTGGAGCGCGTACTGTTTGAAACGGTAAATATCGGCCAGGCCCAGGCCGGCCTGATCTACTTACGGGAAAATGACGGTGACCGCTTCGTTCCCCTCGGCCTGGTGATCGACGGCGCGTCCCAGGATTTGCCCGCATTCGACGTTCAGGCGCACGAGCCGAAGTCTGCGCAGAGTCCTGCCTGGCTTGGGCAACTGGTGGAAGTCGACACCATGGTGACCAGTCTGGGGTTCGAAGAGGCCGGGGATTGGCGCAAGGTGCTGCTGGCGTTGGAGTGCCCGCGGGTCCACCTGATCGGCATTCGCCTGCGCAACCGGCATAACGAGACGGTGGGCCTGCTGGTACTGCTGCTGGCCGACAGCGGCCACCCGAGCGACCTGGAAAAACTGCGCCCGGATCGCATCGCCTTTCTGCAGGCGGTTTCCGGAGCGGCGGCGGTGAGCATCGAAAGCCAGCGCCTGCAAACCAAACAGAAACAATTGCTGGACTCGTTCATTCAACTGCTGGCCGGTGCAATCGACGCAAAAGCCCCTATACCGGCGGCCACTGCCAGCGGGTACCGGCGCTGACCCTGATGCTCGCCCAAGCCGCTGCCGCCAGCCAGGCGCCGGCTTTCAAAGGCTACCAGCCGACCGAAGACGAGTGGGAAGCCTTGCACATCGCGGCCTGGCTGCACGACTGCGGCAAGGTCACGACCCCGGAATACGTGGTCGATAAAGCCACCAAGCTTGAAACCCTGAATGACCGTATCCACGAAATCCGCACCCGTTTCGAAGTGCTCAAGCGCGACGCCTGGATCGATTACTGGCAAGGCGTGGCTCAGGGCGCAGACGAGCAGCCGCTGGCTGACTTGCGAGAGGCTAGCCTTGCGGCGCTGGATGAAGACTTCGCCTTCATCGCCCGCTGCAACCTGGGCAGCGAAGCCATGGCTGAAGAGGATCTGCAGCGCCTGCGCAGCCTCGCGCAACGCACCTGGAGTCGTACCCTGGACGATCGCCTGGGGGTTTCCTGGGAAGAGAACCGCCGTCAGGCGCGCACCCCGGCGCCGATCCTGCCGGTCAATGAACCCCTGCTGGCGGACAAACCCGAGCATCTGTTCGAGCGGGCAGAGAGTGAGCTTATTCCGGCGGAAAATCCCTGGGGCTTCAAGCTCGACGTGCCCCGCTACAAGTACAACCGGGGTGAGTTGTACAACCTGAGCATTGCCCGTGGCACGCTGACTCGTGAGGAGCGCTACATCATCAATCACCATATGGTGCAGACGATAATGATGCTCAGCCACCTGCCCTTCCCCGGCCATCTGGACAGCGTCGCGGAAATCGCCGGCGGCCATCACGAAAAAATGGACGGCAGCGGTTACCCGAAACGCCTGAAGCGCGAAGAAATGAGCCTGCCGGCGCGGATGATGGCGATTGCCGATATTTTCGAGGCACTGACGGCGGCCGATCGGCCGTACAAGAAGGCCAAGTCGCTCAGCGAAGCGCTGAACATCATGGCAACGATGAGCCACGAAGCGCACATCGATCCCGAGCTGTTCGCTTTGTTCATCAACGAAGGCGTGTACATGCAATACGCCCTGCGCTTTCTCGATCCACAGCAGATTGATTCGGTGGATTCGGCCAGCCTGTTGCACAAGGCTGGCCTCACTGCGTGATCAGCAGTCGGTCAGGCGCAGGAAAATCGCTGCCAGGTGCTCGATACCGGCCTGGTCAGCCGCGCCGAAACGCGCCAGCTTCGGGCTGTCGAGGTCGAGTACACCGATCAGGCGACCGTCCTTGACCAGAGGCACCACCAACTCGCTGTTGGAGGCGCTGTCGCAGGCGATATGCCCGGCAAACGCATGAACATCCTCGACCCGCTGAGTCTGTAAAGTTGCCGCCGCAGCCCCGCACACCCACGACCGAACGGAATACGCACACAGGCGATCTGCCCCTGGAACGGGCCGAGTACCAGTTCCTCGTTGCGATTGAGGTAAAACCCGGCCCAGTTCAAATCATCGAGCTGGTTGAACAGGAACGCTGAAAACTGCGCAGCATTGGCGATGAAGTCGCGCTCGTCCGCCAGCAGCGATTCCAGTTGTGCGGCCAACATGCCATAGCCTTCGAGGCCCTGGCCGCTTTGTTGCAAATCAATCATGCCTTGTGCTCCAACAATTTCAGTCCCACCCAGTATCGGGCGAATTGGTACGCGCAACGTCCATTGCGATTGCCGCGGCCGGTAGCCCAACGCACGGCGAGGATGTCCAGTTCTTCGTCGCGCTGCCAGCTCAGGCCGGCCTTGGCCGCCAACTGGCCGATCCAGTGTTCGACGACGTCGAGGAAGTGTTCTTGGGTAAACGGGTAAAACGACAGCCACAGACCAAAACGGTCGGACAGTGCGATCTTGTCTTCCACCGCTTCGCTGGGGTGCAACTCACCGTCGACACGCTTCCAGTTTTCGTTATCGCTCTCCTTCTCCGGCACCAGATGGCGGCGGTTGGAAGTGGCGTACAGCAAGACGTTCTCCGGGGCCTGCTCCAGCGAGCCATCCAGCACGCTCTTGAGCACGCGGTAATCGCCTTCGCCGGACTCGAACGACAAGTCATCGCAAAACAACACGAAGCGTTGCGGCAGTTTGCCGATCTGCTCGACCACGCGCGGCAAGTCCGCAAGGTGATCGCGCTCGATCTCGATCAGGCGCAGCCCCGCCGCGGCGTGTTCCGCCAACAGCGCGCGCACCAGCGAGGACTTACCGGTACCACGCGAGCCCCAGAGCAGCGCGTGGTTGGCCGGCATGCCGTCGAGGAATTGCTGGGTATTGCGGCCCAATTGTTCGAGCTGACGATCGACGCCGATCAGGTCGCTCAAGCGCATGTCGAGGCTGACTTCCAGGGGCATCAGGAATCCGCTGCGCCCCTCTCGCTGCCAGCGCGCAGCCAGGCAAGTGGTCCAGTCAATGGCCTGCCGGGGTGCGGGCAGCAGCGGTTCGATACGGGCCAGAACGGCATCGGCGCGCTCCAGGAAAGCATTCAATCGGGAATCCACGTCTTCTCCTTGGGCACATTCACATTAATGATTGCGCAACAGCGATAATCCACAACGACCAGGTGCCTGTCCCAACCCATGTTTGAGGGCTCGCGACAACAGCGGTATCCATGCATCATCGACTATGCTTGAGCAGCGAAGGGAAACGGAAGTGGTTCAACACCCTATGGATATCAAATTCACCCACCGGCTATCGTACAAGCAAGCCAAGCTTACTGTGCTGGTCGGGTTCATTCTGGGCACGCTGCTCAGCCTGCTGCAAATCGGCATCGATTATGCCAGTGAAGACGCCTCCATCAACCGTGAAATCCTGTCTTTGCTGGAAATCAGCCACAATCCGGCATCGCGTATCGCCTACAACATCGATGCCGAACTCGCCCAGGAGCTGACCTTCGGCCTGCTGCGTTCGCCCGCCATCATCGGTGCGCGATTGATCGACAACAACGGCACGGTACTGGCCAACGTCAAGCGACCCGGGCAGCAAAGCAATTACCGGATGATCAGCGACTTCATGTTTGGCGCCGAACGTCAGTTTGAAGACCGCCTGTACCTCGATCATCTGCCCGCAGAATCGCTCGGCGCCTTGAGCCTTGAAGTCGACACTTATGCATTCGGCAGCCGTTTTTTACGTCGGGCGGAAATCACCCTGCTCAACGGTTTCGCCCGCAGCCTGATCCTCACCGGTATTCTGCTGGCCTTGTTCTACGTAATGCTGACCAAACCGCTGGTGCGAGTGATTCGCGAGCTCAGCGGACGCGACCCACGCAGCGCCGAGCCGACCACTCTGGAATGCCCGGCCGGCCATGCCAACGACGAGATCGGCGTGCTGGTCAAAGTCGCCAATCAACAGTTCGAAAACATTGCCACGGAAATCCAGCAGCGGCGCAACGCCGAAAACCGTCTCACCGACTATCTCGGCCAGTTGGAAAATATCGTTTCATCGCGCACCGCCGAACTCAAAGCCATCAACGCCCGGCTCAGCCAGTCCAATCAGGAACTGGAAGTCGCCCGCAGCACCGCGCTGGACATGGCCGAAGCGCGCTCGGCGTTTCTGGCCAACATGAGCCATGAAATCCGCACGCCGCTGAACGGCCTGCTGGGGATGATCGCGTTGTCGCTGGACGGCCCGCTGAATGCCGAGCAACAACAGCAGCTGTCGATCGCCCACGACTCGGGCAAAGTGCTGGTGGAGTTGCTCAACGATATTCTCGACCTGTCCAAGTTCGATGCCGGGCAACTGGAGCTCGAATACATTCCGTTCGACCTTGGTTCGCTCGTCGAAGACACCGCCAACCTGCTGTCACAGAACGCTGCACCGAGCGTCGAACTGACCTGCCTGATCGACCCGCAGTTTCCTGCGCTGGTACTCGGCGACCCGACCCGGGTTCGGCAGATCGTCAGCAACCTGCTGTCCAACGCATTGAAATTCACCCGATTTGGTCGGGTCGATGTGCGCTTGTCGGCGCACAAGGACGGCGTGCGTATCGAAGTCTGCGATACCGGGATCGGCATCGCGCAGGAAGCGCAGGTGAAAATTTTCCAGCCGTTCACTCAGGCTGGCGCCGGCATCACCCGTCAGTACGGCGGCACCGGGCTGGGCCTGGCGCTGACCTACAACCTCTGCGAAGCGATGCAGGGGCGTCTGACGATCAGTTCCGAGGCGGGTTTCGGCAGTCAGTTTTGCGCCGAACTACCGCTGCCCTGCCATACCCGCGCCCTGGCGCCTGCGCCCTTGCAGGGAAAGGTCATTGCCATCACGGCAGCCAGCAGCGGCCTGGCAGAGCTGCTCAAGACCGTGTTGCCGGTGTGGGGGCTCGAGTATCAACAGCGCTCGATCGATGATTCGATGATCGGCCTGGACCCCGACGTGGTCATCACCGATTGCCCCGAATGCCTGTTTGTCCTGCGCCCCGCCTGCACTGCGCCGATCCTGCTGGTGACTGCATACGGCAGCTTCATGCCCAGCGAACAGGCCAGCGCCCTCGCCCCTTTGCAACAGCAGGCGCGGCCGCTGGCGCGAAACGCACTGTTCCAGACATTGCGACGGGTACTGCAACCTGAGATCAATACGATCAACGATGCGCGACTGCAAACGCTGTCACCCCAGCGCCGCGGGCGGGTACTGCTGGTGGAGGACAATCCGGTCAATCAGCTGGTAGCCAAGGGCATGCTGGGCAAGCTCGGCTGCGAGGTCATCGTCGCCGCGCATGGTGCCGAGGCCCTGGATCTGCTTGAGCACGACGAGTTCGACCTGGTGCTGATGGACTGCAACATGCCGGTGATGGATGGCTATGAAGCCAGTCGGCAAATCCGTCGCAGCGGACGCTGGCCACAATTGCCTATTGTGGCCTTGACCGCCAATGCCATGTCCGAGGAACGCGAACGCTGCCGTGCCGCGGGCATGAGCGATTACCTGGCCAAACCCTTCCGCCGCGAAGAGCTGGCGGCCCTGCTGGATTCATGGATGCCGGCTACGACAACGCCTTGATCTGCCCCAGCAAATGATCGAGCCCTTCACGCAAATCATGCAGCCGATCCAGATCCACGCCGCTGTCGCACAGTAGCCGGGCCTTGAGCGGCGCGACCCGATCACGCAGCGCCTGGCCCGCAATTGTAAGGCTCAGGTGCACTTCGCGTTCATCGCGGGATGAACGCTGGCGCTGCACCAGTTGCAGCTGTTCGAGTCGTTTGAGTAACGGCGTCAGGGTCCCGGAATCAAGCGCCAGGCGTTCACCCAGGGCCTTGACTGTTGGCTGCTGTGGGGCCTTTTCCTGCCATTCCCACAGCACCAGCATCGCCAGGTACTGCGGATAGGTCAGCCCGAGCTGGTCCAGCATTGGTTTGTAGGCCCGGATCACCGCACGGGACGCGGCGTACAGCTTGAAGCACAGCTGGCTGTCGAGTTGCAGGGAGTCGAACGGCGGATTCATTTGAGCAGGGCTTCAATCTCGCGGCTCAGGTCCTGCGGTTTGGTCGCCGGTGCGAAGCGCCTGACCAGTTGACCGTCTTTGCCGATCAGGAATTTGGTGAAGTTCCACTTGATGCCTTGGGAACCCAGTAACCCGGGGGCGCGTTTTTTCAGCTGGACGAACAGTGGATGGGCGCCGGCGCCGTTGACTTCGATTTTTTTGAACAGCGGGAAGCTGACGCCGAAATTCAGTTCGCAGAATTCGGAGATCGCGCCTTCGTTACCGGGTTCCTGTTTGCCGAATTGGTTGCAGGGGAAACCCAGGACTACCAGGCCCTGATCCTTGTAGGTCTGCCAGAGCGCTTCGAGTCCTTTGTACTGTGGGGTGAAGCCGCATTTGCTGGCGGTGTTGACGACCAGTACGGCTTTGCCGGCATAGTCGGCCAGGGTTTTCTGTTCGCCGGTGATGGTGGTGCAGGGGATGGTCAGCAGGGGGTCGTCGGTCATCGTTAGGCTCTGGGGTTTTTGGGGTGGTGTCTTTAAGATAGTTAGCAATTGAATTGTGTGCAATTCAATTTTGGGTTGGTTGGTTTCTTTGGGACGGGGGCAGATCCGTTTTTTGGTCAGGGCTGCTTAGGGTTCCGCCCTTACGGCGGGTCACTTTTGAAAAGCGCAAAAGTAACCAAAACGCTCTTGCCCCACCACTTGGCACCTCGCCTAGGCTCGGTGTGCCCTCACTCCGGCATTGCTCCGCGGGTCGCCGCGATGGGCCATCCCTGGCCCAGCGCGGCTAAACCGGCATCCTTGCCGGTTTACCCGCTACGCAACGCCTGCGTTCGGCCAGCGTGGTTAACCGGGCGCCTGCAATCTAGAGCTCGCCGTGGCGGCCTTCGGGCCGACCAGGGCATCACGCCGGCGCGCTTCGCTTGTTGGGTCGTGCACCTTTTCTGGATATGAAATGAGCGCTGTGAGGTGGTATTTGTGGAAGGTGGACTTTATGGAGGGATTGATATCTGTGGGAGCAACATCAGCCCGGGGACAGGCAAGCTTTGCTCCCACAGGAACAACATCAGTCCGAAGGCGGGCAAACTTTGCTCCCACAGGAACAACACCAGCCCGCAGGCAGTGCACATCAGAGAAGCGCAGCGCGCCGGCTTGATGCCTTGGTCGGCCCGAAGGCCGCCACGGCCCGGTTCTTGATCACGGACGCCCCGTTAACCACGCTGGCCGAACGCAGGCATTGCGTAGCGGGGAAACCGGCAAGGATGCCGGTTTAGCCGCGCTGGGCCAGGGATGGCCCATCGCGGCGACCCGCGGAGCAATGCCTGCGTTCGGGCACACCGAGCCTAAGCGAGGTGCCGAGTGGTGGGGCAAGAGCGTTTTGGTTACTTTTTCGGCGTCTGGAAAAAGTGACCCGCCGTAAGGGCGGAACCCTAAGCAGCCGTTACCGCAGCAACGGATATGTACACCAACACACAAGGTCATTCCCGAGGCACAAGCTCCAGGCACACCGAATTGATGCAGTAGCGCAATCCGGTCGGCGGCGGGCCGTCCGGGAACACGTGGCCCAGATGCGCGTCGCAGCGAGCGCACTTCACTTCGGTGCGGATCATGCCGTGGCTGACGTCGCGGATTTCGGTCATCGCACTGTCGCCGATCGGCGCGTAGAAGCTTGGCCAGCCGCAGCCGGAGTCGAATTTAGTGGCGGAATCGAACAGCGGCTCATTGCAGCAGACACAGTGGTAAACACCGTCGGTTTTGGTGGCGTTGTATTTGCCGGAGAACGGTCGCTCCGTGGCACTGAGGCGGCAAACCTCGTACTGCTGCGGATCAAGCATGGCTTTCCATTCTTCCAGGGTTTTTTCCAACTTTTCCATCATCACACCTCAGCGGCTGAAAAAGCCCGATCTGTACCTTTTCCACGGATCGGGCGGCACGTATGATTGCGCCTCGTCACGTGCCAGTCTGGCAGCCAGACCGGGCGCATTCAAACGGATTCTGGAGGCCACGGTTCCAGACGTCCGCCTGTGCGAAGACGCAGGAATCCCAGTACGGTTGTCCATTCGCCGCCTGGATCGTTCATTTTCGGGATCACATCGCCATGCAGTTCAGCAAATCGAACAAGCTCGCCAACGTCTGCTACGACATTCGCGGCCCGGTGCTCAAGCACGCCAAACGACTGGAAGAGGAAGGCCAGCGCATCCTCAAGCTGAACATCGGCAACCCGGCGCCGTTTGGTTTCGAGGCACCGGACGAAATCCTTCAGGATGTGATCCGCAACCTGCCGACCGCGCAAGGCTACAGCGACTCCAAAGGTCTGTTCAGCGCGCGCAAGGCAGTGATGCAGTACTACCAGCAAAAAAACGTTGAAGGTGTCGGCATCGAAGACATCTACCTGGGTAACGGCGTATCCGAACTGATCGTGATGTCGTTGCAGGCGCTGCTCAACAACGGCGACGAAGTGCTGGTACCGGCCCCGGACTACCCGCTGTGGACCGCTGCCGTAAGCCTGGCGGGTGGCAACGCCGTGCATTACCTGTGCGACGAAGGCGCCGACTGGTTCCCGGATCTGGCCGATATCAAGGCCAAGATCACCCCGAATACCAAAGCGATGGTGATCATCAACCCGAACAACCCGACCGGCGCGGTGTATTCGAAGGAAGTGTTGCTGGGCATGCTCGAGCTGGCCCGTCAGCACAACCTCGTGGTCTTTTCCGACGAAATTTACGACAAGATTCTGTATGACGATGCCGTGCACATCTGCACCGCTTCGCTGGCCCCGGACCTGCTGTGCCTGACCTTCAACGGTCTGTCGAAGTCCTACCGCGTGGCGGGTTTCCGCTCCGGCTGGATCGCCATCTCCGGGCCCAAACACAATGCCCAGAGCTACATCGAAGGCATCGACATGCTGGCCAACATGCGGCTGTGCGCCAACGTGCCGAGCCAGCATGCGATTCAGACCGCGCTGGGCGGCTATCAGAGCATCAATGATCTGGTGTTGCCGCAGGGTCGTCTGCTGGAACAGCGCAACCGTACCTGGGAGCTGCTCAACGACATTCCGGGCGTAAGCTGCGTCAAACCGATGGGCGCGCTGTACGCATTCCCGAAAATCGACCCTAAAGTCTGCCCGATCCACAACGACGAAAAGTTCGTGCTCGACCTGCTGCTCTCCGAGAAGCTGCTGGTGGTGCAAGGCACGGCATTCAACTGGCCGTGGCCGGATCACTTCCGCGTGGTCACCCTGCCGCGCGTCGATGATCTGGAAATGGCCATCGGCCGCATCGGCAACTTCCTCAAGTCGTACCGCCAGTAATTGGCCAGCAGTGCGCAACGGCCCGAACGTTGCGCACTGTCTGATTCAGCAACACTTCTACATCCCCCGCCCTCACACGCCTTCTACACTTGCGATTCGTAGTGCTCACAAACGCCTGACGTAATAGCGACGGGTCTCGGCTATCTGTCGTCCATGTCGCTGTGTGCTGTGGGAAACCAGCCGTGTGCCGAAGAATTTGCTGTAGGACACAGTTTGAAATAGTCACTCGGTTGAATAGCCCGGTGCAGCACCTTATATACCCCGCAGTACGCTACATCTTTAGCTTGAGGAGATTTCTACAACCATGATGCGCATCCTGCTGTTTTTGGCCACTAACCTGGCGGTCGTGCTGATAGCCAGCATCACCCTGAGCCTGTTCGGCTTCAACGGGTTCATGGCGGCCAACGGGGTTGATCTCAATCTCAATCAGCTGCTGGTTTTCTGTGCGGTCTTTGGTTTCGCCGGTTCGCTGTTCTCGCTGTTCATCTCCAAGTGGATGGCGAAGATGAGCACCAGCACTCAGATCATCAGCCAGCCACGTACCCGGCATGAGCAATGGCTGTTGCAAACCGTTGAGCAACTGTCCCGCGAAGCCGGGATCAAGATGCCCGAAGTCGGTATCTTCCCGGCCTACGAGGCCAACGCCTTTGCCACCGGCTGGAACAAGAACGACGCGCTGGTCGCGGTCAGCCAGGGCCTGCTCGAGCGTTTTTCGCCCGATGAAGTCAAAGCCGTGCTGGCGCACGAAATCGGCCACGTCGCCAACGGCGACATGGTTACCCTGGCGCTGATCCAGGGCGTGGTGAACACATTTGTAATGTTCTTCGCGCGGATCATCGGCAATTTCGTCGACAAGGTGATCTTCAAGAACGAAGAAGGCCAAGGCATTGCCTACTACGTGGCGACCATCTTCGCCGAACTGGTGCTGGGCATCCTGGCCAGCTCGATCGTCATGTGGTTCTCGCGCAAACGCGAATTCCGCGCCGACGAAGCCGGCGCCCGTCTGGCCGGTACCAGCGCGATGATCGGCGCACTGCAACGGCTGCGAGCTGAACAGGGCCTGCCAGTACACATGCCCGATACCCTGAATGCCTTTGGCATCAACGGTGGCATCAAGCAGGGTTTCGCTCGCATGTTCATGAGCCACCCGCCGCTGGAAGCGCGTATTGACGCCCTGCGTCGCCGCGGTTGACAGGTTGCGCTAAAACAGAAAGGCCCGCACAGATGCGGGCCTTTTTTGTCTGTCCTGATTTGTGCTGCTGACCTTATGTAAAAGTGAGCCTGCTCACGAATCGCCAGCGCAGGCAGCTTTCTTATCGGGCAGAAACCCGATAAACCCGCTCTTCAAGGCGCGTCACGCCACTCTCGATAAATTTCCAGCTCTCCCCCAGCACATCCTGATCTTCCAGGATCTTCAGCGCCCAGAAGTTGCCGAACAAGTGCCGTACCTCATCATCAAGCACAGCAAACGGCGGTCCGTCCTTTTGCGTCTGATCGTAATCGAGGGTTATCAGCAACCCCATCGCGTCCTTCGGCAGTATCCGGTTCAGGTGCGCCGCGTACTGCTCGCGCATGGCGGGTGGCAGCGCAATCAGCGCAGCACGGTCGTACAGACCGGCGCAGTCGGCCACATCCCCTGCAGTCAACTCGAAGAAGTCCCCGCACCACAGTTCGATCGAACCGGCGCGATAAACCTTGAACGGCCCCTGTTCGCTGACATCAGGATCAAACTGATGCTCGCTGAAGAAGTCCTCAACGGCCTTTTCCGACAGTTCAATCCCCAGTACTTCATGGCCCTGATGAGCAAGCCACAGCAAATCCAGACTTTTCCCACACAACGGCACCAACACGCGAGCGCCCTCTTCCAGGTCCAATTGTGGCCAGAACCGTTGCAGATAAGGATTCACTTGCGGCAGATGGAAGCCGATCTGATTGGAAGCCCACTTCTTTTGCCAAAACTCAGGCTGCATGAATATCCCCTAAAAAATCGATCAAAAGGCGTTAAAACTTATATTAGATTTAGATCAATGATCTGACTGAAGATGGCGCATCTTACCGCTCAGGAATCCATCATGTTTCCCAGCCTGTTTATTTCCCACGGTTCGCCCATGCTCGCACTGGAGCCCGGCGCCAGCGGCCCGGCTCTCGCACGTTTGGCAGCCGAACTGCCGAAACCCAAAGCCATCGTGATCGTCTCGGCGCATTGGGAAAGCGATGAACTGCTGGTCAGCGCTAATCCGCATCCGGACACCTGGCACGACTTCGGCGGTTTCCCCAAGGCGCTGTTCGAAGTGCAATACCCCGCCCCCGGTGATCCGCAACTGGCGGTGGAGGTAGTCGACCTGCTCAAAGCCGCCGACCTGCCTGCTCGCATCGATGCCAAAAGGCCATTTGACCACGGTGTCTGGGTACCGCTTTCGCTGATGTACCCGCAGGCCGACATTCCGGTGGTACAGGTCTCTCTGCCCACACGGGGCGGCCCCGCGTTGCAGACTCAGGTCGGACACGCCCTCTCCAGCCTGCGTGAACAAGGGGTGCTGCTGATAGGATCAGGCAGCATCACCCATAACCTCGGAGAACTGGACTGGCACGCTGGCCCGGAAAGCGTGGAACCCTGGGCCGAAGCGTTCCGTGAATGGATGATCGAGAAACTCTCTGCCAACGATGAGGCCGCGCTGCATGATTACCGCCGCCAGGCGCCAAATGCCGTGCGTAACCATCCCAGCGATGAACACCTGCTGCCGTTGTACTTCGCTCGCGCTGCCGGGGGTCCGTTCAGCGTCAGCCACAAGGGCTTCACCATGGGCGCCCTGGGCATGGACATCTATCGGTTCGGCTAACAGCTGTTGCAACCGCCGGCTACCTGGCTCAGGTGACATCAACCCCGACGTGAATCGCATCATGCCGCCAAAACTCCAGATCACAATCAATCAACCGCTCATGCTGATCATAATTAACCCGAGCAATCCTTAATCCCGGGCTCCCCACAGACACCCGCAAAGCCGCCGCCGCATCCACCGACAACGACGTAGGAACAATCTCAAACCGCACCCGCCCATAGTGCAAATCGTAATGCCGCGCATACAACTCAGTAATCGACTGATTCAAATCAAACTCCAGAATCCCCGGAAAAAACTGCGGATTCAAATAGTGCTCCACATACAACACCAACCGCCCATCAATGCGCCGCGACCGGCAAATCTGAATCACGCTCGACAACGCCGGCAGCTGCAACCAGGCACACACCGCCGCCGAAGCCGGCTGCAACCGCGCCGAAATCACCTCGGTCGAAGGCTCCCGCCCCTGCGCACTGACCATCGCGTGAAAGTGACTGCGCTGCATCAGGTTGTAAGCCAGACGCGGCGGCGACACAAACCAGCCCCGCCGCTCCTCGCGATAAATCTGCCCCTGCGCCTCCAGCTGTAACAACGCCTCGCGCACGGTAATCCGCGTCGTACCAAACAACTCACTGAGTTTGCGCTCGGCCGGCAACTTGCTGCCTGCAGCCAACAACCCGTGATCGAGCTGTTCCTGCAACACCTGGCCAATCGCTGTCACCGCTTTTGTTGCCTCATCGCGCATCAACGTTACCTATCTGGACTAGACCAGCACTGTTTCAGGGCAAAACCACACGGCCAACGAAGCGTTTCCGTGTGTTGCAAGCCTAGGCAGTACAGATGACCGAGAGATGACAAAACTACCCAACGGTCGCTCTCATGACTTGCAATACATCGGCCAAGTCCCTTGTCAGCCGGGGCCTGAGCATGGTCTACGCTTATCTGGCAGCCGCTGATATCGGGCAAACAAAAGGCTTGCCGCAGGGCCACCGACATCAAAGTGTCATCCAGCCCCCTTAAATTGGCTCAGGTATTGCTGACCTAGACCAACACAAACCGCAATCGCAGCGTTGAACACGACCAAGGAGCTTCGGAATGAAACAGCTTTTCCTGGCAACACTGTTAGGCTCGACCATTGCTATGTGCACCTCCGCCATGGCGGCGGGCACCGATCTGAAAACCCTCGAAGCCGCTGCGAAAGCGGAAGGCGCCGTCAACAGCGTCGGCATGCCCGATGACTGGGCCAACTGGAAAGGCACCTGGGAAGACCTGGCCAAGACCTACGGCCTAAAACATATCGACACCGACATGAGCTCGGCTCAGGAAATCGCCAAGTTTGCCGCGGAAAAAGACAACGCCAGCGCCGATATCGGCGATGTCGGTGCCGCTTTCGGCCCGATTGCGGTCAAGCAAGGCGTGGTGCAACCGTACAAGCCAAGCACCTGGGATCAAGTCCCGGACTGGGCCAAGGACAAGGACGGCAACTGGGCCCTGGCCTACACCGGCACCATCGCTTTCATCGTCAACAAGAAGCTGTTGCACGGTTCCGAAGTACCGACCAAATGGGCTGACCTCAAGGGCGGCAAATACAAGGTTTCCATCGGTGACGTGAGCACCGCCGCACAAGCGGCCAACGGCGTTCTCGCTGCTGCCCTGGCCAACGGTGGCGACGAGAAAAACATCCAGCCTGCGCTGCTGCTGTTCGCCGACATCGCCAAGCAAGGTCGACTGTCGATGGCCAACCCGACCATCGCCACCATGGAAAAAGGCGAGATCGAAGTCGGCGTGGTCTGGGACTTCAACGGCCTGAGCTACAAGGCCAAGATGGCCAACCCGGATGACTACGTGGTGCTGATCCCGTCCGACGGCTCGGTGATTTCCGGCTACACCACGATCATCAACAAGTACGCAAAAAATCCTAACGCCGCCAAGCTGACCCGCGAATACATCTTCAGCGACGCCGGCCAGACCAACCTCGCCCGCGGCAACGCCCGCCCGATCCGTGCCGAGCACCTGCAACTGCCGGAAGACGTGAAGGCCAAACTGCTGCCGAACGAGCAGTACAAAAAGGTTACCCCGATCAAAGACGCCGACGCATGGGAAAAAACCTCCAAGGCCCTGCCGCAGAAGTGGAACGAAGAAGTCATCGTGGAGATGAAGTAATCCTTCATCTGTAGGAGCAAAGCTTGCTCGCGAACCGCAGCACCACGGTTTATCGAAAACCGCGCCGCGCCCTTCGCGAGCAAGCTCTGCTCCTACAGTTTTTAACGACTTTTATTGTTTCGCGGAGTTTTTGCCCCTATGAAGCACAACGTCATCCTTGTCGTGCTCGACGGTCTCAATTACGAGGTCGCGCGCCACGCCATGGGGCATCTGCAGGCTTATGTTGGCGCAGGACGCGCCGCGCTCTACCAGTTGGAGTGCGAGTTGCCGGCCCTGTCCCGACCGCTTTATGAATGCATCCTCACCGGCGTGCCGCCGATCGACAGCGGCATCGTCCACAACAACGTCTCGCGCCTGTCCAATCAGCGCAGCATCTATCACTACGCTCGCGACGCCGGCCTGAAAACCGCCGCTGCGGCCTATCACTGGGTCAGCGAGTTGTATAACCGCTCGCCATTCGTGGCCGCCCGCGACCGTCATACCGACGACCCGGATCTGCCAATCCAGCACGGGCACTTCTACTGGAACGATCACTACCCGGATTCGCACCTGTTCGCCGACGCGGAAAACCTGCGCCTGCGCCACGCGCCGAACTTCCTGCTGATCCACCCGATGAACATCGACGACGCCGGGCACAAGCACGGCCTCGACAGCTCGCAGTACCGCAACAGCGCGCGCTCGGCAGACATCATCCTTGCTGACTATTTGCAGACCTGGCTCGATGCCGGTTATCAAGTGCTGGTAACCGCCGACCACGGCATGAACAACGACCGCTCGCACAACGGCCTGCTGCCGGAAGAACGTGAAGTACCGCTGTTCGTGCTCGGCGACGCCTTCAGCCTCGATGCCAGTGCTGCGCCGAAACAGACCGAGATCTGCGGCACAGTCTGCGAACTGCTCGGTGTGCCCCACGACAAACCTGTGTGCCGGGAGCTGCTCAAGTGAAATCCATGACCCGCGGCAAATGGCTGGCGGCGCTGTGGCTGGTGCCCTTCGCGCTATTCTTTATCGTCTTCGAAATCGCCCCGCTGGTCTGGGTGATGATCAACAGCCTGCAATCGGAAGAGTTCGGTTGGGGCGTCGAAAACTTCACGAAAATCTTCAGCTCGAAATTCTATTTGCAGGCGATCCAGTACAGCCTCGAAATCAGTTTCTGGTCGAGTGTGTTCGGCATCATCATCGCCGTGCTCGGCGCCTACTCATTGCGCCGGGTCGATTCGAAACTGCGCAACTTCGTGAATGCCTTCGCCAACATGACCAGCAACTTCGCCGGTGTTCCCCTGGCGTTTGCGTTCATCATCCTGCTCGGTTTCAACGGCAGCTTCACCATCATGCTCAAACAGGCCGGGATCATTCAGGACTTCAATCTGTACTCGAAAACCGGGCTGATCATCCTCTACACCTACTTCCAGATCCCGCTTGGCGTGCTGCTGCTCTACCCGGCCTTCGACGCCTTGCGTGAAGACTGGCGCGAGTCCGCCGCACTGCTCGGCGCCAGCGGCTGGCAGTTCTGGCGGCACATCGGTTTGCCGGTGCTGACCCCAGCATTGCTTGGCACTTTCGTGATCCTGCTGGCCAACGCCCTTGGCGCCTATGCCACGGTATACGCATTGACCACCGGCAATTTCAACGTGTTGCCGATCCGCATTGCGGCGATGGTTTCCGGGGATATTTCCCTCGATCCGAATCTGGCCAGTGCCCTCGCCGTGGTGCTGGTGGCACTGATGACCATCGTCACCGTCGTGCATCAACTGCTGTTGAAGAGGAGCTACCATGTCTCGCGCTGAATCCGGCCCCGCCGGCCTCTACCACCGCGTCGTGGTTTACCTGTTGTTCGCCATTCTGTTGCTGCCATTGGCGGGCACCCTGGTCTACTCGATCGCCAGCAGTTGGTCGGCGACCATTCTGCCCAGCGGTTTCACCTTCAAGTGGTACATCCAGTTGTGGAGCGACCCGCGCTTCCTCCATGCGTTCGGCCAGTCGTTGCTGGTGTGCGTCGGCGCGCTGGTGCTGTCGGTGGTGCTGATCTTGCCGCTATTGTTCGTGGTGCATTACCACTTCCCGAAACTCGATGCGCTGATGAACATCCTGATCCTGCTGCCCTTCGCGGTACCGCCGGTGGTGTCGTCGGTGGGGCTGTTGCAGCTGTATGGCTCCGGCCCGTTCGCGATGGTCGGTACGCCGTGGATCCTGATCGGTTGCTACTTCACCGTGGCGCTGCCCTTCATGTACCGGGCAATCACCAACAATCTGCAAGCGATCAACCTGCGCGACCTGATGGACGCCGCACAACTGCTCGGCGCCAGCACTTTTCAGGCAGCGTTCCTGGTGGTGCTGCCAAACCTGCGCAAAGGCCTGATGGTCGCGCTGCTGCTGTCATTCTCGTTCCTGTTCGGTGAGTTCGTGTTTGCCAACATCCTCGTCGGCACCCGCTACGAAACCCTGCAGGTTTACCTGAACAACATGCGCAACAGCAGCGGCCACTTCACCAGTGCACTGGTCATCTCGTATTTCTTTTTCGTGCTGGTCCTGACCTGGATCGCCAACATCTTGAACAAGGACAAAAGCGAATGAGCTACGTCAGCGTCCAACACCTGCAGAAAAGCTACGCCGGCACCACCGTGTTCAGCGACATCGATTGCGAAATCAACAAGGGCGAGTTTGTCACCTTGCTTGGGCCTTCGGGCTGCGGCAAGTCCACACTGCTGCGTTGCATCGCCGGCCTGACGTCGGTGGATGGCGGCAAGATTCTGCTCGATGGCGTCGACATCGTGCCGCTGAGCCCACAAAAGCGCGGGATCGGCATGGTGTTCCAGAGCTACGCGCTGTTCCCCAACATGACCGTCGAGCAGAACGTTGCATTCGGTTTGCGCATGCAAAAAGTCAATGCCGACGACAGCCATAAACGTGTCGCCGAAGTGTTGAAACTGGTTGAACTGAACGACTTCGCCAGCCGCTATCCGCATCAACTTTCCGGCGGCCAGTGCCAGCGTGTCGCCCTCGCCCGCTCGCTGGTCACGCGTCCACGCTTGCTGCTGCTGGATGAACCGCTGTCGGCACTCGATGCACGCATTCGTAAACACCTGCGTGAACAGATCCGTCAGATCCAACGCGAACTCGGCCTCACGACAATCTTCGTCACACACGATCAGGAAGAAGCGCTGACCATGTCTGACCGGATTTTCCTGATGAATCAGGGAAAAATCGTACAAAGCGGCGATGCTGAAACGCTGTATACGGCGCCAGTCGATGTGTTCGCGGCAGGCTTTATCGGGAACTACAACCTGCTCGACGCAGAGGATGCCTCGAAGCTGTTGCAGCGCCCGATCAATCACCGCATCGCCATTCGCCCGGAAGCCATCGAACTGAGCCTCAACGGCGAACTCGACGCGCAGATTCGCAGCCACAGCCTGCTCGGCAATGTGATCCGCTACCGAATCGAAGCGCGGGGCGTGGAATTGGTCGTGGACGTGCTTAACCGTTCGGCTGCCGATCTGCATCCCGATGGTCAACGCCTGGCGCTTTCCATCGATCCAACGGCGCTGTGCGAAGTAGCTTAAAAGCAGCTGCAAGCTTCGAGCTACAAGCTTCAAGTTGTAGACTGCGGCGTACTTGATTTCAATTCTTGCAGCTCGAAGCTTGTAGCTCGCAGCTGTTCTCGGAGAGAACCGATGGCTTTGGCAATTTTTGATCTGGACGAAACGTTGATCCACGGCGACTGCGCCACCCTCTGGAGCGAGCAGATGGGGCGCTTGGGCTGGGTCGATCCCGAGTCGTTCATGCGCAAAAACAACGAACTGATGGACGCTTACAGCCATGGCAAATTGCGCATGGAAGACTATATGGAATTCAGTCTCGAACCGTTGATCGGGCGCACGCCGGAAGAGGTCGAGCACCTGGTCGGCCCATGGGTTGAAGACTTCATCGAACCGATCATCTTCAGTGACGCCACCAAAACCATCGCCGCCCACCGCAAGGCGGGCGACCGGATTCTGGTGATCTCGGCGTCGGGTACGCACCTGGTCAGGCCGATTGCTGACCGACTGGGTATCGATGAAATTCTCGGCATCGAACTGGAAGTCGCGCATGGCGTGTACAGCGGCCATACGGTCGGCACCCTGACCTACCGCGAAGGCAAGATCACTCGGTTGCTGGAGTGGCTGGATGCCGAGGAAGAAAATCTGGAAGGCGCGAGTTTCTATTCCGACTCACGCAATGATTTGCCTCTGCTGCTGAAAGTGGATTTCCCGCACGTGGTGAACCCGGACCCGATGTTGCTTGAGCACGCCGAAAAAGCCGGCTGGCCGATCCACCTCTGGAAATAACGCAAAACCCTGCAGGAGCAAGGTCAACCTTGCTCCCAAAGGTCGCGGGTTGTCAGGCGAGGCTCTCGTCGATCAACAGCACCACCTTCCCCGCCACGGTATTGCTCGCCAACTCGGCAAACGCCGCCTCGGCATCCTTCACCGCAAAAGCCTTGGCCAACTGCGGCTTCAGGCGTCCTTCGGCAAACAGCGGCCACACATGCTGGCTCAGGTCACTGAACAGATCCGCCTTGAACTGATCACCGCGGCTGCGCAGCGTCGAGCCCAGCAGTTGCACACGCTTGGCCAACACCTGCGCCAAATCGAGTTTCGCCTCGCGGCCGCCCATCAATCCGATCAGCACCCAGCGGCCATCACTGGCCAGCAGTTTGAGATTGAGCGCCGAATAATTGCCGCCGACCGGATCGAGGATCACATCGAACGGCCCGAAGTCGCGCAAGCTGTCCAGATCATCGCCACGGATCACCCCGCCCTGGGCCCCCAGCGCCTCGCAGTAGGCCAAACGCTCTTTCGACCCGACGCTGACCCAGCACGGGTTGCCAAATGCCTTGCACAACTGAATGGCCGCTGAACCGATTCCACTTGCCCCGGCGTGCAAGAGAACTTTCTCACCCGGTTTGAGCGCCGCAAGTTGAAACACATTCAACCAGACTGTTGCATAAACCTCGGGCAATGCCGCGGCCTCGATCAGCGAAACGCCTTCGGGCACCGGCAGCACGTGCCGTCCGTCGACCACCACCTCTTCGGCCATCCCACCCCCGGCCAGCAAGGCGCAAACCCGATCGCCAACCTGCCACGAACTGCCCGCACCCACTTCGCTGATCACACCAGAGCACTCGAGACCGAGCACTTGGCTGGCGCCTGGCGGTGGTGGATACAGCCCTGCTTTCTGTAATAAATCGGCGCGATTGAGGCCAGCAGCCGCCACTCGAATGCAAACTTGTCCTACATCACACGTAGGACTCGGCTCCTCAACCCATGCCACTTGACCTTCAACGCCTTGCAATGCCTTCACAGTGCCTCCATAGTGAGTCTGGACTGAGCCCGAAGCTGTAGCGCCGGGCTTTTTGCATTATGCGACCGGCTCTCGTAGAACCGGCGACTTCAAAGACGGCCTAATATGCGTTATCAATTGTCCCCGCGTCGAATCAGCATGAAGCATTTGCTCCCCAGCACCGCCCTCGCTCTTTTCATCGGTATCGGCTTGTTGCCGGTGTCGGGCAGTACATTCGCAGCCAACAGCTGGGACAAGTTGCAGCCTGATCGCGATGAAGTCATCGCCAGTCTGAACGTCGTCGAGTTGCTCAAGCGTCACCACTACAGCAAGCCGCCGCTCGACGATGCGCGCTCGGTGATCATCTACGACAGCTACATCAAGCTGCTGGATCCGTCGCGTAGCTACTTCATGGCCAGCGACATCGCCGAATTCGACAAGTGGAAGACCCAGTTCGACGACTTCCTCAAAAGCGGCGACCTCAACGCCGGCTTCACCATCTACAAGCGCTATCTGGATCGCGTCAAGGCGCGTCTGGACTTCGCCATCGCCGAGCTGAACAAAGGCGTCGACAAGATGGACTTCACCACCAAGGAAACCTTGCTGATCGATCGCAAGGACGCTCCTTGGCTCAAATCCACCGCTGAACTCGACGACCTGTGGCGCAAACGCGTCAAGGACGAAGTGCTGCGGATGAAGATCGCCGGCAAAGAGCCGAAGCAGATCCAGGAAACCCTGACCAAGCGCTACAAGAACCAGTTGGCGCGCCTGGACCAGACCCGTCCGGAAGACATCTTCCAGGCGTACATCAACACCTTCGCCATGTCTTACGATCCGCACACCAACTATCTGTCGCCGGATAACGCGGAAAACTTCGACATCAACATGAGCCTGTCCCTCGAGGGCATCGGTGCCGTGTTGCAAAGTGACAACGACCAGGTGAAAGTCGTGCGCCTGGTGCCCGCAGGCCCTGCCGACAAGACCAAACAAGTGGCTCCGGCCGACAAGATCATCGGCGTTGCCCAAGGCAACAAAGAGATGGTCGACGTGGTTGGCTGGCGTCTGGACGAAGTGGTCAAGCTGATCCGCGGTCCGAAAGGCACCGTGGTGCGCCTGGAAGTGATTCCGGCGAGCAATGCGCCGAACGACCAGACCACCAAGATCGTGCCGATCACCCGTGAAGCGGTGAAGCTCGAAGACCAGGCCGTGAAGAAGTCCATCCTCAACCTCAAGCAGGATGGCAAGGACTACAAGCTGGGAGTGATCGAGATTCCAGCGTTCTACCTGGACTTCAAGGCCTTCCGTGCAGGTGATCCGGACTACAAGAGCACCACTCGCGACGTCAAGAAGCTGCTGACCGAGTTGCAGAAAGAGAAAGTGGATGGCGTGGTCATCGACTTGCGCAACAACGGCGGCGGCTCCCTGCAGGAAGCTACCGAGCTGACCAGCCTGTTCATCGACAAAGGCCCGACCGTACTGGTGCGCAATGCCGATGGCCGTGTCGATGTCCTGGAAGACGAGAACCCGGGCGCGTTCTACAAGGGCCCGATGGCGTTGCTGGTCAACCGCTTGTCGGCCTCGGCTTCGGAGATCTTCGCCGGCGCCATGCAGGACTACCACCGTGCACTGATCATCGGCGGCCAGACCTTCGGCAAAGGCACCGTGCAAACCATTCAGCCGCTGAACCATGGCGAACTGAAACTGACCCTGGCGAAGTTCTACCGGGTATCCGGCCAGAGCACCCAGCATCAGGGCGTTCTGCCGGACATCGACTACCCGTCGATCATCGACACCAAGGAAATCGGTGAGAGCGCGCTGCCGGAGGCCATGCCGTGGGACACCATCAAGGCCGCCATCAAGCCGGCAGCCGACCCGTTCAAGCCCTACCTGGCGCAGCTCAAATCCGAGCATGACACGCGTACCGCCAAGGATGCCGAGTTCGTGTTCATCCGCGACAAGCTGGCGCTGGCGCAGAAATTGATGGAAGAAAAAACCGTCAGCCTCAACGAGGCCGACCGCCGCGCGCAGCATGCCGACATCGATGCCAAGCAACTGGTGATGGAAAACATCCGTCGCAAAGCCAAGGGCGAAGAGCCGCTCAAAGAGCTGAAGAAAGAAGACGAAGATGCTCTCGCGGCAGCCGAGCCGGACAAGGTCAAACCGGAAGACGATGCCTACCTGAGCGAAACCGGGCGCGTGCTGCTGGATTACCTGAAACTGAGTAATCAGGTGGCCAAGAAGTAAGATGATGGCAATTTAATGCTGACGATCTGCGGATCGTCATCAAACAGTCATCATTCTGTCGTGCAATAAAGGACTGGGAGCCACTCTCTTCATCGAGAGCGCTCCCAGTCCTTTTTTTATCGCCAGAGATTGCCATGACCACGACCGAACAGCTGAGTGCCTTGAGCTCGATCCTGACTCAAAGCGGTTTGCACAGCCTGTTCCAGCCGATCATTTGCCTCTCCGAGCGACGGATACTCGGCTACGAAGCCCTCACCCGTGGCCCGTCCAACAGTCCATTGCACTCGCCCATCGCACTGTTTGCCGTGGCGCGCCAGGCCGGGCGCTTGAGCGAACTGGAAATCGCCTGCCGGCAAAGCGCTTGCCGCCGTTTCAACGAGCAGCAACTACCGGGCAAGCTGTTTCTCAACGTCTCTCCTGAATCCTTGCTGGAAGCCGCGCACCAACCGGGTCGCACGTTGCAGTTGCTGCAAGACTTCGGTATTCCGCCCAGTCAGGTCGTCATCGAACTGACCGAACAAACGCCGATCGACGACTTTCAGCTGCTGCAAACAGCGCTGCATCACTATCGGGCGATGGGCTTTTCCATTGCGCTGGATGATCTGGGTGCCGGTTACTCGAGCCTGCGTTTATGGTCAGAGTTGCGCCCCGACTATGTGAAGATCGACCGACATTTCATCGACGGCATTCACCAGGATGCCTTGAAGCGCGAGTTCGTCGGTTCGATCCTGCAAATCGCCAAAGCTTCCCGCGCGCAGGTGATTGCCGAAGGCATCGAACTGCCAGAAGAACTCGCGGTATTGACCGAGATGGGCGTGGACCTGGTGCAGGGTTACCTGCTCGGACGTCCACAAGAGCATCCACCGCGCGATGCCCGCGCTTTGATGCCCAAACACGACAGCAGCGCCGTCGCACTGAATGACGAAGGTTGCGACCTCAGCGCCTTGCTCAACGAACAACCGGCAGTGGCCCGCGAGACGCCGACAGCCAAGGTACTGGAAGCCTTTCGCCGCCAGGCCAACCTGAACTCGCTGGCGGTACTGGACGCCCAGGGCCACCCTGTGGCATCGTCCACAGGCATTCCCTCTCCGACGCATTGCTCAAGCCCTTCGCCACAGACCTGTTTGCCCGCAAGCCGATCAGCCGCCTGATGAGCGATGACTTTCTAGCCGTGGAGATGACCCAATCGCTGCAGCAGGTCAGCCGGCTGATCACCAGCAGGGCGCGGCAGCGCATCGAAGAGGATTTCATCATTACCCTCGATGGCGGCTACCTGGGACTGGGCCGGGTAATCGACGTGCTGAAGCTGATCACCGAACTGAAAATTCAGCAGGCCCGCTACGCCAATCCGCTGACCTTGCTACCTGGCAACGTGCCGATCCAGCAGTGCCTCACTCGCTTGCTCCAGCAGCAACGTGAGTCGGTGATCTGTTACGTGGACATCGACAGCTTCAAGCCCTTCAACGACATCTATGGCTACGGTCGTGGGGATGAAGTGCTGCTGTGCCTGGCGCAATGCCTGAATGACCGCGTGGACCCCTCCCGCGACTTCGTCGGCCATATCGGCGGCGATGATTTTTTGCTGGTACTGGGTCCCGAAGACTGGCGCAAACGCTTGAACCAGCTGGTGGATGATTTCCAGAGCCAATGCCGGCGGTTCTACCGCAGCGAGCACCTGGAGGCCGGCTGCTTTATCGCCCCAAACCGGCAGGGTGTGCGCCAGGAGTTTGCATTGCTGTCATTGTCGATTGGCGTGGTGCACCTGCATCCTCAGGCATGCGCGCAACTCGATGCGAGTCAATTGGCGGAGATGGCTTCCCAGGCCAAGCATCATGCGAAGAATGTACCCGGGTATAGCGTGTATCTGATTGACAGTCTGGTGGTGTCCGGGCGGGCGCCTTCGCGGGCAAGCCCTCTCCCACAGGGATCTGTGTTGGTAAAGGATTTTGCAAGCGACACATAAATCTGTGCGGGCTCGCCCCGAAGGCGTCGCAGACCAGACACTAATTATCCAAAGGACCGCGAGACGCCAACTCCTGCAGCTTGATCTCAGCCAAGGGATGCCCGGCCTTCGCCGCAATCTTCCAGAACCGCGTCGCTTCAACCGGATCCGGTGCCTTGCTTGGGCTGCCGGCAAGGCTGATCACGCCGACCTGATAAGCCGCTTTGCCATCCCCTGCCAGCGCCGCCAGACGCAGCAACCGCACACCCTCTTCGCGCGCTCCCAAGCCCACGCCGCGAAAAGTCAGAATGTGCCCATAGAAGCTTTGCGCGTCGACATCACCGAGGTTGGCCATGCGCGCAAATTGCCCTTCGAGCCAACGCCAACCGCGCGGTTGCCGGACAAACCACGACCAGTGAAACAATCGGCGAGCCAGCCAGTAAGCGGCCCGCGCCTTGAGTCGTAAAAACACTCAGGCCTCCGCCGATTCCGGGTACTCGTATTCGAACACTCTGACCACTTCCGAGGCATGCCAGGACGCCGCGGCAACGCCGTCGGACGGCCCGGAAAAACGCCCAAGACGTTCAACGCATTCAAAAAAACCGGTGCGTGGCAGGCGGCTGGCACCCTGGCTGATCACCAGCGAGCTGCGCAATGGCTGTTCGGCCTTGGCGTCCAGCGCCGCCAGGTGTTCGAGCGCGGCGGTCAGGGTCTGCATCGCCGGCGTTGGTAACTGCAAACGTTCGAGCAATGCCCGATAGGTCAGAAGATGGCGCTGGCGGCGCGCCTGATCCAGCTCCCCTAACAATCCATCCCAATGTTGACGACTGATGCGTACGCTCACGATTCATCCCTCCAACCTGGCACCGTCAGTTCCCAGGCCAGGCTGCGGCGAATCGCGGCGTCGGGCAGACGCTCACCACTTTCGATCATGGCCAGATAAGACGGGCTGATGCCTACCGCGCGGGCCAACGCCTCGATGGCGATGCCCTTCCCTTCGCGCAAACTGCGTAGTTGATCCAGACCCGGAAGAATCGGCTCTGGAGATGCCGCGAGCGGCGCTGGGGCCGGCTGCGACGGTGTTGCGTTGATACCTGCTGCTTTCAGTAGAGCCTGATATTGAGCCCAAGGCAGAACCGCGTACTCGGGTTCGCCATCGCGTGCAATTATCTGAATATCCATGACTACCCCGTAGGACAACAACACTTAGCGAGTCGGCACTTTTCCCTAGAAGTGTAATCCTAACAGCGGCTAAGGTCGCGGACCACGGTCACGAGGTGCATGAATACAGGGACGATTTTCTATCAGATCATGGTTTTTTCGGGTTTTGCAGCTGAAGTTGCTCCGGTGTGTCAGGCAGCCGCTCCACCACTGCCAGCTTCTCCGGCAATTGGCGCTTGCGCCAGGCACGAAAGGCAGACAACTCGTCATCCAGTACTTTCATGAGCCAGGCCAGCACGGCGATATCGTCAAGCATCCCGAACATGGGAATGAAGTCGGGGATCGCGTCCACGGGACTGAGGAAATACATCAAGCCGGCCACTACCGAAATCAGCGCCTTGGGGCTGATCGCGCGGTACTCTCCTCGCCAATAGGCCAGGCACAATGCCTGCAGCAGGCGCAGGTCTTCCTTGAGCTTACCCAGGCGATTGCCTTGCGCTGCGCCTTTGCTGGCCACGGCAAACAGCAAGGTCGGCAGCCGGCCACGGGCCAGCAGTCGACCAGCCAGAGGCAGGAATCGAGCGAAATTCCACGGAGCTTTCATCTATTCCTCCCGTTGAAATGTTATCCACACAAATTGTGGATAACCTTGTGAACAGAGCTGCATTTCAGCGCTGAGAGCCCCGTTTTATAAGGGCTGCGCTCAGATCGGGCGTTTTTTACTCACATAAAAAACCCCAATATTTCATTGACTTGGCGCCCCAGCGCAGCTAGCGCAGGCGCCTTCAATGGCTATGACTGCATCCTGCCACGTCCGTTCGTTTTGTTTGAGCTCGTTAAATCCCGAATGCAACAACGCCCCGCATGAGCGAGGCGTTGGTTCACAACAGACGCAAATTACTTGGCTGCGTCTTCCTGTTTTGCTGGATCCTTGATCGCCAGCAGTTCCAGGTCGAATACCAGCACCGAGTTGGCCGGGATAGCCGGGCTTGGCGATTGCGCGCCGTAAGCCAGTTCGCTAGGGATGTACAGTTTGTACTTCTCGCCAACGTGCATCAGTTGCAGACCTTCAACCCAACCTGGAATCACGCCGCTCACCGGCAGATCAATCGGGCTGCCGCGCTCGACGGAGCTGTCGAATACGGTGCCGTTGGTCAGCTTGCCGGTGTAGTGAACAGTCACCACGTCGGTCGGCTTAGGCTGTGGGCCGTCAGCTTTTTTGACCACTTCGTATTGCAGGCCGGAAGCGGTGGTTGTTACACCCGCTTTCTTGCCGTTTTCTTCGAGGAATTTCTTGCCGGCGGCTGCCGACTCTTCGCTCATCTTGGCCATACGCTCTTCAGCACGCTTTTGCAGCGCGGCGAAGGCTTCAACCAGATCTTCATCTTTCAGCTTCTGTTCTTTCTTGCCGACGGCATCTTCGATGCCCTGGGCTACCGCTTTGGAGTCCAGATCATCCATGCCTTCCTGAGCCAGGCTTTTGCCCATGTTCAGGCCGATACCGTAGGAAGCTTTCTGCGCCGGGGTTTTCAGCTCTACGCTGGTCTGCGAATCACAACCCGCGAGGACCAGGCTAACCAGGGCCACCGCCGCCGCCAACCGATGCTGTTTCATGCTATTTCCTTGTTCATGCGCCTAAAGGGCAATCGAGTAAAGCCGCGAGCTTATCAGGCCGCCACGACCAATGGCTACCGGCATGAGAGCAGTAAAGCGGCGATAAGTTCAGGGATTAAAACGCATTTGGGCAAAGCGACGATGAAGCTTCTGTCATCTACTTCCCACGGCGGCGAATGTCTTGCGCTGGTGCAATGACGCTGACAAGGCAAAAGCCAAATCGCAGACGAAAAAAACCCGCATCAGCGGGTCTTTCCGTGGTGACCTGGCGTTCAGCGTTCCAGGTTACCGAATATGGCGCAGCGGACGGGACTCGAACCCGCGACCCCCGGCGTGACAGGCCGGTATTCTAACCGACTGAACTACCGCTGCGCTAAACACATGAAACGAATGGTGGGTGATGACGGGATCGAACCGCCGCGTATTCACGCTGAAGATGGTTTGCTCTCTCCCAGCCCAGGCTAATCTTGCGTAACTGGGTGCGGACGCATTGCTG
>NZ_JAEKEG010000099.1 GCF_016651255.1 Pseudomonas sp. TH10
CAGAGTCGGGAGGTCGAGCTGGTCGACCTGGCGGGAAATCGCCGGGTGTTCGGGTTTGCCGGGCGGATCATGGGTGACCTTTGAGCAATGCGGTGCTTGCAGTGGCCCCATCGCGGGCAAGCCTTGCTCCCACAGGTGAGCCTAAAACACAATTGAACCCCAAGGCATGCGCATGAAAATTTCCAAACAAGCCTACGCCGACATGTTCGGCCCTACCGTCGGCGACAAGGTGCGCCTGGCCGACACCGAGTTGTGGATCGAAGTCGAAAAAGACTTCACCACCTACGGCGAAGAAGTGAAATTCGGGGGCGGTAAAGTGATTCGCGACGGTCAGGGCCAGAGCCAACTGCTCGCCGCCGAAGTCGTCGACACGCTGATCACCAACGCACTGATCATCGACCACTGGGGCATCGTCAAGGCCGACGTCGGCCTCAAGGACGGCCGCATCGCCGCAATCGGCAAGGCCGGCAACCCGGACGTGCAGCCGAACGTGACCATCGCCATCGGCGCTGGCACCGAAGTGATCGCCGGCGAAGGCATGATCCTCACCGCCGGCGGCATCGATACGCACATCCACTTCATCTGCCCGCAGCAGATCGAAGAGGCGTTGATGAGTGGCGTTACCACCATGATCGGCGGTGGCACAGGCCCGGCCACCGGCACCAACGCCACCACCTGCACCTCCGGGCCGTGGCATCTGGCGCGCATGCTTCAGGCGGCGGACGCATTCCCGATGAACATCGGCCTCACCGGCAAGGGCAACGCCAGCCTGCCGGAGCCGCTGATCGAACAGGTCAAGGCCGGCGCCATCGGCCTCAAGCTGCATGAAGACTGGGGCACCACGCCGGCGAGCATCGACAACTGCCTCAACGTCGCCGACCAGTACGACGTGCAGGTGGCGATCCATACCGACACGCTCAATGAATCGGGCTTCGTCGAAACCACACTCGCCGCGTTCAAGGGGCGCACCATCCACACCTATCACACCGAAGGCGCCGGTGGCGGTCACGCACCCGACATCATCAAGGCCTGCGGCTTTGCCAACGTGTTGCCGAGCTCGACCAACCCGACCCGGCCGTTCACCCGTAACACCATCGACGAACACCTGGACATGCTGATGGTCTGCCACCACCTCGACCCGAGCATCGCCGAAGACGTCGCGTTCGCCGAAAGCCGCATTCGCCGCGAAACGATTGCCGCTGAGGACATTCTTCACGACCTCGGCGCGTTCTCGATGATCAGCTCCGACAGCCAGGCCATGGGGCGTGTCGGTGAAGTGATCACCCGAACCTGGCAGACCGCCGACAAAATGAAAAAGCAACGCGGCGCACTGCCCGGGGATGGTCCCGGCAACGATAACTTCCGCGCGAAGCGCTACATCGCCAAGTACACCATCAACCCGGCGATCACTCACGGCGTCAGCCATGAAGTGGGCTCGATCGAAGTGGGTAAATGGGCCGACCTGGTGCTCTGGCGGCCAGCTTTTTCGGGGTCAAGCCGACGCTGATCCTCAAAGGCGGTGCGATCGCGGCCAGCCTGATGGGCGACGCCAATGCATCGATACCCACACCGCAACCGGTGCACTACCGCCCGATGTTCGCCAGCTATGGCGGCTCGCTGCACGCCACCAGCCTGACTTTATCAGCCAGGCAGCGCACGATGCCGGCCTACCCGAGGCGCTTGGCTTGAAGAAGAAAATCGCCGTGGTCAAAGGCTGCCGTGAGGTGCAGAAAACCGACCTCATCCACAATGATTATCTGCCGACCATCGACGTCGATCCGCAGACCTATCAAGTCAAGGCCGACGGTGTGTTGCTGTGGTGTGAACCGGCGGATGTGCTGCCGATGGCGCAGCGCTACTTCCTGTTCTGACCCCACGGTGAGCAGGCAGGAATCCGGCATGCCCGGTTCCTGCCTGCCGCAACGGCTGATCAGGTGGCCGTTTGAACGGTGCAGGGGATCTTCACCCGCTGCAGTTACCGCAGAACATTTCCTGATCGAGGCTCGCGCCGCGTAATGGTAGTTTTTAGTGCCCGCCAAAGGGGCTAAGATGCGCCAGACTTCTCCCTCAGGAATCTGGCCATGCGCCTACCCGAATTCATCAGGCAACACGTAGACAGTATCGTCGATGAATGGGAGCAGTTCGCCAGCACCATCACTCCTGCTGCCGAGTACATGGACAGCGTCGCATTGCGCGACCATGCCCGGGTCATCCTGCTGGCCGCAGCGCGGGACATGACCACCGCACAAAGTGCCAGCGAGCAAATGGCCAAGGCCAAAGGTGAGGGACCCGAGAAAACCCCAAGCCTGGATGAGGCCGGAGCCAGCCACGGTGAGCTGCGGCACACGGTGGGCTTTGATCTGGTGCAGATGACCAGCGAATTCCGTCACCTGCGCGCCTGCGTGATCCGGCTGTGGGTCGACAGCCTGGACTCACCGGACCTTGCCTACTTCCAGGACATGATCCGCTTCAACGAAGCCATCGACGAAGCGCTGGCGGAGTCCACGGCCGCCTATGCCGAACAGGTCAACCGCTCCCGGGACATCTTCCTGGCGATACTTGGCCATGACCTGCGCGCCCCTTTGCAGGCGGTGAGCATGTCCACTGAGTTGTTACTGCGCAAGGCCAAGCTTGAGGGTGATGCCCTGGCCTGTGCCATCAACATCAAGCGTGGCGCCCGGCACATGGCCGTGATGGTCAGCGATCTGCTCGAACTGGTACGTAGCCGCCTGGGCAAGAGCCTGCCGATCGAACCCGCGCCGATGGACCTGGCCGACGCCGCCCACGCGGCCATTGGCGAAGCCTGCGCCGGCAACCCGGAATGTGACCCGAAACTGGTCATCTCGGGCAATACCGAAGGCAACTGGGATCGCGGACGGCTTGATCAACTGTTGCAGAACCTGATCGGCAACGCCCTGCAACACGGCTTGAACAAACGGGATGTCACCATCACCCTGGCCGGCGAACCCGACGCGGTGTGCCTGACGGTGCATAACTTCGGCAAACCGATTTCTGAAGAGGCCATCGGCACCATCTTCGACCCACTGGTACGCAGCGCCGACGAAGAACTGGGCCAGCCGTCCACCAGCCTTGGTTTGGGGCTTTTTATCGTCAATGAAGTGGTGCAAGCCCACTCCGGTACGATCAAGGTGAGTTCCAACGAAACTGACGGCACGCTGTTCACGGTAGTGTTGCCCCGCAACATTTGAGGGCTCGCCAGCGTTACGCCAGAACGGGATGCCCTCAAGCGTCCCTGTGCCCAAGCCAGCTACCTACTCAACCACCAACCGCCCCAACCGCTGCTTCAACATCCGGTTTTCCGCCCGAAGCTGCTGCACCTCCTCCAGCAACTCCAGCGCCAGGGCCACCCCTTCCCATTCCAGCTCCAGATCGCGCCGCAGCTTGGCGGCGCGTTTGGCCAGGGCCAGTTCGAAGTCGTTGAATCGCCAATCCTTGGGCGCCGAGCCCTGAGGTTCGAGGATGCCGTGCTCGACGATTTCGATCACGTAGACGTCCGACAAATCGGCCGCCTCACAGAATTCTGCCAAGTCCAGTTGAACGATCAGGGGGCTGCTCATGATGGGCTACTCCGTCGCCGAATTTAGAAGTTCTCTCGCGGATTGAAGGCGGCTTTTTTTGCCAGTTCCTGCCACAGCGCCTTGACCTCGTCGTCGGACGCTTTCGGCATCACGGCCTTGAGCTGCACGAACAGGTAACCACGCTCGCCAGCCTTGTTTTTCAGACCGTGCCCTTTGGCGCGCATGCGCTGGCCGTTCTGACTGCCGGCTGGCACTTTGAGGTTGATCTTGCCAGTCAGCGTCGGCACGGCCACCTCGGTGCCCAGCGCCAACTCCCACGGGGCCAGGGGCAGCGTGATGATCAGGTTTTCGCCCTCGACGTCGAATTTCGGGTGCGGCGCAAACCGAATGGTCAGGTACAGATCGCCATTTGCCCCGCCACCCACGCCCGGTGCGCCCTGGCCTTTGAGGCGGATGCGCTCGCCGTCCGTCACGCCCGCCGGGATCTTCACGTTCAGGCTCTTGCTGGTGTTGCTGACGTGCTGGCCGTTAGCGTTGTATTGAGGCACCTGGAAGGTGACCTTCTTCGATTCGTTCGAGAGCGTTTCCTCGAGGAAGATCGGCAGTTCCATTTCCACGTCTTGCCCTCGACGCCCGGCACTGCGGCCCGGCTGTGCACCACCAAAACCGGGACCACGGTTGCCGAAGATCGAACTGAAGAAGTCCGAAAAATCGCCCGTGTCCTGACCACCTCCAAAGCCGCCACCCCCACGCCCCTGCCAACCTGGCGGGCCCTGGAATGGCTGGCCATGCTGGCCGTACTTGCGCAAGTCATCATATTCGGCGCGCTTGTCGGCGCTTTTCAGCGCTTCATAGGCCTCCGAGGCGTCCTTGAATTTCTCCTCGGCGTCTTTTTCCTTGCTGACGTCGGGGTGGTATTTGCGCGCCAGCTTGCGATAGGCCGCTTTGATCGCCTTGTCGTCTGCTGTCGGCTCCACGCCAAGTATCTTGTAATAGTCTTTGAAGTCCATCTAAGGATCACCATCCGTTATCAATTCGTTCTGCCACCCGCAGCATGCGCCGCCAGGCTCGATGCAGACAAGTTTGGGGCAAAGGATAGTCTTTCAAGGCGCTATTCGCTTCGATTTAGCGGATAGTCGGCCTTCGATTCTGGCGCGCACTGACATACACTGCGCGGCCGTTTTTTTGACCGGAACCGAAAGACATGAAAGACGCCTCTCCAGCCCGTGCCTGCGGCATCGACTTCGGCACGTCCAACTCCACCGTCGGCTGGCTGCGCCCCGGCATGGAAACGATGATCGCGCTGGAAGACGACAAGATCACCCTGCCGTCGGTGGTCTTCTTCAACATCGAGGAACGCCGCCCGGTTTACGGTCGTCTGGCGCTGCACGAGTATCTGGAAGGCTACGAAGGCCGCCTGATGCGCTCGTTGAAAAGCCTGCTCGGTTCCAAGCTGATCAAGCACGACACCAGCGTTCTCGGTACGGCGATGCCGTTCAAGGACTTGCTCGGCCTGTTCATCGGCCAGTTGAAGAGCCGCGCCGAAACCGCCGCCGGTCGGGAATTCGAGCAAGTGGTGCTCGGTCGCCCGGTGTTCTTCGTCGATGACGATCCGCTGGCTGACCAGGAAGCCGAAGACACCTTGGTCGATGTGGCGAAGAAGATCGGTTTCAAGGAAGTCTCGTTCCAGTACGAACCGATTGCGGCGGCCTTCGACTATGAGTCGACCATCGAGAAAGAAGAACTGGTGCTGATCGTCGACATCGGCGGTGGTACGTCGGACTTCTCGCTGGTGCGCCTGTCGCCCGACCGTCGCCACAACGACAACCGCCACGACGACATCCTCGCCACCGGCGGCGTGCACATCGGCGGGACCGACTTCGACAAGCAACTGAGCCTGCAAGGCCTGATGCCGCTGTTCGGCTACGGCAGCCGCATGAAGAGCGGCGCCTACATGCCGACCAGCCACCACATGAACCTGGCGACCTGGCACACCATCAACTCGGTGTACTCGCAGAAATCCAGCCTGGCGCTGGGCAGCATGCGTTACGACATCGAGGACACCGGTGGCATTGATCGCCTGTTCAAGTTGATCGAACAACGCGCCGGCCACTGGCTGGCCATGGAAGTGGAAGAAACCAAGATCCAGCTGACCCATGCCGAGCACCGTCATGTTCCGCTGGACCGCATCGAGCCGGGGTTGAGCGTGGAATTGACCCGGGCGCTGTTCGAGTCAGCCATCGAAGCGCTGCTGGAGCGCGTGCGCAACAGCGTGACCCAGATGCTCAACGATGCCAACGTGCGGGTCGACCAGGTGGATACGGTGTTCTTTACCGGCGGTTCGAGCGGGATCCCGGCGTTGCGCACCAGCGTCTCGGACATGCTGCCCAATGCCCGGCACGTCGAAGGGAATATCTTTGGCAGCATTGGTAGCGGATTGGCGATTGAGGCCAGCAAGCGTTACGGCAGCATGGACTGATCAAAAACCGAGTCGCCTGCATCGCGGGCAAGCCACGCTCCCACAGGTTTGTGCCTGACCTGAAACCTGTGGGAGCGGACTTGTCCGCGATGGCGTCAGATCAGGCAACATCCCTACCGGGTCAAACCATCCCGCCCAGCTTCAACTCACTCTTCAGATACGCGTAATAAATCGGCCCCGCCACCACCCCCGGCAGGCCGAACGCGGCCTCGAACACCAGCATCGCCAGCAGCAACTCCCACGACTTGGCACTGATCTGCCCGCCGACAATGCGCGCATTGAGGAAGTATTCGAGCTTGTGGATAACGATCAGATACCCCAACGCCGCCACCGCCACCCAGATCGACAGCGACAGGCCGACGATGGTGATCAGCGTGTTGGAAATCAGGTTGCCGATCACTGGCAGCAGACCGAGCAGGAAGGTCAATACGATCAGGGTTTTGGTCAACGGCAGCTTCACGCCGAACATCGGCAGGATCACCGCGAGGAAGATCCCGGTGAAGAAGGTGTTGAGCAGGGCGATCTTGATCTGGGCAAAAACGATATTGCGAAACGCTTGAACCAGCAGGTGCAAACGGTCGAACAGCGCCGCCGCCAGCGGTTTGCGCTTGGTCACGTCCGGCACGCGCTGCAGGGCGATGATCGCGCCCAGCACCATGCCGATCAGCAGCGTCACGAACATGTGCGCCGCATCCTTGCCGACCAGTTGCAGATCGCTCAGGTGCTTGCTCATCCACTCGCCGATTGCCACGCGGAATTCGGCGGCACTGGCCGGCAAATAGGCATCGATGAACGGCGGCAACTGCCCACGGGCCCGATCGACCACGCCCATGAACTTGTCGAGAGAGGCGCCGGGGTTCTCCGCTTCGTGCAACAGGAAGCTGATCGCACCGGCAAATATCAACGCCAGCACACTGACCACCAGCGTGCCCAGCAGCGCCACCGCCAACCAGCGGGCGCGTCGACCTTCGATCAGCCGCTGCAGCTGCGGGGTCAGCATATTGACCAGTTCAAACACCAGTAACCCGGCCAGCAGGCTTGGCAGCAGGCGCAGGGGAATCACCAACAGCAAGCCACCAAAGATGATGACCCAACTGATGACCAGCAAGACTTGGCGTTGAGAAAACGTTGGCATACAGCCTCAAAACGAACGGCGTAAAAAGGATTGGCAGTCTGCCAGCGTTCCGAACCCAGCACTAGGAAATGTGGGGGAGACTTTTGTCGGGGCTGTGTGGGGCCTGCGGGCCTCGGCGCGGGCCAGTCGAACGTCGCACCGCCGGCTCCGACTACGATCTCCAGTGTCTGCAAATCCGGCGAACACGCAGCGCTCCTGCGGGAACAAGACCTGCCCGCGACGAGGCCATCACCCACAGCGCATTATTTTTTCTTCAGGCAATCACTCATGAAGGTTTTGCGCGCATCGCCAGTCAGGGCTTTGGTTTTCGCATCGGCGTTGCACGTTTTCATTTTCTCCTGCTGCGGAGTCAGGGTCTTGGCATCGTTGGCCGCCGGCGCTGCCTTGAGGCACGTGCTCATGAAGGTTTTGCGCTCATCGCCCTTGAGGCTCTTGGCGGTCGCATCGGCATTGCAGGTAGTCATCTTGTTCTGTTGCGCCGTGGCGGCGAAACCCTGGGAACAGAGGAGCAAACCAATCATCAACAAAGGCACACGCAACATCTTCATGGAGTTTTCTCCTTGTCGCCGCACCGATGGATGCGGCCTCTGCAGGAGTGTAGCCAAATCTTGTTACACCTTCCTGCTTTCACGTCATGGCGGCCATTTTGCGCCTCAGGCCCGCCGGCATGGATATGCGCTGCGCAGGCGGGGATAATCACCCCTCATTAATGTTCTGGTTGTTCCTGATGCAATACGCTTACCCCTGCTCGCGATCTTTATCTGGGCGGGCAATACCGTCATCAACAAACTCGCCGTAGGGGCGATATTTCCGGCCGAGATCGGTTTCTACCGCTGGCTGCTGGCCGGCGTCCTGTTCACTCCATTCATGCTTAAACCGGTCATCGCCCACTGGCCGCTGATCCGTCCGAACCTGGGGCGAATCTTCGTGCTCGGGGTGCTGGGCATGGCTGTTTATCAGAGCCTGGCGTACTTCGCCGCCACGCTGACGTCGGCTACCAACATGGGGATCATCCTGTCGCTGATGCCGTTGATGTCGCTGGCCATGGCGATCGCCAGCCTGGGCCAGCGCCTGACTGCGGGGGCGCTGGTCGGCGCGGTACTGTCCTTCGCCGGAGTGCTGGTGGTGGTGTCGTCCGGCAGCCTTGGCGCATTGCTGCAACACGGCGTCAACCTGGGTGATGCGATGATGCTGATCGCGACCTTGGCCTATGCCATCTACAGCACCCTGTTGAAAAAATGGCAGCTGCGCTTGCCGCCGCTGGTGTTGCTGTATTTGCAGGTGCTGGTAGCGATTGTCGTATTGTTTCCGCTGTTCATTGCCTCGCCGAAGATCGGCCCGACGCTGCAGAATATTCCGCTGGTGTTGTATGCGTGCCTGCTGGCCTCGATGCTCGCGCCGTTGGCGTGGATGCAGGCAGTACAGCGTTTGGGGCCGAGCCGGACAACGCTGTTCTTCAATTTGCTGCCGTTGATTACCGCGCTGATTGCCGCTGTGGTGCTTAAAGAACAACTGGCGATGTACCACTTGGTCGGCGGCTTGCTGACGTTGGGTGGGGTGATTCTTTCCGAGCGCTGGACGACTGTTTTGGGGCGCAGACTCAGGGTTGCCTGATTGAAAAAGATCGCAGCCTTCGGCAGCTCCTACGGATCGTACAACCCGTAGAAGCTGCCGAAGGCTCGGGCCGCGTTCGGACGATCTTTTGATCTTGATCTTACAAGCCCGCCGCTTTCAGCCGCGCCGCATGTTCGACGAACAGGCGGATCGGTTCAGCGCCCTTGCCCACCAGTCCCAGCGACTGATTGACGATGTCAAAGTGATCCAGCGGATAGTCGTCGCCAATCACCGTGCCCAGGTGAGAGCTGTAGCGTCCGACCATGCCGTCGCAATGCCCGGCTTCACGGACGAAGGTCCTGGCGAATAACCGGCAGCTGCGATTGGTCCCGTCAATCAGATTGCGCCCACGATCGGTCTTGCCCGGTTGCAGGGTGCCCGACCACGAGTAGTACCGCACGCCATCCACCAGTTCCGGGCCCTGGCCACCCCAAGTCAGCGGCAAGCCCTGGGGATACCGTTGATTGAACAGCGCCACCCCTCCGTGGTCAGCGACTGGTGGGAAGCCGGGATATCGACCGGCAACTTCGGCCCGCGATAGCCCGTTTCAAGCAGGCTCATCACGGCACCAATCAACCGCAGCAACACGCTGAGCACTCGCCCCTTGGCGCTCTGCGCCGGATAGTGCCTTTCCAGGTAGTCCGCCAGTTCAGAGCCATGATTGGGCCCCGCCACCGAAGTCACCGACGCCACCCGGTCGGGACGCATGGCAGCGGCATAGCGCGCGGTCAGCGAGCCCTGGCTGTGGCCGATCAGGTTGACCTTCTCTGCCCCTGTTTCCCGCAGAATCTCGTCAATTCGGGCCAGCAACTGTTCACCACGAACTTCGCTGGAATTGAGGGGAGAGACCTGCACCGCGAACACGGTTGCACCACCACGGCGCAACGCCGAGATGATCCCGTACCAGTAGGGATAAAGCAGCAACCGCACAAACCCGAGCATTCCCGGGACCAGCACCAATGGATAGCGCGGGGCTGAACCTTGCGACATGGGCGGACTTCCTTGTGAGGGACAGGTAGGGCAAGCGCAATGCAAGACCTCAGCCAAGCATCACTGCAACAGATGACAACTCGACGATCGAGACCTTTTTGCAGCAGGACGCACGCGGCATCCACCGGTGCGCGCCTTCCTTTTCGTGGCGACAGGACGATGCGCGTCTGTCGGGCCTGCTGTCGCAGCAGAGCGCATCGGACGGACAGCCGACAATCCGATAAAACTTTTTGCTTCGCTCGGGACTCACAACTTGGGTAGCGACCACGGCCGCAGAACGTGGCGCCCATCGGATTAGCCTCCAGGAGACTGAAATGAGTGACGACCTGCATCTGTCAGATGTGCAAACACTGCGCGAACGTGCGCGCCAACACGTCGAGAACGGCGCTGTGACCGAAAGTTATAGCGCCGACCGTGAAGAGGTGCTGCGCTTGCTCAATGCATCGCTGGCCACCGAACTGGTTTGCGTGCTGCGCTACAAGCGCCACTACTTCATGGCCAATGGCGTGAAAGCCCATGTGGCCGCCGAAGAATTCCTCGAACACGCGAATCAGGAAGCCGAGCACGCCGACCGTCTGGCCGAGCGCATCGTGCAATTGGGCGGTGAACCGGAGTTCAACCCTGACCTGCTGTCGAAAATGTCCCACGCGCAATACGTGGCCGGGAACAACCTCAAAGAGATGGTTTACGAAGACCTCGTGGCCGAGCGCATCGCCATCGACAGCTATCGCGAAATCATTCAGTACATCGGCGAGAAAGACCCGACAACTCGGCGCATCTTCGAAGACATCCTCGCGCAGGAAGAAGAGCACGCCGATGACATGGCCGACATCTTGAAGGACCTCTAACCCCACGAGCCTTATCGCCCCCAAGCGACGATAAGGCTCGCCCTTCCTCAACACCAGCCTAGTTCTTTACAGTTTTCGGCGCCTTGCCCGCCTTCATCTGTTCAAGCAGTGGCGCGCACTGATTCGGCTCACCCCCGCTAGGTGCAATCAGTGCCAGCAAGCCGGCGGCCGGGGCGGCTATCACACCCAGGGCCACCATGCCGGCACCACGCAATAACAGTGGTACCGCCTTCACACCCGCATCCGGCTTGATGAACTTGCCCCGCACGTACAGCGGCGAGCGCAGGGAAATCAAACGCCAGCCCTTCGATTCCGGTGTCACGGTCAAATCCAGTTGCTCGGTGGCCATGTTTGCCGTGCCGTCGATATAGATGATCGCGTTCTCGGTATCGAAGACGAACAGTCGTGTCGTCGCCAATCCGGTCTTGATGTCGAAGTCCGCTGCTGCGCAATTGATCTTCACTTCCTTGTCGCCGAAGATCTTGCCGACCACGTAGTTGCCTACGTTGAGCCCAGCCAGTTCCATCAACTCACGGCTGATCGCACCGTCATTGATCAACATCTTCAACTGGCCATTGGCGCCGCCGAGCAGTTTGGCCACCGAGTTGCCGCGACCGCTGATATCGGCATCGCCATTCAGCTCACCGAAACTGGTCTTCATCGGCTCAAACGTCGGGAACAGTTCTTTCAGCTTGAACTTGCGCGCGGTCAGCTTGGCCCGGCCTTCCAGCGGTTCTGTGCGACCGTTGAGGCGAATCTGCGCGTCGAGATTGCCACCGGCAACGCCGAAACGCAGCGGTTCGAGGCTGAGTTCGCCATCATTGAGTTTCAGGTGGGTATAGAGGTCGGTGAACGGCAGTTTTTCGCTGTGGACGATGCGTTTGCCGGTGAACTCGACATCAGCGTCCATCGCGCGCCAACGATCAGTCTTGAACTCTTCAACCGGCAGCACTTTATCCGCCGGTTGCTTGCTTTCACCGCCACGTGCTTTCTGTTTGGCGTTGGAATCCGCACCGATCAGCGGCGCGAGGTCGGCGAACAGCAACTGATTGGACAGCAGCGCGCCGCTGAGTTTAGGCCTTGGCTGTCCGGCCAGATAGGCCAGGTCGCCGTGAATGTCGCTGTTGCCGATCTTGCCGTTGAATGCTTCGTAGCGGAACAGCGCACCGCCAGGTTCATGCAGCTTGGCGATCAGGTGGCCATCGGTGGAATACGGCGGCGTGTCCGGCAACGTGACGCCAGTCAGCGGGTAGAGATTGCCCAGGCTGGCACCGGCCAGCTTCAGGCGCAGATCGAGAGCGCCAAGATTCATCGGGTCGGTCAGGGTCCCGGCCAGTTCGATACGGGTGTCGCCGATCTTCGCCTGCGCTTGCAACGGGAACGGCTTGCTGGCGTCCTGCAAGGCCAGCAAGCCGCCGATCTTGCCCTGACCGCTGAGGTTCTGGCCGTGATATTGGCCTTTGACCTTCAGCGCAAACGCGTAGTCCTGTGGTGCACCGCCCTTGTCCTGCGCAGTTTTTGCCGCTTTGTCGCCGACGATGTCGCTGTAAGGGATCGGTTTGCCCAGCGGGTCGATCAACACATCGAGGTTGGTTTTCAAGCTCTGGTCATCAAGGGTGACGTGGCCCTTGTCGAACTTGATGGCGCCAATGTCGACAACCCAGTTAGACGGTTCAGCGTTCGGGTCCTTGGGATCGAACTTGAAGGTCCAGTTGGCGCGGCCGTCCGCCAGGCGCTGCAAATCGGCGTTGGGTTCAGTCAGGTCGATACGCGGAATCATCACGCGTTGCGCCAGCAGAGCCAGTGGCGAGATACGCAGCTCGACGCGTTTGAGGGTGACCATCTGCGGTTTCTTCGACCAGTCCGGATTGCCCAGGCTCAAATCCTCGGCGACAACGTGCGGCCACGGCACCCAGGCACGCCAGCCGCCTTCCGCGGGCTCGCGCTGCCAGACCACAGCCAGGTTGCCGTTTATGGCAAACGGACGGTGCAACTCCTCGGACACCTTGGCATTGAGCGGGGGTTTGATCCGGTTCCAATCGAAGAACACGATGATCAGAACCAGCACCGCCAGCAGGACTGACAAGCTGGCGAGGGTCCAGGCAATTACTTTTCGAGTGCGCGTCATTGCACAGGGCTCCTTGATACGACTGAGCGCCCTGACCGCGACGCACGTTTTGAAAGGCAGGCCAGAACCGGCCTGTCATGAGATCTACGACTGAAAAATGGCCCGCAGGTTTAACCGAAATCCCGATTAATCCTCAAATAATCGGCCCGGGACAGACTGCCCCCTCGATAAGGCGTTACCGACACCGCACTTTTGCGAGGCGTGAGTGAGTCGAAAATACCCACCTCGGTGCAAAACCGATGCTCCGAAAGGCCCGATCTAGAGCCTCCCGCCAGAACAATCAATTCTGTTGATTATTACCATTGCGTTTATGAACTTTTATATCGACTTATCGAGAGTAGCATTGCCCTCGTACCCACTTTATCGCCCTCCCAAGGAGCAACCCATCATGAAACGCCAATTACTGCTCAGCCTTACCCTGTCGATGCTAGCCAGCACTGCTTTCGCCCTGCCGGCTGCCGACCAAGCCACGCCACAAGTCAAAGACAGCCACTCGGTGTTCAGCCAAACCCTCGCCGAAGACGGTTATGACCGCACTCCACAGGGCCAGACCCTGGCCGAAGGCGGTAACGATCGTTTGAAAGAAAAAGGCCTGATCACCCAGGACGGCTCGGACCGCACTCCACAAGGCCAAACCTTGGCTGCTGATGGTTCGGATCGCACCCCACAAGGTCAAACCCTGGCTGCTGACGGTTCCGATCGCACCCCACAAGGCCAGACCCTGGCTGCTGACGGTTCCGATCGCACCCCACAAGGCCAGACCCTGGCTGCTGACGGTTCCGATCGCACTCCACAAGGTCAGACCCTGGCTGCCGACGGTTCCGATCGTACCCCACAAGGCCAGACGCTTGCCGAAGGTGGTGGTGACCGTGTCATCGAACGCAACAGCGCCTTGAGCTGAGCCCATGGCGGCCCTGAAAAAAGCCCAGTCTGTCGATTGGGCTTTTGACTTTCTGAAAGCAGCAAATCCCCGCCTTACCCCTCGATAGTCGTTCGACGCAGGCAAAGCCGATTTGCTAGAGTGCGTCGCTGTCCCTGTCCAGAAATAACCCTGCCGATGCTGCCCCGCGCCGAACAGAAACAACAAACCCGTAATGCCTTGATGGACGCTGCCCGCCACCTGATGGAATGCGGCCGCGGATTCGGCAGCCTGAGCCTGCGCGAAGTGGCAAAGACCGCCGGGATCGTGCCCACCGGTTTCTACCGGCATTTTGCCGACATGGACGAACTGGGTCTGGTACTGGTCAGCGAAGTCGGCCAGACCTTCCGCGAAACCATCCGCCTGGTGCGCCACAATGAGTTTGTCATGGGCGGCATTATCGATGCGTCGGTGCGCATATTTCTCGACGTAGTGTCAGCCAATCGCTCGCAATTCCTGTTTCTGGCGCGCGAGCAGTATGGCGGTTCGCTACCGGTGCGCCAGGCCATTGGCCGCTTGCGTGAAGACATCAGCTCAGACCTGGCGTTAGATC
>NZ_JAEKEG010000100.1 GCF_016651255.1 Pseudomonas sp. TH10
TGCCCGCGTACGAGTCAGTCGCCCGCGATCTGCTCAAACGGGTCGAAGACGTTTACGCCGCCACGCCGCACCAGAACATCCGCATGCACGGCGATTGCCACCCCGGCAACATGATGTGCCGCGACGAGATGTTCCACATCGTCGACCTCGACGACTGCCGTATGGGCCCGGCCGTGCAGGACATCTGGATGATGCTCGCCGGCGACCGCCAGGAATGCCTCGGGCAGTTATCGGAATTGATGGACGGCTATAACGAGTTCCACGATTTCGACCCGCGCGAACTGGCGCTGATCGAGCCACTGCGCGCCTTGCGCCTGATGCACTACAGCGCCTGGCTGGCACGACGCTGGGACGACCCGGCGTTCCCCCACAGCTTCCCGTGGTTCGGCACCGAGCGGTATTGGGGCGATCAGGTGTTGGCGTTGCGCGAACAACTGTCAGCGCTTAACGAAGAACCGCTGAAGCTTTTTGAGATCAAAAGATCGCAGCCTCTGGCAGCTGTAGGAGCTGCCGAAGGCTGCGATCTTTTTGTTTTCCGACACGACACATCTATACAACCTCCTTACAATCCCCTCCTTTGTTAGCTGCCTAAGCAAGGATTCTGCATGCAAGCCGCCAACCCGCGTCGCGGGTACATTCTGGGTCTCACTGCCTACATCATCTGGGGCCTGTTCCCGATCTACTTCAAAGCCATCGCCGAAGTGCCTGCGGTCGAGATCATCATCCATCGGGTGTTGTGGTCGGCGCTGTTCGGCGCATTGTTGCTGATGGTCTGGAAGCATCCGGGCTGGCTGCGCGAATTGCTCGACAATCCCAAACGCCTGGCGATTCTGGCGCTGAGCGGCACATTGATTGCGGCCAACTGGCTGACCTACGTGTGGTCGGTGAACAACGGCCGCATGCTGGAAGCAAGCCTCGGTTACTACATCAACCCGCTGGTAAACGTGCTGTTGGGCATGCTGATCCTCGGCGAGCGCTTGCGACGCATGCAGTGGCTGGCGGTGGGACTCGCGGCGGTTGGCGTGGCACAACAGGTATGGCAAGTCGGCAGCCTGCCCTGGGTGTCGCTGGTACTGGCATTGACCTTCGGTTTCTACGGCTTGATTCGCAAGCAGGCGCCGGTCAAGGCCCTGCCCGGCCTGGTGGTGGAAACCTGGATGCTGGTGCCAATCGCCGTTGCATGGCTGCTGTTCAACCCCGCGGCAAGCAGTGCGCAAGCACAGTTCTGGACCACGTCCGAAGCCTGGTGGCTGATCGCGGCCGGCCCGGTGACGCTGGTGCCGCTGGTGTGCTTCAACGCGGCCACCCGTCACCTGCCCTACACCACCATCGGTTTCCTGCAATACCTCGCGCCCACCCTGGTGCTGCTACAAGCCGTGCTGTTGTTTGGTGAGCACTTGTCATCCAGCACGCTGGTGGCCTTCATGTTTATCTGGGCCGGCCTGGCGGTGTACAGCGTCGATGCGTGGATAAGTTTGCGCCGGCGCAACTGATCAAAAAACGCACAAACCTTCGCAGGCCATGGTTCTCGTGGCCTGCATCGTTCCTTCCCAAGGTTATCCACAGCGTGATCCCCGTCGTTTGTGCGCAAGTCACTGAATGTTGGCGATTTTTTGATCAACGCCAGCAAAGCCACGGCGGGCTTGGCGCTGCGAGCAGTCTCTACAGGTTATCCACAGGCAGGTGCACGTTAACACTGGATAACCTTCTCAAGCCTCACTGCGCAGAACCAGTTCCACCATCAGATCATCGGCCAGGGTTTCCAGGCGCGACTGCAAAACGTCCAGCGAGAGGGTCAGTGGCACCGCCAGAATCGCTTCGGCGTGGAACAGCGGTTCACTGCTCATTGGCGCGGGACGCACTTCGGTCACCAGCCGCTCAAGGTTCACACCCTGCTCGCTCAGCAGCCGGGTGATGTCGCGCACAATCCCCGGACGGTCATTGCCCACCAACTCCATGGCAATCGGTTTCCAGGTGCAGGATTGCTCGATACCGCTTTCGGCAATGAGCACGCGAATGCCATGAGCCGACAGCGCTTGTAGGGAATCGACTAATTCGTCGTAAGCCTCTGCCGGCACGCCGACCCGCAGAATCCCGGCGAATTGCCCGGCCATCCGTGACATCCGACTTTCCAGCCAGTTACCACCATGCTCGGCAATGCATTGGGCAATGCGCTCGACCTGCCCGGGCTTGTCCGAGGCGAATACGGTGAGTACGAGATGGTCCATGGCGCCGCCCTCTTGTCATGACTTTTGTTATAGAAGGGCAAGTATAGGCAAGCACCGAAATTCAGCCGCTATCCCCAATTGAAGACCCACCTGTGAATGTGATTTGGGAAAATCTGTGGTGAGGGGATTTATTTCCGTCCGGCTGCGGCAGCAGTCGTCAATCCTGCAATTTGGTTTACCTGCCAGAACGCAGGGGGCGGCTTCGCCACCCAACGGGGATAAATCCCCTCGCCACAATAATCTCGCCACAAGGCACTTCGTGGCAGAAGTCATAGGCCATAGCAGCCAAATAGTATTTATGTGTACAACTTTTGATATTTAGCTGGAACAATCCAATGGTTTTTTGAGAACATCCCGTTCCGCGATGTGACCGCAATGCGACATGAGGTCGCAGAACGACGTAATTAGTCTGATTTTCACAAGCGCAACTCATCATGTAGTATGCCTCGGCGCGCACTACATAACGCTGAATCGATGTCTGCCCAAGGCTCGTTCGCAACCCTGAAAGCCCCGTCAGCAAGGCCCCCAAGCCGTTGATTGGTCCCAGCCCAGCCGTCAGCAATGGCATGTACTGGTCGGCAGGTTTGTGGTTTAAATGGCCAGAGGCTTCATTGTCAAATTGAAGAGCTGAAAAGCGAAATAGCTGAGCAGAGTGAGGCAAGCAATGACTGAACACGTTCAAGTCGGTGGCCTGCAGGTCGCCAAAGTCCTGTTCGACTTCGTGAACAACGAAGCCATTCCCGGTACCGGCCTCACCGCCGAAAAATTCTGGGAAGGTGCCGACAAGGTCATTCATGACCTGGCGCCGAAGAACAAAGCCCTACTCGCCAAACGCGATGACTTCCAGGCGCGCATTGACGCCTGGCACCAGGAACACGCAGGCCAGGCCCATGACGCTGTGGCCTACAAAGCCTTCCTGCAAGAAATCGGTTATCTGCTGCCAGAAGCGGCTGATTTCCAGGCAACGACGCAAAACGTCGATGATGAAATCGCCCGTACCGCCGGCCCGCAACTTGTAGTGCCGGTGATGAATGCTCGCTTCGCTCTCAATGCCTCGAACGCCCGCTGGGGTTCGCTGTATGACGCCCTCTACGGCACCGACGCGATCAGCGAAGACGGTGGCGCGGAAAAAGGCAAAGGCTACAACAAGGTGCGTGGCGACAAAGTCATTGCCTTCGCCCGCGCCTTCCTCGACGAAGCCGCGCCATTGGCCGCTGGCACGCACGTTGATTCGACCGGCTACAAAATCGCTGACGGCAAACTGGTTGTCACCCTCAAGGGCGGCAGCAACAGTGGCCTGCGCGACAATGCACAACTGATCGGCTTCCAGGGCGATGCCGACGCGCCAATCGCTATCCTGCTGAAGCACAACGGTCTGCATTTCGAAATCCAGGTCGACGCCAGCACCCCGGTCGGCCAGACCGACGCTGCCGGCATTAAAGACGTCCTGATGGAAGCGGCACTGACCACCATCATGGACTGCGAAGACTCCGTCGCTGCCGTCGATGCTGACGACAAAGTAGTGATCTACCGCAATTGGCTCGGCCTGATGAAGGGCGACCTGGCGGAAGAAGTTGTCAAAGGCGGCAAGACTTTCACCCGCACCATGAACGCCGACCGCACCTACACCGGCGTCGACGGCAAGGAAGTGACCCTGCATGGCCGCTCGCTGTTGTTCGTGCGTAACGTTGGTCACCTGATGACCATCGACGCGATCCTCGACAAAGACGGCAACGAAGTGCCGGAAGGCATCCTCGACGGCCTGGTCACTTGCCTCGCGGCAATGCACAACCTCAACGGCAACACCTCGCGCAAGAACACCCGCACCGGTTCCGTTTACATCGTTAAACCGAAGATGCACGGCCCGGAAGAAGCGGCGTTCACCAACGAGCTGTTCGGTCGCATCGAAGACGTGCTTGGCCTCAAACGCAACACGCTGAAAGTCGGGATCATGGACGAGGAGCGCCGCACCACGGTCAACCTCAAGGCCTGTATCAAGGCGGCCAGCGAGCGCGTGGTGTTCATCAACACCGGTTTCCTCGACCGTACCGGCGACGAAATTCACACCTCCATGGAAGCCGGCCCAGTGGTGCGCAAGGCCGACATGAAGGCTGAGAAGTGGATCGGCGCCTACGAAAACTGGAACGTCGATATCGGTCTGAGCACCGGCCTGCAAGGTCGCGCGCAAATCGGTAAAGGCATGTGGGCCATGCCCGACCTGATGGCGGCGATGCTCGAACAGAAAATCGCCCACCCACTGGCCGGCGCCAACACCGCTTGGGTTCCGTCGCCGACCGCGGCTGCGCTGCACGCGCTGCACTATCACAAGGTCGACGTGTTCGCCCGCCAGGCCGAACTCGCCAAACGTGCCCGCGCCTCGGTGGACGACATTCTGACCATCCCGTTGGCGGTCAACCCGAACTGGACGCCAGAGCAGATCAAGAACGAACTGGACAACAACGCTCAGGGCATTCTCGGTTATGTAGTGCGCTGGATCGACCAGGGCGTGGGTTGCTCGAAGGTGCCGGACATCAATGATGTCGGCCTGATGGAAGACCGTGCAACGCTGCGTATCTCCAGCCAGCACATCGCCAACTGGCTGCGCCACGGTGTGGTCACTGAAGCGCAAGTGATGGAAAGCCTCAAGCGCATGGCGCCAGTGGTGGACCGTCAGAACGCCAACGACCCGCTGTACCGCCCTCTGGCGCCAAACTTCGACAGCAACATCGCCTTCCAGGCGGCGGTCGAACTGGTGATCGAAGGCACCAAGCAGCCGAACGGTTATACCGAGCCGGTACTGCACCGTCGTCGTCGCGAGTTCAAGAAGGCCAACGGCCTCTGAGTAAACGCTAGCGGCGAACAAAAAAGGCCCTGATCTTCGGATCAGGGCCTTTTTGCATATGAATGAGACAGTTTGTGGGAGTTGGCTATGGCTCAATGCCCAATTCATGTTTCACCAACGCCAACAACTTCGTCGTATCAATCGGCTTGAGGAGGAAATCCACCACGCTCAAATGCATAGCCGCAATCGCGTCTTTCACATCGGCATCGCCCGAGACGATGATGATCGGCATCGCCGCCCGCACCGACTCGCGCACCTGGCGGATCAGGTCCAGGCCATCGACATGGCCCATGCGCAAATCAGTGATCACCAGTCCGATCGATGGTTTTTCCGCCAACATCTTCAACGCCGTTTCGCCACTCGCCGCGGTCATGCAATGGATGCCGTCCAGCGCCAGAACCTCCGCCAACAGTTCCCGTGCGTCCTTGTCATCATCGACGATCAAGACACGCTGCGGCGGGAGGTCGGGATCGAGCATTACTGCGCTGAGCGCTTCACGCTCGGCATCGCTCAAAATATCGTGGTCGGACATGGCGTTCTCTAAATGTTCAAATCAATCACCTGGCACAGTCGTCAGACATCGCTAAGCACTGCTTCAATGTGCACTTCGTCGGATTTTTTTCCAAGAGGCCGGACAAGAGAATTTCCGACTGTTCTTGTAGGGCACTTCCCAAATGTGCCGAACAGCATGGCAAACCTAGACTTACGTCCAATGGGCACCCTGCGCGCAGGGGCCGACCATGACCGCAACGATCCGACAACAACAATTCAAAAAAGACTGCGGTAATGGTTATGAGTAAAGCGGACGCCTTCACCCGGGCAGGGAAAACCGCGGTGTTGCAGAACATTCAGGGCACTCTGCAATTTCTCCAGCGCTTCCCGCCTTTCAATCAAATGGAACACGCCCACCTCGCGTATCTGGTGGAGCAATGTCAGCTGCGCTTTTACGGCCAGGGCGAGAGCATCATCAAACCCACCGACGGCCCGGTCGAACACTTTTATATCGTCAAACAGGGCCGGGTAGTCGGCGAACGCCAGCACATCACCAAGCCGGGGACCGAAACCACGTTTGAAATCACCACCGGCGAATGCTTCCCCCTCGCCGCGTTGCTCGGTGAGCGGGCCACTCGTACCGAGCACCTGGCGGCTGAAGACACCTTCTGCCTGCAACTGAACAAGCTGGCGTTCATCAAACTGTTCGCGCTTTCCCACACCTTTCGCGATTTCGCCCTGCGTGGCGTCAGCAGCCTGCTGGATCAGGTCAACCAGCAAGTCCAGCAAAAAGCCGTGGAAACCCTGGGCACCCAATACTCGCTCAATACTCGCCTGGGCGAGTTGGCCATGCGTCATCCGGTGACCTGCAGCCCGGTCACGCCACTGCGCGAAGCCGTGACCCTGATGCATGAACAACAGGTCGGCAGCATTGTGGTGGTCGATGGCGATAAGGCCCCGCTGGGGATTTTCACCCTGCGCGACTTGCGGCACGTGGTGGCAGGCGGCACCAATGACTTCAATGAAGCCATAGAACGGCACATGACCCGCGCACCATTCTTTTTAACCCCGGATCACAGCGCCTTCGATGCGGCGATTGCCATGACCGAACGGCACATCGCTCACGTCTGCCTGGTCAAGGATCAACGCTTGTGCGGTGTGGTTTCCGAGCGTGACCTGTTTTCCCTGCAGCGGGTCGATCTGGTGCATCTGGCCCGAACCATCCGCAGCGCCCAGCGTGTCGAAAGCCTGGTGGCGCTGCGCGGCGAGATCGGCCAACTGGTGGAGCGCATGCTGGCCCACGGCGCGTCTTCCACCCAGATCACCCATATCATCACCCTGCTTAACGATCACACGGTGTGCCGGGTAATCGAACTCACACTGGCCGAGAAAGGCGATCCCGGCGTGCCATTCAGTTGGCTGTGTTTCGGCAGCGAAGGCCGCCGCGAGCAAACGCTGCACACCGATCAGGACAACGGCATTCTGTTCGACGCCCGCGACGCTGCGCATGCCGCGGAGATTCGCGGCAAGCTGCTGCCGATTGCCCAGCAGATCAACCAGAGCCTGGCGCAGTGCGGCTTCACCCTGTGCAAAGGCAACATCATGGCCGGCAACCCCGAGCTGTGTTTATCGCGGGCGGAATGGGCACGACGCTTTGCGGCGTTCATCCGTGAGGCGACGCCCGAAAACCTGCTGGGATCGAGCATCTATTTCGATCTGCGCGTGGTCTGGGGCGACGAAAAAAGCTGCGAGCAACTGCGCCGGGGCATTCTCGATCAGGTCGGTGACAACCGCTTGTTCCAGCGCATGATGGCCGACAATGCCTTGCGCAATCGACCACCCGTAGGGCGATTCCGCGAGTTTGTGCTGGCACGCAAAAATGGCGAGAAAGCCACGCTGGACCTCAAGGTTCAGGGCCTGACGCCCTTCGTCGACGGCGCCCGCCTGCTGGCATTGGCCAACGGCATCGACGCCAATAACACCCTCGAACGTTTCCGTCAGTTGGTCGATAAAGAAGTGATCGAGCGTCTCGATGGCGCGGCGTATGAAGAGGCTTATCACTTCATTCAGCAGACGCGCATGCAGCAGCATCAATTGCAGACCCGGGAGAATCTGCCGTACTCGAACCGCGTCGACCCCGACAGCCTCAATCATCTGGACCGACGGATCCTGCGCGAATCCCTGCGTCAGGCGCAACGCCTGCAAAGCAGCCTGACCTTGCGGTATCAGCTATGAGCCTGTTTTCGTGGTTGCGCCCCGCCGGCCCGGCGCTGTCTGGCGAAATACTGCAACGTCTGGGTCACTTGCCGCCGGCGATCGGGCTGAGCGAATGCAGCCTTCGCGAACAACGCTGGGTGGTGCTGGACCTGGAAACCACGGGGCTTAACCTGAACAAGGATCGGGTGTTGTCGATTGGTGCGGTAGTGATCGAGGACGGGGCCATCGACTTCAGTCAGCAGTTCGAACGAACCCTGCAGTGCGCCGACATGAAACTGGCCCCCAGTGTGCTGATCCATGGCCTTGGCCCAAGCGCCATTGCGGCCGGCAGCGATCCGGCGCAGGCGTTGCTGGAGTTCATGGAGTTCCTGGGGGACAGCCCGGTGCTGGCTTTTCATGCTCCCTTCGATCAGCACATGCTCGGCCGGGCACTGAAGGATCATCTGGGGTACAAGTTGCAGAATACCTTTCTCGATGTGGCAGACATCGCCCCGCTGCTGTGCCCACAGGCGCCTATCCGCGAGGCCGGACTGGACGAGTGGATAGACTGGTTCAAACTCGAAGTGTTCGAGCGCCATAACGCCAGTGCCGACGCGCTGGCCACCGCCGAACTGGCACTGATCCTGTTCAGCCGGGCACGCCAGCAGCAGATTCACAGCCCGTTGAATCTGCAGCAGCGGCTGAGTCAGTGGAAGCGGCGGCAGCAGTCTCCCTCCTTCTGATAGACGGCGCCTGGCTAAACCACCCGACCAGCGCCAATTGCTTACCTCCCCCGCCTCTGCCACAATCGCGAACAATTCTCGTTAGTTAACTCTTCCCAATCGGTGATGCTGCGTGCCGTCAGTCCAAAGCCCCCACAGTGAGCTCGTCGGTGCGCTGTATCGCGACCATCGCAGCTGGCTATTGGCTTGGCTGCGCCGCAACGTCGCCTGCCCGCAACGGGCCGAAGACCTCAGCCAGGACACGTTCGTACGACTGCTGGGGCGTGGCGAACTGCACGAGCCCCGCGAACCCCGGGCGTTTCTGGTGGCAATCGCCAAGGGTCTGCTGTTCGACTACTTCCGCCGCGCCGCCCTGGAGCAGGCCTACCTGACCGAGCTGATGCTCATTCCCGAGGGCGAACACCCCTCGGTGGAAGAGCAGCAACTCATTCTCGAAGACCTGAAAAACATCGATCGCCTGCTCGGCAAACTGTCGAGCAAGGCACGTGCGGCGTTTCTGTATAACCGTCTCGACGGCCTCAGCCACGCAGAAATCGCCCAGCGTCTCGGGGTGTCGGTACCCCGGGTCAGGCAATACCTGGCCCAAGGCATTCGCCAGTGCTACATCGCGCTGTACGGTGAGCCCGCATGAGCCCCGTGAGCTCCAAACCGGTCTCGGCCCAGGTACTGGACGCGGCGATTGCCTGGCAGCTGTCACTGGATTGCGCCAACCCGGTGGAGCGCGAAGAGTTCGCCAAATGGCACGCCGCCCACGAAGAGCACGCGCGCGCCTGGCGTCAATTGGGCATGCTTGACCAGCGTTTCAGTGTCGCCAGTGGCCCGGCCCGCGCCGCGTTGCTGCAATCGCGTGAGGGCATCCGCCGACGCGTGCGCAAGCTGGGCAGCGGCCTGGCCAGCATCGTGGCGGTGATTGGCCTGGCATTGTTTGCGGGCGAGCGTTACCTGCCGCTCGACTATTGGCTGGCCGATCAGCGCACGGCCACTGGCGAGCAGCGCACCTTGCGCCTGAGCGACGGCACCGTGATCAACCTCAATACCCACAGCGCCGTGGACGTGCGGTTTGACGAGACGCAGCGTCGGGTGATTCTCCAGGACGGCGAAATCCTCGTTGAAACCGGCCACGGCGATGCCCGGCCGTTTATCGTCGAAACTCGCGAAGGCAGCCTGCGCGCACTGGGAACGCGGTTCCTGGTCAAGCGCGAAGAGGATGGCACACGCCTGAGCGTGTTGAAGTCTGCAGTGGCCGCCCACCCGCAGGCGAGTCGCGACGAACAGATTCTGCGCGAAGGCCAGCAGGTGCTGATGCGCAACAACGGCCTGGGCCCGGTGGTCGCGCTCAAGCCCGGCGTCGACGCCTGGACTCGCGGCATGCTGGTGGTGGACAACGCGCGCCTGGAAGACCTGGTGCATGAACTGAGTCGTTACCGGCCGGGTTATCTGGGCGTAGCGTCCGAAATTGCAGACCTGCGGATCACCGGCAGTTTCCCGTTGAAGGATACCGACAAGGCCTTGCGCGCATTGCTGCCAACACTGCCAGTGCAGATTGAGCAGCACACGCCGTGGTGGGTGACGGTGGCGAAGGCTGAGGCGGAGCCTTGAAACCTGTGGGAGCAAGGCTTGCCCGCGATAAGGCCAGCCGATTCACCGGAAAACCTGAATCAACATTATTTTCACCTGGCCCTATCACTTTTGGATTTTCGTTCGGCACCTAGGCAATTGAGAAATATTTACATTCAGGAGCCGCCGTATGTCCCGTTCGCTAGACACCTTGTTGCGCCCCAGTCTGCTGGCCGTCGCCATCGCTTTCAGCACGCCGTTGATCAGCAGCCCGTTGCTCGCCGCTGAACAAGCGTCCAGCGTGCGCGCCTACAACCTGCCGGCCGCACCGCTGTCGACCACCCTGAACCAGATCGCCAGTCAGGGCGGCATCGCGCTGTCGCTGAATCCTTCGCTGGCGGCAGGCAAGACGTCGGCACCGGTCAGCGGACAGTACGACGCGGCTGGCGCCCTGCGGGCGGCTCTGCGTGGCACCGGTCTGCAACTGGAACTGAGCAGCACCGGCACTTACACCCTGGTTGCCGTGCCGGAAGGCGTGCTCGACCTGCCGGAAACTTCTGTCATCGGCGTGGAAAACACTGAAAGCGCCTGGGGCCCGGTCGACGGCTACACCGCCACCCGCACCGCCGCCGGCACCAAGACCGACACCGCGCTGGTCGAAGCGCCACGCTCGATCTCGGTTGCCACGCGCCAGCAAATGGACGACCGCAGCGTGCAGAACATTGATGACGCCGTGCGCTACATGCCCGGCATCGTCGCCAGCAGCTACGGCAGCGACACCCGTGCCGACTGGCTGCGTGTACGCGGTTTCGAGCCGACCCAGTTCCTCGACGGCCTGCCGCTGCCAAAAGGCGTATACGCCAACCCGAAACAGGAAACCTGGAACCTCGATCGGCTCGCCCTGCTGCGCGGTCCGGCCTCCTCCGTGTATGGCCAGACCCCACCGGGCGGCATGCTGGACATGGTCAGCCGCCGCCCCAGCGCCGAGTCGAGCAGTGAAATCCAGGTGGAATATGGCAGTGACAATCATCGCCAGATCAACTTTGCCAGCACCGGCAAGATCGACGAAGACGGTCGGTTCCTCTACGGCCTAAGCGCAGTCGTGCGCGACAGCGGCACGCAAATCGACCACGTCGATAACAAGCGCTACAACATTGCGCCTAGCCTGACCTGGAACATCGACGACGACACCAAATTTACCCTGCTGACGCAGTTCACCCGCGACGATACCGGCATCACCAGCCAGTTCCTGCCGATACAGGGCACCAAAATCCGCTCGCCACTGGGTGACATTTCCCATCACAAGAACCTCGGTGATCCAGACTGGGAATACTACGACCGCACCTACTACGCCTTGGGTTATGCCTTCGAACATCGCCTGAACGATGTCTGGCAGTTCAAGCAGAACCTGCGCTACACCAAATCAGACCTGTCGTTCCAGGCGCTTACCCCCGGCGCCTACCCGTTCACCCAAGTGGACGCCCAAGGCAATGTCGGTCGCGGCACCACCAACGTTGATGAAGACATCAGCCAGTTCGCTGTGGACAACAACTTCCAGGCCGACTTCGCCACGGGTGATATCCGCCACACCTTGCTGCTGGGTCTCGATCACCAGCGCAGCAATACCAACTACACCTCGATCTTCGGCACCGCGCCGAGCATCAATGTGAACAACCCGATCTACGGCCAGACGATCGTTCGTCCGCCGCGCTCCAGCGCGTTTTACGATTACGATCAGAAAACCTACCAGACCGGTCTGTACGCGCAGGACCAAATGGCCCTCGACCAATGGCGCCTGACCCTTGGCGGCCGTGAAGACTGGGTGCACACCAGCACGCAGTTCATTAACAAGGACGATGCCACCAACACCCAGCGCGACAAGAACTTCAGCGGCAACGCGGCGATCAGCTATGTCTTCGACTCGGGTTTCGTACCGTACCTGTCGTACGCCGAATCCTTCCAGCCGACCACCGGCGCCGATGCCACCTCTACCGGTTCGCTCAAGCCAACCGAAGGCAAACAGTGGGAACTGGGCATCAAGTACCAGCCACCGGGCAGCAAAACCCTGCTCAGCGCTGCGGTGTATGACCTGACCCAGAAGAACGTCTCGGTCAACAGCATCGTCAACAACGTGACCATCACCAGCCAGGCGGGTGAAGTGAAAGTCAAAGGTCTGGAGCTGGAAGCGGTTTCGGACGTCACCGATAACCTGAAAGTCATCGCCGCTTACACCTTGGCCAAGTCCGAAGTGCAGAAAGGCATCGACAAGGGCAACCGTCTGCAACTGATGCCCAATCAGCAAGCCTCGTTGTGGACCGACTACACCTGGCACACCGGCGTACTTGACGGTTTCGGCATTGGCGGCGGCGTGCGTTACACCGGCAACACCTACGGCGACAAGGCCAACACCTGGCTGGGCAAGGCGGACGCCTACACCGTGTTCGACGCAGCGGTGCATTACGACCTCGGCCGTCTGGACAACAGCCTCAAGGGCGCGTCGCTGGCACTCAACGCGACCAACCTGTTCGACAAGGACTACATCTCCACCTGTGACAGTTTCTATTGCTACTACGGCGACCAGCGCAGTGTCGTCGCCAGTGCGACCTACAAGTGGTAAACGCTTGACCTGACACACCCAACACCGGGCCGTCCTTCGAGGACGGCTTTGGTATTTCTGAAGGGCTGCAAATGAAGAGTAAAACGATCCGCCGCTGGTCCTTCGTCCATACCTGGACCAGCCTGATTTGCACGGTGTTACTGCTGATGCTGGCAGTGACCGGCTTGCCATTGATTTTTCACCACGAGATCGACCATCTCCTGGGCGATGCACCCGAGCTCAAGGAAATGCCCGCCGGCACTGCGCGGCTGAACTTGCAGCAACTGGTGCTGGCGGCGGAAAAACATCGGCCGGGCGAAGTCATGCAGTACTTCGGTTTCGACGAAGAAGACCCCAATGCCGCGTTCGCGATCATGGCGGCTACTGCCGGAACCGAGCCGAATTCGTCCCATACCTTCATGCTCGACGCCCGCACCGGTGAAGCACTGGAAATGCCTTCGGCGAACGGCGGTTTCATGATGATCATGCTGCGACTGCACGTGGACATGTTCGCCGGCCTGCCGGGCAAGCTGTTCCTGGCGTTCATGGGCATTCTGTTCGTGGTAGCCATCGTGTCCGGTACAGTGCTGTACCTGCCGTTCATGCGCCGGTTGAAATTCGCCACCGTGCGCCAGGATAAATCCACCCGCCTGCGCTGGCTCGACCTGCATAACCTGATCGGCGTCGTGGCCCTGACCTGGATGCTGGTGGTCGGTGTCACCGGAGTGATCAGCGCCTGTGCCGACCTGCTGATTGCGGCCTGGCGCAATGAGGCCTTGGGCGCGATGATCGCGCCCTATGCCGACGCACCCGCGCTGACGCAGCTCGCGCCACCGACTCGCCTGCTGGACATCGCCAGCGAGGTCGCACCGGACATGCAACCCGACTTCATCGCCTTCCCCGGCACGCGGTTCTCCAGCGAGCACCATTACGCCGTATTCATGAAAGGCAACACGCACCTGACCTCCCACCTGCTGACGCCAGTGCTGATTGACGCCAGCACCCTGCAAGTCACCGCCGTGGCGGAGCGGCCGTGGTACATGGACGTCATGGGCATGTCGCAGCCCTTGCACTTTGGTGATTACGGCGGCATGCCGATGAAAATCCTGTGGGCGACCCTGGATGTGCTGACCATCATCGTGCTCGGCAGCGGGGTGTACCTGTGGGTCGTGCGGCGCAAAGCGGCAAAGCCTGTGCTTGAAACTGCGGAGGCTCAAGCATGAGGCCGCGCCAGTCGAATTTCTGGAAAGTCTTTGCCATTCCCACGGTCATCGGCCTGTTCACCGCCGCCGGGTTGTTCGCGGCGTTGCTGGGCGATGGCGTGTGGGATGCCCTGAGCTGGCTGGGCCTGGGCATTCCCGCCGCCTTCGCCCTGCGAGGCCTGCTGCAGCGCCGATAACGCGACGTCTCCGGTAGGAGCTGCCGCAGTCCGCCACCTGAAAACGCGCAACCTGGGGCGGCGGGCTTGCTCACGAAAGCGGCATATCCAAGGCATCCAAGTTGGCTGATACAACGATGGCGGTGCATCAGCCACATCAAATTCAGATGTGCTACCGTCATCGCGGGCAAGCCTTGCTCCCACAGTTGCCCGCCACCACCACTGAACGAGACGCCGCCATGTCCACCCCGACCATGACCCTCTACCATAACTCCCTCTCGCCTTTCGTACGCAAAGTCATGGTGCTGCTGCACGAAACCGGTCAACAGGACCGAGTCGCCCTGCAGAACTGCGTGCTCTCCCCAGTCGACCCAGACCCGAGCCTGATCAACGACAACCCCCTGAGCAAAATCCCCGCCCTGCGCCTGGCCGACGGCAACGTCATCCACGACAGCCGGGTGATCCTCGATTACCTCGATCACCAGCACGTCGGTAATCCGCTGATCCCCCGCGAAGGCTCGGCCCGCTGGCGCCGCCTGACTCTCGCCTCCATGGCCGACGGCATCATGGACGCCGCCGTGCTCACGCGCTACGAAGTCGCCCTGCGCGCCCCGGAGAAACACTGGGATGCCTGGCTGGACGGCCAGCGCGACAAAATCCGCCGCGCCCTCGCATTGCTTGAAACGGATGCCATCGCCGAGCTGACCAGTCATTTTGATGTGGCGGCGATCAGTGTGGCTTGTGCCCTCGGTTATCTGGATCTGCGCCATCCGGACCTGGCCTGGCGCGAGGCGAATCCGCAGCTGGCAGCGTGGTATTTCGAGGTGAGCCAGCGGCCTTCGATGTTGGCCACAATGCCCAAGGTTTGAATTTCAGTTCAAAGCAATGGCCTCAAAAAATCGTCCGATTGGGGGCTCAACGGTTTGTTGCAACGCGAATATCAGGGTATCGGTGATGGCGGCTTCGTCTTCGACAATCAGGATATGGGGCATGGCGTGCGAGCCCGTCAGTTAAGTGGGCGAACGGTGAACCATGGTGGATGACGTCAATCGGCAGCCAATGCTCAGCAGTCCGGTTTATCAGCGGTAAAACGCCGTGCAGGGTTCACGGCCGCGCCAAACTCACGCAAGGCCTTGGCACCGATCAGCAGCGGATAGTTGAAGTTGCTGCGGTCGGTCAGGTTGACCTCCACGGTACGCTTGACGTTGCCCAGGCACAGTTCCAGGTCGACCACCGGACGTTTGGCGACTTCGGTGTTTTCCCCCTCATCCTCTTCATCCGAGCGGCTCTTGATCTTGCTGATCCGCGCGACTTTGTGTTCGTAGACCTTGTTGTCGGCGTCCTTGGTGCCGAGGCGGAAACGCACCCAGTCGTCGCCATCACGGGTGAAGGTTTCGATGTCCTTGGCCGACAGCGAGGCGGTCAGCGCGCCGGTGTCCATCTTGGCCTTGAGCACCTCACCGCCGATTTCCGGCAGCGCGATGTATTCGTAGCGCCCGTACAGGGTCGGCTCGGCGGCCATGACCGGCAGGGCGACGAGGGCAAACAGTGCAAGGAGGGATTTCACGTAAAGGGCTTCCTTGGAAAGTGGGCAGCGCAATTTTAGACAGCCAGTGGGCAATTCGTTCGTTCTTACGATCGCTTCGCGGGCAAGCCCGCACCCACAGGGTTTTGGGTGGTTCAAAAAATCTTGCACACCTCAATCTACTGTGGAAGCGGGATTGCCCGCGAAGAGGTCTGATCAATCACCACAAGACCTGAGGACCGTTATTGAGGTCAAGCATACCGCCAGCAAGGTGAAACATTTGTCATCGCCGATTTGGCCTGTCGCGCGAAGCTGCTTATCATGGCGCGCCCATCCGTTTTCAAAGAGTTGCTTATGCGCCGCCTGCTCACCGGCTGTTTCGTCACCCTGCTGCTGTTGCTCAACACCCTGGTCCTGTTCGGGCCGCTGATGGTGTTTGCCTTGCTCAAGCTGGTGCTGCCAGGGCGCCTGCGCGACTACGCGTCGGGGGCGGTGATGTGGATCGCCGAGACCTGGGCGGAAGTCGACAAGCTGATCTTCCGGCTGTGCATCCCCACGCAATGGGACATCCGTGGCGGCGATAACTTGCGCACTGACACGTCCTACCTGGTGATCAGCAATCATCAATCCTGGGTCGATATTCCGGCGCTGATTCAGACGCTGAACCGGCGCACGCCGTTCTTCAAGTTTTTCCTCAAGAAAGAACTGATCTGGGTGCCCTTCCTGGGGCTGGCGTGGTGGGCACTGGATTACCCGTTCATGAAGCGCTATACCAAAGCCTTCCTGGCGAAGAACCCGGAGCTGGCCGGCCAGGATCTGAAAATCACCAAGGCGGCCTGCGAGCTGTTCAAGCGCCAGCCGGTGACAGTGGTCAATTACCTGGAAGGTACCCGGTTCACTGCC
>NZ_JAEKEG010000101.1 GCF_016651255.1 Pseudomonas sp. TH10
ATCCCGACCTGGCTTTGGCCTTGCTGGCGTAGCTGGCTTGCACTTGGCGTGGCAGGTCGATGACCGGGCCGTCGTCCGGGAAGCGTTGTTGCCACAGGGCCAGGTTGGCCTGCTTGAGTGCTGTCGTGCGTTGCTCGATCAGCAATCGATGGCCGACGGTCTGCACCAGGTGTGCGGCGCAACCGATCACCAGCACCAGGGCCAGGGTTCGCCACGGCCAGCGGCGTTTGCCGGGGCGTGCGAACGCGCCCTGGCACAGGTCAATGGCACTCGCCGAGCCCTGGCTCAAGCGGGTCCAGGGGTTGTCTTCAGTGTGCCACTGGGCCGGATCGATGCCGCTCGGCGCCTGCGCGCCGAACCAGTACAGGGTGCCGGGCAGTAGCGCGGCGAGGGCGGGTAGTTCGGCGTCGCTCAGGGCCAGTCGCAGCGGTGCCGCGCCGCCGATCAGCCAGCGTTGGTCCCAGGCGAGGGCGCAAGGCTGGTCGGCGGGCAGGCAGTCGGCGTCGATGTGCACGCGGACCGGGTGCAGGCCCTGTTCGGTCAACGTTGCCAGGCACTGGCGCAAGCGCTCACGGTCGATGGCAAACAGTGCGCAGTGCTGCTTGTTGCGCAAGGCGCCGTGGGCCAGGTGCAGGTCGTCGAGGTCGTCGACCACCTGCTCTTCCAGGGCCGATTGCAGCGCCTGGCGCAGCCAGCGACCGCTGCGTGCGGGCACGCTGACCTGATGATAACTGGCCATTTCCATCGGTAGCAGCAGGGTCAGCGGTTGGCCGCGCAGCTGTGCCGCGGCCTGTGCCAGGCTGCCTTGCTGCGCAGGGGTATCGGCCTGCCACCAGGTCAAGGACCACTCGGCGTCGGCACTTGCTGGGGGAAAGGTACAGCCAGTGACTCATGATCATTACTCGTTTGGCCGGTCGGCTTTGGCAGGGTTGGGGGGCAGGTGGCGCTGTTCGACGCGCAGGGTCTTGCCGTCGATGCTGTGCAGGTCGCTGACCAGGCGCAGGCGTCTTCCGTCGAGTTCTACGTCTATGGTGGCGCGAAACTGCTGGCTGCCCACCGTCAACCCACGGGCTTTGATGTCGCGGCCAGCGAGCATGGGGTTGTCGAGGAAGACCTGGATACTGGGGTAGCCGGCCTCGGGTCGGGTCTTGACCAGGTTGCTGGCGGTGGCCAGGTCCAGTCCTTCGAGGCTGGCCAGCACCACGGCACTGGCGGTGTTGATGTTCAAGGCGCTGGCGGGGCCTGCCGTGAGCATGGGCCGCAGTTTTTCCAGGGCTGCGGCGTCCACTTGCGGCAGTTGGCGCAGTTCGCTGATGTCGCTGATGGGCAGGGGCTTGCCGTTGCGCCCGGGCCGGCTCGAGAGCAAGGCCGGGTCGTGGGCACGCACCCCCAGCAGCGCCAGCAGGCGCTGGTAGCGGGCGCTGGCAAGCAGATCATTGGGACGGCGCAGGCTGTTGAGGTTGAGCCGGGCGCCGAGGTCTTCGAGCTCGATATGGATGCGCCCGCCTTCGATGTCCATGACCGGTGCCGGTGCTGCCCAGGGCTGGCCCGGGTGCACCACTTGCAAGCCGTTCTCGCGGCGTGCTTGCGCCAATATTTGCTGACGGGCCCAGCTTTCGCCACTCAATGCCAGTTGCCAGAGTTGCTGGTGCTGCACCAGGTTGGCACTGCTGTGCAGGCTCAGGCGCTGGCGGGCGAGCATATGGCTGACGATGACCGTCACCAGGGCGGTGATCAGTAGCACACTGAGCAAGGCGACGCCGCGCTGCTGGCGGGGATTACGCATGGGGCGGGTCGGCGCGGCTGGCGCTGGCGGGCATACCGCCAGGCATCAGGATGACCCGGCGGATATCCGGGAACCCGGGGGCATCGATCACGATTTCCAGGGCCCCCGGCAGGCCCAGTTTTTGCTCATCCGCCGGCCAGCCGGTGTGGGGTTGGCCGTGGCCATCGATGTAGCGCAGGCGGCTCAGGCGCACGCCGTCGAGCAAGACCTGGCGCTGGGGCTGCGCGACGCCCGGCTTGCCGTCATCCAGTGGCAGGGTTTCGCGCAGCCATTGCTCGTCTAGCCACAGGTGGCGCACCTGCAGCACCTGCTGCGCGGCTGGTCCAGCGGGTTGCGCCAGCCGCCGCGCACCAGGCGCAGTTCGCCGGGTTGGCCGATCATCGCCTGGCTGGCGCTGGCGTCATCGCTCAGGGTACGGCGGCTGGCCAGTTGCAGGTCACGCTCGAGCAGGGTCATGGCCCGTTGCAGGTAGTCGCAGTTGCTGCTCGTGACTGGCGATTCGCCGGTCACTGTGCAGCACACGGTCGAGCAACTGCCAGGTGGCCAGGCCCAGCAGGCTGAAGATGGCGATGGCCACCAGCACCTCGAGCAGGGTAAAACCGCGCTGCGTCATGGTTGTGCCTCGATAAAACCGACCAGGTGCGCGCGGCTGTATTGCCGGGCGTCATCCAGGCTGGCCTGGGGGAAACCCGCACGCTGACTTTGAGCAGGCGCGAGTCGGGCGCCGGTTCGCTATCGGTCAGCAACCACCACTGGCGCCCGCCGAATTCGACCCTTTGTTCCTGGCGTTCCTGGCCAGGCGCGAGCATGCCGGCACGCAGTTCGTTGAGGCGGTTGTCGGCGATCCACAGGGCCTGGGTACGTTCCGACAGCCCGGCACTGTTGCGCGTAATGTGTTGCACGGCGCTGTAGAGGGCGATGGAGGCGGTGGCGAAAATCGCCAGCGCCACCATCACTTCCAGCAGGGTAAAGCCGCGTTCACTCGACAGGTTCAAGGAGCGGCTCCTGGATACCGTCGCTAGACAGGCTTAGCAGCGGCTGGCCGCGGTATTCCAGCCATAGAGTGAAAGGCGTGGTTTCGTCGCTGGACAGCACCAGCAGCTGTGGCAGGTCGCGGCCCTGATACGGAGGGTCGAGCAGGTCGGTGGTCTCCAGGCGCAGGCTGAGGTTCGGCGCCAGCTTCTGGCGCGCAAACTCCTGATTCGGCGCCCAGCGCCCGTGTTCCTCCAGCCGCTGCACGGCGTAACCGTCGGGCTCGAAGCGCACCCCATACTCGCGGTTGGTCAGCACCGCTTGTTCACGCAGCAGTTGCAGCAGGCCGCGCAGGCGCTCACCTTCACGGCGCACCTGTTGCGTCCCGGAGTCGGGGTTGAGCAGGCCGACCAGGCCGCTGAACAGGGCAATCACCAGAATCACCAGCAACACTTCCAGCAGGGTGAAACCCCTGGCGCGTGAAGGGCCCACCGCCTAGCGCTCCCAGTTGCCTATGTCGGCATTCAGGCCTTCGCCGCCGCTCTGGCCATCGGCGCCAAAGGAAAACAGGTCGTAGCTGTCGTTGTAGCTGCCCGGCATCAGGTATTGGTACGGATTGCCCCAGGGGTCCATCGGCAGGCGCTTGAGGTAACCGTCGGGGTTCCAGCTGCGCGCCGGTGGGTAGCCGTCGGGTTTGCTGACCAGTGCCTGCAGGCCCTGCTGGCCGCTGGGGTAGTTGTGATTGTCAAGCTTGTAGATGTCCAGGGCCATGGCGATGGCCTTGATGTCGCTCTGGGCCGCCGTGGCCTTGGCCTGGTCGGGCGGCTCATGATCTGTGGCACCACCAGGGCGGCGAGCACCCCGAGGATGACCACCACCACCATGATTTCGATCAGGGTAAAACCGCGTTGTCGCTGGATGTTTTGCACGTTCAAGTGTTCCGGATTCAGGTGATCAGTTGGTTGAGGCTGAGGATCGGCATCAGGATCGCCAGGACGATGATCAGTACCGAGGCGCCCATGAACACCAGCATCGCCGGCTCGAACAGGCCGACCAGCAAGGCAATGCGGTTGGCCAGTTGTTCTTCCTGCTGGCGGGCCGCGCGTTCGAGCATGTTGTCCAGCTCGCCGGAGCGTTCGCCGCTGGCGATCATGTACAGCATCATCGGTGGAAAACTGCCGTTGAGTTCCAGCGCCCGCGTGAGGCTCACACCTTCGCGGACCCCGCGAGCGATGTCTTTAAGACCTGTACGAATTTTCTCGTTGGCCACCACTTCGCAGGCGATTTCCAGGGCGTCCACCAAGGGCACGCCGCTGCGCCCGAGAATCGCCAGGGTGCTGACAAAACGCGTGCAATCGCTGGCCCTTAGCAGGCTTCCGATCAGCGGCAATTGCAGCAGCGTGGCGTGCCAGCGCTGGCGGTGGCGCGGCTGGCGCAGGGCCATCCGCACGCTGAGCACCAGCACACCCACCAGCACCAGCACCGGCAGGCCGAAGTCGCGCAGCAGGGCGCTGCTGGCGATCAGGCCACGGGTCAGCAGCGGCAGCGTTTGGCCGCTGTCGATAAACACTTGCACCACGTCCGGGACTACAAACCCGAGCAGGAAGCCGACGATGCTGAAGGCGGCGACCATCAGGATGCTCGGGTAGAGCATCGCCAGTTGGATCTGCTGGCGCGCGGCCTGGCGCGCCTCGGTGTAATCCGCCAGTTTCAGCAGCACTTGGCCCAGGTGCCCGGAACGCTCGCCGGCGGCGACCGTGGCGCGGTACAGCTGTGGGAAGGCTTTGGGGTAGCCGCCCAGGGCGCTGGCCAGGCTGTAGCCTTCGAGCACCCGCGCCCGTACCGCCAACAGCATGCTTTTGATCCGTTGTTTTTCGCACTGCGCGGCGACCGCCGCCAGGGTTTCTTCCAGGGGCAGCGCCGCCTGCACCAGGGTCGCCAGTTGCCGGGTCAACAGCGCCAGCTCGGCGCTGTTCAGGCCGCCACCCGAGGGGCGCGCCGGGCCTTCGCCGCGCACGCGCTGGCGCTGGGTGGCGGTGATTTTGAGGGGCACCAACTGACGCTCGCGCAACAGCTGGCGCACCTGGCGTTCGCTGTCGGCCTCGATCACACCGCTGGATTTTCGACCGGCGCTGCACATGGCCAGGTATTCGTAGGCGGCCATGTTCAGTCCTCCTGGGTCACGCGCAGCAGTTCTTCAAGGCTGGTCAGGCCTTGCAACACCAGGGCGCAGCCATCGCCGAACAGGCTCGGGCTGTGCTGCCGGGCCTGGGCCAGCAGCTCGTGCTCGCCGGCGCCGGCATGGATCAACTGGCGCAGGCTGTCGTCGAGCAACACTAGCTCGTAGATGCCCTGGCGCCCGCGATAGCCGCTCTGTTGGCAGGCGCTGCAACCCTGTGGCTGATATAGCAGCGGCGCGCTGGCCGGTTTTACGCCGAGGCGCTCGCAGGCTGCGGCATCGGCTACGCCGCTGCGCTTGCATTCGGCGCACAGCAGGCGCACCAGGCGCTGGGCCAACACCCCCAGCAGTGAGGTGCAGAGCAGGAAGCGTTCGACGCCCATGTCCGCCAGGCGCGTGACGGCGCCGACGGCGCTGTTGGTGTGCAGGGTCGAGAGCACCAGGTGCCCGGTCAGGGAGGCCTGCACGGCAATTTCGGCGGTCTCGCGGTCGCGGATCTCGCCGACCATCACCACGTCCGGGTCCTGGCGCAGAATCGCCCGCAAGCCACGGGCAAAGGTCATTTCGGCCTTGGCATTGACCTGGGTCTGGCCGATGCCGGTGAGGTGATACTCCACCGGGTCCTCGATGGTCAGGATGTTGCGCTGCGGGCTGTTGAGGCTGGCGAGCCCGGCGTACAGCGTAGTGGTCTTGCCGGAGCCGGTGGGGCCGGTGACCAGCAGGATGCCGTGGGGTTTGTGCAGGGCCTGTTCCAGGCGCTGGCGCACCTCGGCGTTCATCCCCAGGCGGCTCAGGTCCAGGCGCCCGGCCTGTTTGTCGAGCAGGCGCATGACCACCCGTTCGCCGTGGCTGGAGGGCAGGGTCGAGACGCGCACGTCGACTTCGTGGCCGGCAATGCGCAGGGCAATGCGGCCGTCTTGCGGAACGCGTTTTTCGGCGATGTCGAGCTTGGCCATGACCTTGATCCGCGACACCAGCAGGGTGGCCAGTTCACGCCGTGGCCTGAGCACTTCGCGCAGCAGGCCGTCGACCCGCAGGCGCACCGACAGGTGTTCTTCGAAGGCTTCCAGGTGCACGTCCGATGCTTTGTTTTTCACCGCTTCGCTGAGGATCGCATTGATCAGGCGGATAATCGGCGCGTCGTCCTCCTGCTCCATCAGGTCGGTGGTGCGGGGCAACTGCTCGGCCAGGCTGGCCAGGTCGAACTCCTCGATGAACTGCTCGCCCAGGCCTTCGGCCACCTGTTGTGCACCGTCCTGGCCGTCGCGGTAGTGCGCGGCCATCTTCAGGGCGAAGGCATCGTCGTCCAGCACCTGGCTGAGCAGCGCGGCGCCATGATAGCGGCGCACTTCGGCGATAATCGCCAGCGGCGTGTCGGCCCGGCAATACAGGCGCGCGCCCTGCTCGCCGGGCTCCAGCAGCACGCCGTGGCGACGTGCGTAGGCAAAACTCAGGCGCGACATCGCCGGCGCCGTCATGGGCGCTGCAACCTGGCCGGAGCACGCATATCGAACGCCTCCGCAGGGTCAATCGGTTCGGCGTCAAACAACTGGTGTGGGCTGTCCGGCAGCAAGGCGCGGGTCTTGCCGTCGGGGCTGCGCAGGTCACGCAGGCTGCGATATTTGCGCGAACTCAAGGCCTCGGCACTGGCCTGGCTGCGCAGCAGGGTCGGGCGCAGGAACACCATCAGGTTGGTCTTTTCATTGACCTCCTTGGTGCTGGAAAACAGCTTGCCGATCCAGGGAATGCTGCCGAGCACTGGCACCTTGCTGACCTGCACCTTGACGTTGTCCTTGATCAACCCGCCGAGCACGATGATCTGCCCGTCATTGGCCAGGATGGTGGTCTTGACCGAGCGCTTGTTGGTGATGATATCGCTGGTGCTGATGCCCGCGGGCGCCGCGGCCAGCTCCGAGCTTTCCTGCTCGACCTTCAGGCGCAGGGAGTTGCCTTCGTTGATGTGCGGGGTGACCTTGAGGGTGATCCCGACATCCTTGCGTTCCACGGTGGTGAACGGGTTGCTCGCGCCATCGGTGCTGGTGGTGTAGGAGCCGGTCTGGAAGGGCACGTTCTGGCCGACCAGGATCTCCGCTTCCTGGTTATCCAGGGTCAACAGGCTGGGGGTCGACAGCAGGTTGTTGTTGGAATCGCTGGACAAGGCGTTGATCAGGGCGCCGAAATGACTGCTGCCCAGGCCGATGATCGCGCCATCCGGCAGTGTAGGGGGCTTGCCGTCCTTCAAACTGCCCAGCAGCGTGCCGATGGCCAGACCGGTGCCGCTGAAGTTGGCCGCACCGCCGAAGTGTGCGCCACTGCCGGCCCATTGCACGCCCAGGGCTTCGTTGATATCGCCGCTGACTTCGACGATGGCCGCCTCGACCAGCACCTGGGCCCGGGGTTGGTCGAGTTCGTCGATCACGCTGTCGAACATCGCCAGTTGGGCCGGCGAGGCCATTAGCACCAATGCGTTCTGACTTTCATCGGCGCTGATCAGGATCGGCGCGTTCTGCTTCTGACTGGATCTGCCACTGCTGCTCCCACCGTCGCTTCCATTAGCCGACTCCAGGCGTTTGCCGATGCCGCCGAGCAGGGTTTCCAGTTCCTTGGCGTCGCTGTGGTTAAGACGGCGCACGCGGGTGTTGTCGCCGGCGTTTTTCGGCACATCCAGCACCTGTGCCAGGCGCTGCATCTGTTGGCGCACCGGGGCCGAGCCGACCAGGATCAACTGGTTGCTGCGGCTGTCGCCGATGGCCTTGGCGCTTTGCTGGGCGCCACCGCCCTGGTTCAGGCTGTCGGTCAGGGTCTTGGCCACATCGGCGGCCCAGGCATGGCGCAGCTGCAGGGTGCTGAAGGCCTTGTTGCCGGGGGAATCGAGCTCGCCGATGACTTCGCGCAGGCGTTTGACGTTGTTGGCGCTGTCGGAAATCACCAGGGCGTTGGCGGTGGTCGACGGTGCCAGGTAGGCATCGGTGGCCACCAGCGGGCGCAGCGCCACGGCCACTTCGTTGGCAGCGGCATGGTGCAGTTCGACCACCTGGGTGACGATTTCTTCACTGCTGGCGCTGCGGCTGGCACTGGCCTTGGTCTTGGCTTCGGCCACCGGCAGGATCAGTACCCGGTCGCCCTGGTCCATGGCGGCGAAGCCCTGGCTGCGTAACGCGGAAAGGAACAGTGAATAAATGCCTTGCTGGTCCATAGCGGTCGTCGATTGCACCGTGACCTTGCCGTTCAGGCGCGGGTCCAGGACCATGGTCTTGCCGGTGATCAGGCCGACCTCGTTGACCAGGTCGCGCAGTTCGGCATCCTTCATGTTCAGGGTCCATTGTTGCGCCGCAGGGGGCTTGTCGGCGGCCTGCACGGGGGAGAACACGGTGCCGAGTGTCAGCAGGGACGCGGCCAGTAACGCTAGGTTCATGATTTTTGGCTTCACAGGGACGGTTGAATGAGGGACCCGGCCGGCGCGGCGGCGACGGTCGTACCGGCAGGCGCTGAAGGGGTTAGTAGCGAGGTCTTCGCCGTTGCCAGTGTCAGCGTCTGCTCCACGCCGTTGCGCAGGATCACCACCTGCGTTGCACCGATCCGGCGCAAGCTGCCGCCGCCCGGCAGGGGCTGGCCGATTTGGTAGAAACGGCTGCCCTGGGGGCTACCGATCAGCGCCCTGGACAGCTGCGCATCGCTTTCAAGCAGGCTGCCCAGCAGGTCCAGCGGCACGCGTGGGGTGTTCAGCGTTTCGGCGGCGGGCACCGCGCCGAACAGCCGGGCGATCGCACCGCTGTTCAGCGGCGCCGTGGCGACCGGCGGGGCGCTGGCCTGGTGGTTGGCGTCACTGGTAGGCGCGGCGTTGCTCAGCAGCCAGCTGCCATGGCCCAGCCAACTCAACCAGGCACATAGCAGCAGACACGCGGCAACGCCCAGCCAGGTATCCACGGCAGCCGTTTTCAGCCAGTGGGCCATGCGTGCATCAAGGTCTTTCACGGCGGCTCCATGGGCGGCAGGCGCCCGCACGGGGGTCATGCCCGGCGCAGCGACATGCGCTGCAGCAGCTTGTGCCCATTGCAGTGATGCACCGCCACGGCGCCGATGTGGCCGACCGCCAGCAGGGCCAGGACTACGCAGCAGGCCTTGTGCACGGTGTTGAAAAAGCCAGTCAGCAGCGGTTCTGCCAAAGGCTGGGGAATGAGCGCCAGGGAAACACGTTGATCGGGCGTTCCATCATCAGTACCCCGGTGACCAGCACCAGCGCAGTCATGACGTACAGGCCCAGGTGGCCGGCTTTGACCAGCACTTGATTGCCCTCGTCTGGCGCATGCGCCAAGGGGTGGGCCAGGGTGAAATAGATCCGCAGCGCAAACAGCGGAATCAGCACCGCAGTCAGCGATACGTTGATGAAATTGATGCCGTCGCTTAGGGCGTCGGGCAGGTCGAGCATCGCGTTGCCGAAACCACTGACCGTGGCCCAGATAATCACCAGGGCGAAAATCCAGTGCAGCAGCACACGTGGGGTTGAATAAGCGATTGAGCGCATGGGTGGTTTTACTTCAGAAATAGGCAGGACAAGACGGAAAGCGTGGCGCTTGCGCGCCACGCCTGGTTCAACTCCGGGATCGCTTACTTGCGGATCCAGGCGTCTTGCCAGTTGGAACCGACGCCTGGTTCAAAACCGGTGGCGTTTGCGCCCCACTGGGAGCAGAAGCCGCTGTAAGGGAAGATCTTGCATTCGTAGGTATTGCCATCCTTCGGCTGCAGCACGGTGGTGCCAGCCTTGTATTCCTTCAGGCCTTCAGGGAAGACGAAGTCATACGAGCCATCGCTTTCAGCCTGCACGGTGAAAGAAACGGTTTCCTGTTTGGTCGCGCCTTTCTTCGGTGCCGCTTCGACTACCAGGTCGAACTTGCCAGCCTCGATGTCCTTCAGGTTGAGCGAGAAGTGCGGGGTGTTATCGCCGGCGGCGGCTTGCTTGTGTGCAACGCTTTCATGCTTGGCGTTGAACACCGTGGCCTTGATGGTGAAATCACTGCCCTTGGCAATCGCGTTGAAGTGCAGGTCGACTGCGCCTTCCTTCAAGGTGTAGCTCGGCTGCATACCGGTGATGTTCAGTTCGATCGGCTGGTTGACCAGTTCCTTTTCCAGCTGGAAGCCAGTGATGTCGCTGCCTTTCTTGACGAAGACGCTGTTCTTGCCGAAGTTCGGTACCACTTCGCCATCAGTGTTGAGCTCACCCATCAGGAAGCCCAGGTTGGCCGCATTGACTTTTTCCGCCAGCATGTGTGGCCAGATATCGGCTTTGGCTTGTTCGTCCGAGGCAATGGTCAGGCTGACTTTCTTGTCTGTCATTTCGCCGCTGGCACCGAACAGGCGGGTGGTGACTTTATCGCCGATTTCCAGCGCTTGTGGCTGCACCACGCCGAGGTTGTCCCAAGGGGAAGGGGGCACTTCCTCACCGTCGATGTTGACGTCGATGGTTTGGTAGAAGGTGGCATCGGTATCGCCGACTCTCCAAGTGGCCAGCACTACGTGGTAGCCGGTGTGATCAGCAGGAATATTGACTTCGTGGGAGGTACGCACCTCGGCCATCTGTTTGCCGCCATCGACGTGAAGCAGTGGTACCAGTTCAAACGAATCGCGAGTCAGGGGCTCGTTCGGATTCCAATCTTTTTGGTGATGTAGAACTCTTGATAGTCGATCGGGTGGCGAGCGCTGTAATGCCAGGTGAACGTGTTCAGGCCGGGCTTGATGTCGCTTTTTCCCCAGCGAGTAGCCGTCTGGATATCTAATTCGCCGAATTGGCTCATGCCGCCGCTGGCGATCTTGCCGTCTGCCGGGCCACATTCGGTAAAGGGGCCCGTGCAGGCAATGCCGTTATAGTCGCTGCGGCCGGTGACGGTGTATTCAACACTCTGTGGCTCGTACGTCACGCTGCCGCAGTCATTGTTCACATTGGTGCGGCACATGTATGCACGGGATTTCGGGCTTTCGATGTAGCCGTGAGCACTGGCTTGCTGGATGGCCATGGAAGCCAGGGACGCCATGCCGATGGCGGCAACCAATGGCAGTTTGCGGAACAGACGCGATTGCTTATTGCGGATCATCTCTCGACCTTAAATCAGATGAATAATCATGGGGTTCATGCCTCCTGAGGGGTGGGCCCGATACGCCAGTAACCTTTGTCGATACCTGCCACCGGGCCACCTCAGAAAGCATCGACAGACTAAGGCGGGTGTGCGGGGGCGGGTATGGGAGGAGTACGAGAGTGCGGCGGACGCCTATCCCGTCCGCCAGCGTGAAGATCACGCCACTGTTTCAAGTGCCTGCTGGACGTCGTCGTGCAGCGTTGCCAAGCTCTGGCGCAGTGCCAGCAGGCCGTTGGCAATACCTGAAGGATCACCTTCAGCCAGCTGTTTGAGCGCATGGCAGGCCCGGGCCAGGTCCTCGGCATCGATCAGGCAGGCGACGCCGTTGAGGCGATGCACGAGGTCGTCGACGGCCTGTGTAGTCGCCGGGAGCCGGCACAGTTGCGCAATCTCCTCGCCCAGGTTGTTGCGCAGTTCCAGCAGTACGCGCCGGCGCAGCTCGGGGTGTCGGCGAAGGTCTCCAGGTGCTGCAGATTCAAGCTGCAGATGGGTTCCTCGCAGGGTGTCGGCGCAGGGGCGAAGTGATGGGTGCTGAGCACCTCCTGCAGGCGCTCCAGGGTGACCGGCTTGATCATTAACTGGTTCATCCCTGCTTCCAGGCAGCGCGTCGCTTCGTTGGTCAGGGCGCTGGCGGTGTAGCCGATGATCGAGAGGGGCCAGGCCTGGCGGTTTTTCTGCGGTGCGCACCGTGCGGGTCAGCTCGTAGCCGTCCATGTCGGGCATGTTGCAATCACTGATCAGCACGTCATACGACTCGAGCTGCAAGGCCAGCAGTGCCTCGGCGCCGCTGCACACATGGGCGGCCTGATGGCCCAGGCGCTCCAGCTGCAAGGCCATGACCAGGCCGTTGGTCGAGACATCGTCGACCACCAGCACGTGCAGCGCGCGGCTCGCCTGCGCAGTGGGCGCCCGGCGCTTGGCGCTCGGTGGGCTGACGGCCTGCCAGGTCAGTGGCAACTCGAGACTGACAGCGCAGCCCTGTCCGGGCTGGCTGTCGAGCCAGATCCGGCCTCCCATGAGCTGGACCAGTTGATGGCATATGCTCAGGCCCAGTCCTGATCCGCCGTAGAGGTGCGCGATGCTGGCGTGGGCCTGGCGATAGGGCTCGAAAATTTCGGCCTGCTGTTCTTGTGGAATGCCGATGCCACTGTCGCTGACCGTTAGTTTGAGCAGGCTGGTGTCGGGCCCTGTATCGCTTTCCTGCACCCAGATACGGATAGCGCCGCTGTGGGTGAATTTCAGCGCGTTGCTGATCAGGTTATGCACGATCTGTTGCAGGCGCAGGGCATCCAGGTGATGCATCCGTTGCGGGGCCGCGCAATAGTCGAGACTCAGCTCCAGATGTTTTTCATGAGCCTGGGCAGCGAACAGGCGCAGGCTGCTGCTGAGCAGCGGTTGCAACGCAGTCGGCGCCGGGGTTAGTTGCATCAGGCCGCTTTCGATCTTGTCGAGGTCAAGGATATTACCAATCAGGTCGATCATCGACATCGCCGATTGCTGGGCGACACGCAGGTTCATCGAAGGAGTTGGCTCGGCGCTGGCCTCCAGCTCCAGCAAGCCGACCAAGGCGTTCAACGGGGTACGCAACTCATGGCTCATGGTGGCGAGAAACTCGCTCTTCGCCGCGCTGGCTTTCTGGGCGATCTGCTTGGACTCACGCAGCTTGAGTTCAAGCTGCTTGCGCTCGGAAATATCCAGCCACCCGCCGAGCAGGCCCTCCAGTTCACCCCGGGCATTGTAAAAGGGCACCAGCCATTGGTAGAGCTGGCGTAGTACTCCGTTGAGCTCAAGACTGGTGTCGACAAAGTGCGGTTGGTGGGCCCTTAACAGGCGCCGGTGCGCGTGCTGCAGGTTTTGGGAAAAAATACTCGGCAGGCAGTCCTGCTCGGTCGGCAATTGGCCTCGAATATTTTCCAGTGCGGTGCAGAACAATTCTTCGTAGGCGCGGTTGCAAGTGTTGAGGCGGCCCTGCAAGTCGCACACGTATAAGGGGGTCGGCAGGCTGTTGATCAGTGAAAATTGAAAGGCCAGTTTGTCCTGCAGTTCAGCCTGCGCCGATTTGCGCTGGCGAACCTGAATCTGCAGGCGCCAGTTCCAGTATAGCGACGACAGGAAGATCACCAGAATCACCAGCGCGATAGCCCAGGCCTGGTCCGATACCAGGGCCCAGGGCGAATGGATCGGAGCTGGAGCACTGACGGGCAGTTCATCGCAGGCTTGGACCGGGCACCAAGCCCCCATTCCTGAAAGCAGGCACATAGCGGACAACAGGCGCAGCAGCCGGCGCCCCATGCGGTAATGGAAAGCGGGAGTTAAAGCGAGCATTGAATAACCGGGATCTGTGAGTGACGGGTGCGTCTCATGCCAGGCCGCAGGCCTTGATGTGGGTGAACAGAGCAGCAGCCGTGTCCACGCCAAGCTTGCGCATGGCACTGATTTTCTGGGTGCTGATGGTCTGTTTGCTGCGACACAGGTGCTGGGCAATCATGCTGACGCTGAGCCCCGAACCGATCAGGCGCAGCACTTCAACCTCCCGGGCGGTCAGTTTATGCAGTTGTTGCGAGCTGTCGTGGCTAACGCTGAGTAGTTGCTGGATCGAGGGCGACATGAATGGTTGCTCGCCACGGTGGTTGATGGCTTTTGGCAAGTCATTGAGCAACCCGCGCTTGCTCACCAGGCCGCTGATATTCATTTTCAGCAATTGCGCGGTCAATGTCGGGTTGTCGAGCATGGTGACCACGACTATTGCCATGTCGGGGTAGTACCTGCGCAGTCTCTGGATCAGCCGCAGCCCATCCATCTGGCGGTCGCAAGGCATGTTCAGGTCAGTGACCAACAGCTCGCAGGGCTGCTGGTGCAGCAGGTCAAGCAACGTTTCCACGCTTTGCGCCTCGCCGACAATCTTGAGTGCGCTTTGGCTTTTCAGTACGGCGCGCACGCCCATCAGGGTGATTGGGTGGTCGTCGGCTATCACTACGCGCAGAGTCATGTTCGGGGTGTGCTCGAGGTTTGGGGCGAAGGCAGGACAGACATCCTGTGGCGTGCCAAGGAGCGTCTGGTCAAAGACCCGAGGATCCTACCCTTGTTACACGTAGGAAAATTCAGGAGAAGTCTGAAAATGTAATCCTGGTTTTTAGCCGGGGTCGCGCCAGGGGGGCATGAGCTCAAGCTCCCTTTATTTATGGTTTTAATTGGGAGTTTTCCTATGGGTGTTGATGCTCGCGCGCGCTAAACAAGATGGCTGCGCTGCTGGCAGAAGGGCCGATAAACAAAGGGAAGTGAGTGACAATGAAAATAGACCTACAGGCGTTGGTCGTGCCATTCGTCAAGGCATTTTATGGTGAGGTCATCTGCTCGCCGGAAAGACTGGCTGGATTATACGGTGACGAGTCGGTGTGTTTTTCCAACAGTAGAGCTCTTCAAGGGGGCCAATGAGATCGTTCAGGGCAGTGCGTGGCGCAGCCAGCTCGATCATCACGTGCATACCAGCAATGTGCTGCTCTTTGGGGACAATGCGCTGATTGTGGTCATTGGTGAGGTGCACAGCCAGGCGCTGGAGCAAAGGAGCTGCTTTTATGAAACCTTCGCTCTGGTGATGCGTGAAGGTGGCCGGGTCTACGTATCTCATCAGTCCTGTGTGTTTGGCTGAGAGTGCTCTTACCGGGGGGCGTGACGCTTGCGCGTCACGCACGGGTGCTGAAAGCACCGATTACCTGCGCGACCAGGCCGCCTGCCAGTTTGCGCCGTTGCCCGGCTCAAAGGAGGTTGCACTGGGGCTCCACTGGATGCAGTGGCCACTGTTCGGGAACGGCTTGCACTCGTAGATTTTACCGTCCTTGGGCTGCAGCACCCGGGTGCCGGAGACGTAGCTCTTCAAGCTCGCAGGGAAGACATGGTCATACTGGGCGTCGCTTTCCTGCTGCACAGTGAAGCTGACGGTGTGTTGCAACTGGGCTCCCTTCTTCGGGGTGGCGATGATCACCAGGTCGAACTTGCCGACCATGATGTCCTCGAGGGTGATCGAAAACTGCGGCGTGTTGTTACCGGCTTCAGCCTGCTGGTGCGCGATGCTTTCACCCTTGGCGTTGAATACCGTGGCCTTGATGGTGTAGTCGACGCCCCTGGCGATCGCATTGAAGTGCAGGTCGACCTTGCCGTTTTTCAGTGTGTAATTTTGGCGCATGGCGTCGACTTTCAGCTCACCTGGCTGTTCGGCCAGTACCTGCTTGACCAGGACGCTGGTGATGTCACTGCCTTTCTTGACGAAGAAGCCGTTCATGCCGAAGTTCGGCACTACCTGGTTTTCGACATTGAGTTCGCCCATCAGGAAGCCCGGGTTGGTCGCGTTGACCTTTTTCGCCAGCAGGTAGGGCCACACATCGGCGCGGGACTCTTCGGCCGAGGTAATTTTCAGGCCGACCTGTCGTGCTTGCAGTTCGCTGCCTTCGACAAACGCACGGGTGAATACCTCGTCGCCGATTTTCAGGGCCTGAGGTTGCACGGTTCCGATGTGTTGCCAATCCGAGGGCGGTGCCTTTCCGTTGTCAATATCGAGGTCGATGACCTGGTAGAAGGTGGCGTCGGTATCCGCCGCTTTCCAGGTGGCCAATATGACATGGTACCCGCCGTGGTCGGCCGGGATGTAGACCTTGTGCGGAGTGGTGCCCCCGGCTGGAACCGGTACGGTGTTGTTCCATTTTTCGTCGAGCAGTGGCTTGAGTTCGAATGATTCTCGGCTAAGCGGCCGGTTCGGATTCCAGTCTTTATTTGTGATGTAAAATTGCCAACAGGCGGTGGCATGGCTGGCGTTGTAATGCCAGGTGAAGGTGTTGAGTCCTGGCTTTATAAGGGTTTTTTTCCAGCGGGTCGCCGTCTGCTCGTTCAGTGGCGAGAAGACGTCCATACCGCCAGCCGCGATGGTGCCATCAGCTGGGCCGCATTGATTGAAATCTCCGGCGCAGGCTCGGCCCTCCCCTGGAAATGGCGGATGCTGCCGCCGGGACGACCAGGGAATTCAATGCTTTGCGGTTCGTACTGCACGCTGCCGCAGTCCCTGTTCAGCGCGCCTTGATGTTCCTGGCACATGAAGGCCCGCGATTTCGGGCTTTCGATGTAGCCGTGAGCGTTGACTGGCTGGGCAATGATGGCGGTAACGCCCATGGCCATGACCATGGGCAGTTTGCGCAGCAGGCAAAAGGGTGTTCTGTGGATCATCGATTGACCTTATGAGTATTAGGAGTTGATTCTGTGCCTGTCGACGTTGCGGATTTGGCAGCGGGCATCGGCTGCCTGCGTTTGTTGTTGGCACAACCCCGGGGCGTCGCTATACGTTACGGGATGTGTAGCGCGGGTATATGGGACGAGTCCGAACTGGCTCTTTAAACTGCGGGTCACGGGCTGGCGCTTTCACACCGGTATGCTCATTGGGCCGATGCCGCCGAGCCTCACGGCGGCATTGAGTAGTGCGTGGTGCCAGGAAGTCCCTGCTTCGTAATAAAAGTGCCTGGCCACGCCGTAGCAGCAAGCCCCGGCGCCTGGCTGGCGGCCAGGTGGCGTCATATATGGGAGTATTCCTATATCCCTGTTCTTCCAGGTCGCATACATAGGAAGAGTCTTGTAAGGGTGAGCCTGCGCGGGACGAAGACTGACTATTTCAAGTAGTTCATCAAATAGCGATGATTAACAACAAGATGTGTCATCAGTCCCTGATTCTTCCGTTAGAGAATGAAGCCATTGTTTGATGCTTTTATAAAAAAATTCTATTTGTCTGCGGCGTCAGCCTGCCGTTGTTGGCAGGCTCGGTAAGTGCACACAATCAATCCACCGTTGAAACAGAGACGCTACTTCGTGGTAGTACATCTTGGGATGGCCTGCCTTATGTAGATTACCCGAGCGGATCGCCCGAGTTGACGGTGGTTAAAATTACCATCCCGGCACACACGGCATTGCCTTGGCATACACATCCAATGCCGAATGCAGCCTACGTCTTGTCCGGAGAACTCACCGTCGAAAAAAGGACAGCGGTGAGAAAAAGACCCTCAGCGCAGGGCAGGTGTTGCCGGAGATGGTGGGGGCGTTGCATCGTGGGCTGACGCGCGACTCGCCCGCAGTGCTGATTGTGTTTTACGCCGGGGCCAAGGGTATGCCGTTGTCCCAGCCTTGACGCGGGTGTGGGTGAAATCAATAGATAACTGTTCACGCGAGTTGGAGCTGTTTGCCATTGCGCTGGCGGCGTTAATTCAAACGGTGACTCATTACAATTTCGTAAACATATTTCATGAAGTATCCGAATTAAAGGGGCTTACAATGATTTCCCCCGGCGTCCCTACTGGCTGCGGTGGGTTGAGTCTTCATGACAGGGAATGAGGGATGAAGTGGTCAGGTGTGACCGGTGTGCGGCGCTATCTTGAGGGGGCAGGGGCTCGTTATGAGCAGGCGTACAGCAAGGGAATATTGCGTGCTTTCCTGCGTACACTGCTGTTGACGATTGCCGGTTTCCAAGAGGGGGCCTGGGGCCAGTCCAGCGACTTGTTTACAGAGCAGGAGCTGGCCTGGATAGCTGCGCATCCGGTGTTGAACATCGGTATCGACCCCGATTGGCGCCCCATCGAATACATCGGGGACGGGGTCTACAAGGGGCTCAGCGCCGAGTACGTGAAGGCGGTCGCCAGAGTGTCCGGGCTGCAGTTTCGCCTGGCCCCGCCGGTAGGCTGGACGAGTGCTACCGAGGCGCTGTTCGAAGGACATGTCGATCTGCTCCCGGCTGTTTCCGAATGGCTGGCGTCTCCGAATATTCGGCAACGGATCGCCTACAGCGAACCGTACTTCGTCGGCTCGACCCTGATCGTCACCCAGGCGAGTTCACCGGTTATTTTTGATCCGCGCCAACTCAGCGGTAAACGGGTTGCCGTCAAGGGCGGGGGCGGCTACGAACAAAGCTTGCGCGCGTTACCCCGACATCGAACTGGTAGTGGTCAATAGCCCTGCGCAAGCGCTGGAGAAGGTCGCCTTGGGCGACGCATATGCGGCGGTCGATATTGAAGCGGCACTGATTCCGATCCTGCAGAAACGTTACTTCGATACCCTGCACGTGGCGGGCTCTCTTCCGGATATGCTCGCGGTGGTCAGAATTGGTACCCGCATTGAAGATCAGCTGTTGATCTCCATCATCGACAAGTCGCTGGCCTCGCTGACTGCGAAGGAGACCGACCTGATGCTGGCGCAATGGGTGAGCACCACCCATTACCAGCTACCTTCGTGGTCGACGATGCTGCATTACTACGTGTGGGAGCTGGCACTCGCCGTAATCTTGTTGCTCGCCTTCGTTTTCCTATTGTTGCGAGCGTACAGGGCTCGACGTCGGGCCGAGCGCAGCGAGCGCGACAAGGCCATGTTCCTTGCGGTCATGAGCCATGAAATCCGTACGCCGATGAATGCCGTCCTGTCGTCGGTGGAGTTATTGGGGCGCAGCAAATTGTCGCCTGATGATGCGTTGCTGGCCAAGGTCGCCGTGACCAGCGCCAATTCCCTGCTGGGGTTGCTGGACGATGTGCTGGACTTTTCCAAGCTCGAAGCCGACAAGCTGGAGTTGCGCTGTCTGCCGACGGATTTGCAGGCGCTGATTCAGGACGCGTTGAGTATCGTCGAATCGCGGGCCGAGGAAAAACGTCTGCGGTTGAACATGTCGGTGCGGCTGGATTCGCCACTATGGCTGGTCATCGACGCCCAGCGTGTACGTCAGGTGCTGATCAACCTGTTGTCCAATGCGATCAAGTTTACCGAGGCCGGGCTGGTCAGGGTCGAGGCTGAAGTGACTGTTGACCCGCTTGTCCCTACTACCGGTCGGCTGCGTGTTGTGGTGTCGGACACCGGGATAGGTATCTCCAGGCGCCAGCAGTTGCGATTGTTCCAGGCGTTTTCACAAGTGGATGAATCCATCGCGCGCAAGTTTGGCGGTTCCGGTTTGGGGCTGACGATCTGCGCCAGCCTGCTGAAGTTGATGGGTGGCTCCATTCGACTGGAGAGTCAGTTCGGCCGTGGTACCCAGGTAGAGGTGTTGTTGAGTGCGCCCTTGGTCCCGCCTTTGAACAACCCGATGCACGATGGGCATCCCCCTGTGTTGTCGACGGGCAGGCGGCGTGCGCTAAGTGTGCTGGTGGTAGAGGATCATCCGGAAAACCAGTTTGTCATCAAGCGCCAGCTGCATGCACTGGGACACAGCGTCACACAGGCAGAAACCGGGGGCTGGGCCTGAGCCTGCATGCCCATTCGAAGTTCGACATCATCCTGTTGGACTGCAATTTGCCAGACATCGATGGCTACGCATTCGCCGCGAGTGTTCGTCGACGAGAGGTCGAGACCCTGGAGCGTGTGCCGATCATTGCGATCTCGGCGCTGGTCGGCCCCGAGCACACGAGTGTTTGTTTCGAGGCTGGTATGGATGGCGTACTGGCCAAGCCATTGAGACTCGAACAGCTGGGGCAAATCATTGACCTGTGGTGTGATGTCCCGCCTCTGGCGACGGTCGATGCAGACGAGCCCCCTGGCGTTGAAGTTGATTTACAACAGGCATTTACTTTGACCTCCAGTGTGGACCTTGAATGTATGTTCCAGGCCCTTGGCGCCAGTGACTGGCTTCAGGTAGCCCGCCTGGCCCATCGTATATCCGGGGCCGCCATGATGCTCGGGGTTACCGATGTGGTCGCTGCCGCGCGCGAGGTAGAGAGCCTGGCAGCAGAGGCAGGGGGCACGCAGGGCATTGCCGCGGCTATCGAACGCCTGCGAGAAACAGTCGACTGTTTGTCATGCGTCGGAGTGGGTGATTCGCGATGGCCGGCAAACCGGTGTTGTTGATACCGGCCCTTTGTTCCGCTTTGGGGTTTTCCCTGAGTGCGATTAAGGTCTTCGATTGGCGGACGCGGTCTGCAGGTTGGCTTGCACGAATGACAGGGCGAAAGTCATTCTTCCTGTCATTCAGGTTTTATTTAAAGCAGATCAGCATGAAGCTCTGAGAGGTATCACCTGAACGGCCTGCTTTGCCCATGTACGATGTGATGACCGTGACGCGATCCTGCCGTGGTGCTGCACCCAGCTTCGCTACCCCATAGAGCAAGTCATCTTCGCCCTCGCTGTCAGTCGTGGATGCAGAGCAAAAAGCCGGTGCTTGTTTGTAGGTGTCGGGCTTGAAATTAATTTCATAGTTTGAAAACCAATCCTTTTGAGGGAAGTATTTCACGCTATCAATCCATTCCGACGACTGACTGAGTACTTTTCCCTCTTTGCTGATAGAAGCTGTAAAGTACTCGTTTTCTGCAGGGGCTGACACTACCGTACAGCTGATGCCTAGTACCGCCAGTATGCCCGAATTTCGCACTATTTTACTTAAGTTCATAGTATGTCTCCAAAAAACATGGTGCCTGTTAAATACTTCCAGGTTGGAGCAAAATTAAGTTAATAGGGAGTTGTGCGTCAATTGCCTTAAAGTATCTGAATATAACAACTGTAAATATTGAAACTTTGTTGAAAGCGCCAGGGTTGGCTCTTGTTATTGATGTTGATGGTGGTTTGGTTGATGATGTTTTTTTACAGGGTGGGATTTTTTCGAGTTGAAAGCAGGTTGATTTCTCAACGGAGAATTACCGTTCCGATACCCGCACTGGCCGCGCCATGGGATTAATCTGAATCTCTAAAAATTTAGGAATATTCCTATTTTATTTGGGCGCAGGTTCTCTGTATTCTTGACTCTGCTTGTTTTAGTCATAATAACCCTGGGAAGCGTGTGGGCTTGTGCTCAAGTAATGAGTAGCCATTCTGGTTGTCCTGAGGCTAAGGAATTTTTCATGGTTTCATTGTTTCGTCCCATTCGCCTGATGGTGCTGGATGACCATGCGCTCATTCTGCAAGGCATCGCCGAGAATGTCAGGCAAGAGCGGGATATCACTGTGCTCGGGTATTTTACCCAGAGCCAGAAGTTGATCGACGCATTGAATCAACAGGAGGTGGATGTGGTCCTCATGGACTATTCCCTGGGGCCGGGCGAAGTGGACGGACTGAACCTGATTCGCGGCTTGCGGATCAAGTTTCCCAAGGTGAGCCTTCTGGTGATTTCCGCATTGCATGCCCCGGCTACTGTGGCCATGGCGATGCGCTGCGGTGCCAAGGGTTTCCTGGGCAAGGAAACGGCGAAGGAACAGTTGCTGATAGCGATTCGCCGTGTCGCCAGCGGGCGTGACTACCTGCATCCCATGATGGAAAACGAACTGCGGGAAAATCAGGTGTCAATGGCCCAGGAGAGCCAGGAAGATCTGGCGAACCCTTTGGGATTGAACACGTTGATCACCTCCAGCGAACTGTCCGTTCGTGAGCGGGAAGTATTGCGCTGTTGCCTGGATGGCTTGTCGGTGACGCAAATCGCTCAGAAATTCACGCGCAGCGTCAAGACCATCAGCACCCAAAAGCATTCTGCCTATAGAAAGCTCGGGATTCGCAACGACAACGAACTGTTCAAGGTTCGTTCGCAGTTTGAGGGTTGGTAGTGCGGCGGGTCGTTGTTTTTCAGCCTACCGGCTTGTCACTGCGGCCGCCGCTTTGTACTGACAGGTCTGCCTCCACACCAAGAAACTGACTGACACAACCTTTGGGGACGTGGGCGAGACGCGAAGCTGTAATTAATTGAGGGGGCGGCCTCATGAGGCTTCGTATTTATTGGGTGGTGAATTGCCGCTCGACGAAGTGATCAAGGACTGTTTGCCATTCCTCGCGTTGCTTATAGTGCTTCTCGGGTGCTTCGCT
>NZ_JAEKEG010000102.1 GCF_016651255.1 Pseudomonas sp. TH10
GGCTGCGCAAACTCAAGTGCAGGGTGTGGGCGATGTGTTCGGCGCTGGGCTCGCCTTCGGGCAGTTGTTCTTCTATGGCGTCACGGACCTTGCGTTCCCAGGTCAGCGGCTTGAGTTGCGCCAGGGTGCGCTTGAGCACGGTTTCGTTGTGCTCGGCCAGCTCCGGGTTGGCGTCGTCCAGATGGCTTTCAAAGTCCTCCAGGGAAAACTCCAGACGATCCTCGGCACAACCGAAATGCACCGGGGCGCGGAAGACCTTGTGCCATTGGTGCGCATCGGTCGGTTCCGGGCGGCGCAGGTAAACCGCCAGTGGCGCGTAATCGCGGCCGAGGCGATTACGGCAGGTGCGCACGTAGATGGCGGCGAAGGCGTCGATGGCCTCGAAGGCCGGTGCAGGATTGCCTGACGGAATTTTCAGACGGAATTGATAACGGTCGTCGCTGCGGCTCAGTTCCAGTTCCAGCGCATCGCTGACCACCGGGTGATAACGCACGATGCGTTCGAACACTTCACGCAGGCTGCCGCTGGCAACCAGTGCATAACCGAGCGCATGGAACGTGGTCGGGCTGACGAAGCGCGACACGCGCAACCCGATTGCCGGATCGCCACTGACCTGCACGGCGATCTCCCACAGACGCGTGGTTCCGGACAGTGGATAGCGCGCGTTGGGATCGTCCATCAAGTTCGGGTCGAGCCCGGCCTGCTGGCACAAAGCAATGCTGTCCAGCCCCAGCGCATCGAGTTGTTTGCGCAAGGCACGGGTCCAGCTGGCGAGGGAGGTCGGTTCCTTCATGCTGATTGGCGCTTCCGGTCAACAGGTTGGCGTTCTCGGCTACCGCGATTCGAACTCTTGCAGGGCACGATGCGAACATCATAAACCCGAGGATGGAAGCATGGACGGTACTTCTGCAAGTCCCCAGCGACACAATGCGGCCCAGCGATCAGCGCATATTCGCGAAGTGGTGCTGGCCAAAGGCGTCGAATTGCGCGAGCGCTACCCGATTCTCAAGCATCAGGATGCGTTGGGCGCGGGGATTCTGGCGGTTGCCCTGACTGGCATGATTGGCTCAGCGGCGCTGTACATCAGCGGGCACATGGCCTGGTGGGTGTGTTTGTTGCTCAACGCATTTTTCGCCTCGCTGACCCACGAGCTGGAACACGACCTGATTCACAGCATGTATTTTCGCAAGCAGCGTGTGCCGCACAACCTGATGATGGGCCTGGTGTGGCTGGCGCGGCCGAGCACGATCAACCCGTGGATTCGTCGCCATCTGCATCTCAATCACCACAAGGTCTCCGGCACGGAAACCGACATGGAAGAACGCGCGATCACCAACGGTGAACCCTGGGGTTTTGCACGTTTGCTGATGGTCGGCGACAACGTGATGTCGGCGTTCATCCGCATGCTCCGGGCCAAGACCTGGGCGCACAAGTTCAGCATCATCAAGCGCACGTTGAAGGTCTATGCACCGCTGGCGCTGGTGCATTGGGGCGCGTGGTACGTGTTTCTCGGTTTCCATGCAGCGAATGGCATTGCGCATCTGCTGGGCTCGCCGATCGAGTGGTCAGCGACCACGCTGGCGGTGATGCAAGTGATCGACATCGCTGCTGTGGTGATCATCGGCCCGAACGTGTTGCGCACCTTCTGCCTGCATTTCATCAGCTCGAACATGCATTACTACGGCGACATCGAGTCGGGCAATGTGCTGCAGCAGTGCCAGGTGCTGAATCCATGGTGGCTGTGGCCGTTGCAGGCGTTCTGCTTCAACTTTGGCAGCAGCCACGGGATCCATCATTTTGTGGTGAAGGAACCGTTTTACATTCGTCAGCTGACCGTACCGGTGGCGCATAAGGTGATGCGTGAGATGGGGGTGCGGTTTAATGATTTCGGCACGTTTGGACGGGCGAACCGGTTTGTGCGCAAGGAAGAAGTTCAGGGGCAAACCGTGGAGGGTCTACGGGTCTGAGGCCCTCATCGCTGGCAAGCCAGCTCCCACAGTGATTGAGGGTGAATTCAGGTATCTGTGAACAACCTGAATCCCTGTGGGAGCTGGCTTGCCAGCGATAGCGGTGCGTCAGGCAACAAATCACTCCGGCTGGAAAGGCGACTCACTCAATATCACCCCGGTTTCATCGACATACTTCTGCCAATGCTCGATCAGGGCGTTCAGTTTCTCTGGCTGAAGCAACGCCAAATCATGAATTTCCCCGGATCACTGCCCAAATCATACAGCTGCCAGGTCGCCGGCCCGGCCGGCCCCGGAATGTAAACCGCTTTCCACTGCCCCTGCCGAATAGCCCGGCGCCCGAACAACTCCCATCCCGTCACCGTGTGCTCGTCATGCACTTGCGCCGTCTCGCCGGACAAGAAGCCCAACCAAGATTTACCCCGCAACGGCGCCACCGGTTTGCCGTGCCACTGCTTGCCCGGATGGCGTACGCCGGCCAGGTCGAGAATGGTCGGGGTGATGTCCATCACCGTGCCGAAGCCATGGCTGATCTGCCCTTTGATCGCCAACTGCGGATAGTGCAGCAGCGCCGGCACGCGAATCCCGCCTTCGGTGGTAAACGCCTTGAACAAGCGCGATGGCGCAGTCGCCACCTGCGCCCAGTTCGGCCCGTACCAGACATAGGAATTGGCCCGGCCGATGTTGTCCAGGCTGTTGTCGTAATGCTGGCTGAGGTACGCCACCAACTCCGGGCCAAACTTGGGGAACGCTTCAAGCAGCGCTCCCTCGGCACCGTTGTCGGACATGAACAGGATGAACGTATTGTCGAGCTGCCCCTGCTGGCGCAGGTACTCGACGACCCGGCCGATGTTCCAGTCCATGCGCTCGACCATCGCCGCGTAGACCTCCATAGCCCGCGCGGAAATCTGTTTTTGTTCCTCGCTCAACGCATCCCACTGCTGGGTCAGTTGAATCAGCGGATGCGGCTCGACGTCCGGCTCGATCAGGCCCAGGGCTTTGAGTTTTTCCAGGCGTTCCAGGCGCAGCACTTCCGGGCCTGCGTCATAGCGGCCACGGTACTTCTCGACGAGGTCTGCCGGCGCCTGCAATGGCCAGTGCGGCGCGGAGAACGGCAGGTAGGCGAAGAATGGCCGGGTCTGGTCACGCTCCTTGAGGTACTGCAGCAACTTGTCGCCGAAGGCGTCGGAGGAATAGAAATCCTTGGGCAATTCGTCGATGAAAGTGTCGTCTTCGATGTACAGCGCCGGCGTGGATTTCAGCAGGCCCGGGGTCTGCTCATCGTAGGTGGGCTCAAAACCATAGTGGTTGGCTGCGCCGGGCAACAGCGAGAACGAACGCTCGAAACCCCGCGCGTGCGGCGCCAGCTCTGCAGTCAGGCCCAAGTGCCACTTGCCGCTCATCAGCGTCTGGTAACCGGCTTCACGCAGCAACTCGGGCAGCGCGACGACGCGATCGTTGAGGTAACCCTCGTAACCCGGTTTGCCGATCAGCTCCGGTGTCAGGGTTTCGGCCATGGTGCCGATGCCGGCGATGTGGTGGTCGGTGCCGGTCAGCAGCATTGAGCGCGTCGGCGAGCAGGTCGGTGCGGTGTGAAAGTCCGTCAGGCGCAAGCCGTTGTTGGCCAGCGCATCAAGGTGCGGCGTGGCGATTTCGCCGCCGAACGCACCGAGGTCGGAGAAGCCGAGATCGTCGGCCAGAATCACCAGAAAATTGGGACGTTGCGGCATCGCAAAACTCCTGTTCAGCAGGCAATGAACGTCAGCGGCAGATCGCGGATCTGTACCGGCACGCTCGGTTGGTAATGGTCGTCGCTGGTCAGTTCGTGCAATAGCTCTTCACGCAACTGATGGAAGTCGAAACTGCTGCGCTGGCGCGGATGCGGCAGGGCGATGTCGACCACTTGCTTGATTCGCCCCGGACGCGGCTCCATGACCACGACACGGTCGGCGAGAAAAATCGCTTCTTCGACGTCGTGGGTGACCAGGATGGTGGTGATTTTCGCGCGGGCGCGGATCGCCAGCAGCTCGTCCTGCATCTGCTGACGGGTAAGCGCGTCGAGCGCACCAAAGGGTTCGTCGAGCAGCAGAATTCTTGGGCTGGCAACCAGTCCGCGAGCAATCGCCACACGCTGCGCCATCCCGCCGGAGAGCTGGTGCGGATAAGCGCGAGTGAAGTCACGCAAGCCGACCAGATCGATGAAATCGTTGATCCGCTTTTGCTTCTGCGCGGCGCTCAACGGCTCATTGACCAGACCGAGGCCGATGTTGTCGGCGACGGTCAGCCACGGAAATAAACGGTGTTCCTGAAAGACGATGCCGCGCTCGCCGCCAATGCCGCTGACGGCTTTGCCGTCCACGGTAATCTGCCCGCGAAACTGCGTGTCGAGACCGACCAGCAAGCGCAGCAACGTCGATTTGCCGCAGCCGCTGGAACCGACAATGGCGACGAATTCACCTTCGGCAATGTCCAGGTTGAATTCGCGAATCGCCTCCAGTTCGAAACCGTCGACGTCGAAGGATTTGCCTACGTGGTTGAAGCTGACAATGGGTGCGTTCATGCGTGTCTCCAGCGGGTCGCGCGAATTTCCAGGCGTTGGCCAATGAGGTTGAGCAGGGCGCCGGTAAGGCCGACGAAAAGCATGCAGGCCATGATCAAATCCATGCGCAGCAGTTGTTGCGCGCCGATCATCTGGCTGCCGATACCGCCGTTGGACGGCATGAAATATTCGGCGCCAATGGTGCCGAGCCAGGCGTAGATCAGGCTCAAGCGCAGCCCGGCGAAAATCCCTGGCGCCGCGCCCGGCAGCACCAGCCGGCGCAACCGTTGGCCGAGGCTCAGGCGCAGCACTTGTGCGGCTTCGTTGAGTTGTGGCGAGAGGTTGGCGACGCTGCGTTGGGTGGCGATGAACAGCGGAAAGAACGTGGCGAGAGCAACGAATACCCACTTGGCCAGTTCACCGAGGCCGAACCAGGCGGTGAGCAACGGCACCCAGGCGAAGATTGCGATCTGGCGGATTGCCGCAAGGGTTGGGCCGAGCACGCGTTCGCTGTTGCGCGACAGGCCCAGCAGCAAACCGAGCGCAAATCCCAGCCCACCGCCCAGCACCAGGCCGCCAAGTGTTCGACCCAGGCTCAGGGCCATGCCGCTGATCAGCGTACCGTCGAGCAAACCCTTAACGGTTGTGGCCAGAACTGCCAGCGGACTGACCAGGATGTTGGCGTCGACCCACTGTTGTTCCGTGGTCAATTGCCACAAGGCCACTAGCGCAAAAGGCAGCAACCAGGGTTGTAGACGTTGCCAGCCCTGATACCTCGGACCCCTGCGGATCTCCGCCGTGGCCGGGTGCGGCCAGTGGACCAGCTTCTTGTCCAACAGACCGATCCCGCGATCCATGATCACGCCAATCAGGCCAATCACCACGATGCAGACAAACACGATGTCGAGCATGAACAACTGCCGTGCCCACACCATCAGGTAACCAATGCCTTCACTGGAGGCGAGCAATTCAACCGCCAGCAATGACGTCCACCCGGCGGCCAGTGCCAGGCGTACGCCCGCCATGAATGCCGGCAGTGCGGCAGGCAGCACCAGGCGACGGATCAGTAGCCGGGGGGTAATCGCAGTACGGCAGCGGCTTCACGTAATTTGGGTTGGGCATCACGCACACCCACCAGCGTGTGCAGCGTCACCGGCACCACGATGGCCTTGATCAGCACCACCAGTTTCAGTACCTCGCCAATCCCGAAAAACACCATGAACAGCGGGATCCACGCCAGGGTCGGGACTTGTGCCAGACCTGCGAAGGTCGGGAACACCAAGCGCTCAAGACGTTGACTGAACCCCAGCGCGGCACCCAATGCAGCGCCGGCAGTGATGCCGGCGAGCAGGCCCCAGAACAGGCGCTGCAGGCTGATCCACAAATGGCTCCACAGTTCGCCCTGTGCAAGTTCGATGGCACTGCTCCAGACCAGCGAAGGCGCCGGCAGAATCTGCTCGCTCATCCAGTGATTGCGGCTGGCGAGGCACCACAGGGCGAACAGGCTGAAGGGCACTATCCAGGGCAACACACGCTGGCCCAGTGTTGGCCAAAGACGGCCATTGAGTGGCGCAGCGGCAAGCGGCAGGCTCAGCAGGGATACACGGGCCATGGATGACCTCCGTTGTCGGTTTTATCGGGTCGCGGATCTAGATCAAAAGCTCGCAGCCTTCGGCAGCTCCTACAGGGGATCGACGTGCGTCCGTAGGGGCTCGACATGCATCCGTAGGAATCCGCCGAAGGCTGCGATCTTGGCGATGCAGCCCCAACACAAATTGTTATATAAATAATCAAATCAATACTATTAAGAGATAAGCGAGACCATTTAAGGCTTGCAGGCCCCACGCATCCAATGCATTCGAAGAATATTTTTGATGCTCTCTATGCATATCGATCCAGGGCGCCCGTAATTGCTCGCTTAGGTCTAAATGATCTAAAAATGTGAATTTATAGTATTTAAGTGCTGGTCAGGATTCAGCCTACTTTCAGCGCCTCAATGCTGTCGTCATCAGGAGCCGCACCCATGAACCTTCCCTTCAAACGCGTTTTCAGCCTGTTTGCCGCTCCTGCGCTGGCGGGCTTGCTGGCGTTCACCGCTCACGCCGACGAACTCAAGGAAATCAGGATCGCCGTGCCCGACCTGAGCGCCGGCACTCAACACAGTGGCGGCGGCGTGGTCGACGTGCTGCGCGATCAGCAGATCTTCGAAAAAGCCTTCGCTGATCAAGGCATCAAGATCCAGTGGAATTTCTTCAAAGGGGCGGGCCCGGTGATCAACGAGGCATTCGCCAATGGTCAGGTCGATCTGGCGTACCTGGGCGATCTGGCGGCAATCATCGGTAAATCCAACGGGCTCGATACGCGGCTGCTAAGCGCTTCTGCTCGCGGCGTGAAACAGTACCTGGGCGTAGTCCCCGGCTCGGGGATCAAGTCGCTGCAAGATCTCAAGGGCAAGCGCGTGGCGATCTTCCGCGGCACCGCTACCCAGTTGTCTTTCGACGCGGCGCTGGCCAGCCAGGGTTTGAGCGAGAAGGACCTGAAAGTCATCAACCTGGACTTCAACGGCGCCGTGGCAGCGTTGGCGGCCAAACAGATCGATGCCTCCTGGGGCAGTTCCGGATTGACCTCGTTGCAAGCGAAAGGCTTGGCCGAGTTGCCGCTCAATACCAAGGACCTGGGTGGCGCAGGCAGCATTCAGAGTGTCTTGGTTGGCACTGGTAAATTTGTCGACGAGAACCCCGAGGTGGTCGCCAAACTGTTGAAAGCCCAGCAGCAAGCGGTGGAGTGGCTGACTCAGGACAGCAACAAGGATGCGTACATTCAGTTGGTGTCGCGGCTGGCGAGTTACCCCTCGATTATCCTCACGAAGGATTTGCAAGATCAGAAGTTGAGCGAGGTGTTCCCCTCGACGCTGGACCCGGTGTTCCTGGGCAAACTGCAGGACTCAGTGGATCTGGCTTCGCAGCAGAGGTTGATTCGTAAGCCGTTCAAGGTGAGTGACTGGGTGGCGCCGCAAATGGCCGCTGCCCAGCTCTGAATCCACAGTGTTCTTGCTGGCCTCAACGCGGGCAAGCTCGGCTCCCACAGTTGACCGTATTCCTTCTGATGGAACTCGGACAACTGTGGGAGCCGGGCTTGCCCGCGATGAGGCCCTAAACCGCGACACTCATCTCTTGCTTATCCACCGCCACCAACGTCTCGATCATCGCCCGCGCCGCTGGCGACAACCGAAACCCGGTGCGACTGACAATCCCGCAACGCGCGTTCATGCTCTCCAGGTTCTGCGGCAGATTGCGCCAGTGCAACAACACCAGCGAACCCTTGGCGATGTCCTCGACAAACGCCTCTTCCGTACCCACGCCAATCGCATTCGATTGCAGCACCACTTTCACCAGCGCCGGAAAATGCTCGGTCTCGATGGTTGGGGAAAAATCGATGCGCCCGCTGAGGTTTGCCAGCAATTTGCGAATGCCCGGCGGGATCAGCGTGGTCGCCAACGGGTAGTCGAACATGTCGTTGGTCGACAGGCTCTCCTTGGCCAGCAACGGATGCCCCGGTCGGCAGAAAAACACCCCGCGTTTGGGCGTCAGCGCCTGAGTCTGGAAATTCGGATCGGCTTCGAAATGGCGGATGTCGGCGATGAAGAATTCGATCTCTTCACGGCTCAGTGCGCGGCTGAGTTTTTCCCAGTTATCCACCTGAAAACAGGTACGCACTTTCGGGTGAGCGTTGATGAATTGCGCCACCGCATCCGGGACCAATTTCACCGCCGGCGCCGGGCCGCAGCCGAAGTGCACTTCGCCGGCATCGAGCTTGGTCATCTGCGTCACTTCGGCACTGAGCAACGCCGCGCCCTGCACCAGGCTGAGGGCGTGTTGCAGCACCACCTGGCCCTCCGGCGTCGGGCGCAAATCCTTGTTGCCACGATCCACCAGCACGCAGCCGAACTCCTGCTCCAGCCCTTGAATGCTGCGGCTGAACGCCGGTTGAGTGATGCCCATCGCGTCCGCCGCACGGACAAAACTGCGGTGTTCGTTAAGGGCGATGAAGTAACGCAACTGGCGAAGATCCATATGCTTTTCCGGCATCCTAAAAATAGCTCGAAGGCATTTGCGACGAGGGTTGCTAGAGGTTTTAAATGCAAGCTCTTATTCCGTCAACGAAGCATGTGAATATCTATTAGATGTAAATGGAATATAGATAGAGCGTTGTTTCGCTGCCGTCCAACCGCAAGCAGTCGATGAGGGTCTACCCATGAGCAATGCCGCACTCGCTGTAAAACCCGCTGTCCACGCGCTGGATATTCATCCGGTGGCCGGTCGTATCGGCGCCGAAATTCGTGGTGTGCACCTGTCCGGTGAACTGGACGCTGCCACTGTCGAAGCCATTCAGCAGGCGCTGGTTCAGTACAAGGTCGTATTCTTCCGCGAGCAGACCCAGCTCGACGATCAGCGTCAGGAGGCTTTCGCGCATTTGCTCGGTGAGCCAGTGGCGCACCCGACCGTGCCATCGCGCGAAGGCACGCGTTATTTGCTCGAACTGGACGGCGCTGAAGGTCAGCGCGCCAATTCCTGGCACACCGACGTGACCTTCGTCGACGCTTACCCTAAAGCCTCGATCCTGCGTTCGGTGGTGGCCCCGGCGTACGGCGGCGATACCCTGTGGGCCAATACCGCGACGGCTTACAACGGCTTGCCGGCCGAGCTGCGTGAGCTGGCTGACAAACTGGTCGCCGTGCACAGCAACGAATATGACTACGCCAGCGCCAAGCCGGACGTCTCCGCAGAGAAGCTTGAGCGCTATCGCAAGGTCTTCACTTCGACCGTTTACGAAACCGAGCACCCGGTAGTGCGCGTGCACCCGATCAGCGGCGAGAAGAGCTTGCTGCTCGGGCATTTCGTCAAACGCATCAAGGGTTATTCGCAGGCGGATTCGGCGCATCTGTTCGGGCTGTTGCAGAGCCATGTGATCCGCCAGGAAAACACCGTGCGCTGGCGCTGGCAGGCAGGTGATGTGGCGATCTGGGATAACCGTTCGACGCAGCATTACGCGATTGATGATTACGGTACGCAGGATCGCGTGGTGCGTCGGGTGACGTTGAAAGGTGAAGTGCCGGTCGGGGTTTCGGGGCAGCGTAGCCAGACCATTAAAGGCCCTGATATCGGCGGCGTCTGATCTGACCCCATCGCGAGCAGGCTCACGCCCACAGGATCTCGTGAACACTGGAGATTCCTTGTAGAAGTGAGCCTGCTCGCGATAGCGGCTTAACATTCAACGTGGATGCTTTTTACCAAACCCCGATCTGCACCATTTTCTCGGTCTCCGGCTCGCCATAACGAAACCTCTGCCCGCGCAGATCAATCTCCTGGTGACTGATGGTTGTCCTGCGTTTCAACCCTCGCACCCATTCGAACAAATACCCCGCATGCTCCTCGCGAACCGAGGCAAGGGCCGGGTCATCACCCAGATCACGCAGCTCCTGCGGATCATTCAGCAGATCAAACAACTGCGGCCGAAAGCCGTCGTACGCCAAATATTTCCAGCGTTCGCTGCGCACCATGGTCATTCGGCAACGGTCGATCGGCTGACCCAGACGCTCACGTGCCGGCGCCTGGAAGGCGTAGTCGTATTCGCTGATCGCAAAGCGGCGCCATTCAATCTCAATGCCCTGCAACAAGGGAATCAAAGAGCGGCCTTCAAGCCGATGCTCTGCGCTCGGCAAGCCCAGTGCATCGAGAAACGTCGGCAACGCATCAATGGTTTCCACCAGGCGATCATCGACCGAGCCTCGCGTCACATCGGCCGTGGCTCGCGGGTCGCGAACGATCAGTGGGATGCCCACGGCAGGCTCCAGTAAAAACTCTTTTTCGCCCAGGTAATGGTCCCCGAGAAAATCGCCATGGTCACTGGTGAACACAATCAACGTGTCATCCCAGCGCCCGTTGCTTTGTAGAAAATCGAACAATCGGCCGAGCTGGTCATCGACCTGCCTGATCAGCCCCATGTACGTCGGAATGACATTCAGGCGCACCTCGTCACGAGAGAAATTCAGGCTCTCTTCATGCTGGCGAAACGCGTTGTACACCGGATGATCGCTCGCCTCCCCAGTGGCTGCGCGTACGGGCGCGATCACCTCGTCAGCGCCATACAAGGCGTGGTATGGCGCCGGTACGATGTAGGGCCAGTGCGGTTTGATATAGGAAAGGTGTAAACACCAGGATTTCTCGCCTTGCTCGGTGATGAAGTCGATGGCTCGATTTGTAGTGTAGACAGTCTCTGAGTGTTGCTCGGGAATTCGTGCTGGCAAATTCGCATGACGCATTTGCCAGCCGCTGAGGATTTCTCCGTTCTCGCCTTCGGCGGCGTTGGCCCAGTCGTGCCAGGGGTTTTTGCCGTCGAAACCGTGCTCGCGCAGGTAATGGGTGTAAGGCGCGGATTCGCGTTTTTCGTCGAATAACGGGTCATCGGGAAAGATGCCGTCATGACGAAAGTACGGTTCGAAACCGACTTCGTTGAGGATTTCGGCTTGTTCGCTATCGGGGTTGATCGCCAGCCGCTGCAAGGCATCGATATTCGCTGTCGCGTGGGTCTTGCCGACCAGCGCGGTACGAATACCGTGAGGGCGCAGGTAATCGCCAATGGTCAGCTCTTCCAGTGGCAACGGCACGGCGTTCCACGCCACCTGATGGCTGCTGACATAGCGCCCGGTGTAGGCCGACATCCGCGACGGGCCGCAGATCGTGCCTTGGGTATAGGCGCGGCTGAAACGCACGCCGGCGGCGGCCAGACGATCGATATTCGGCGTGTGCAGATGCGGGTGGCCGTAGCAGGACAGGTAATCGCGGCGCAGTTGATCGCACATGATGTACAGCACGTTGCGCACGGGTTTTTCAGGATGGGACATGGGGTTCACCGGTCAGAGAGACAGGTGGGGTTTTTCGCTGCTCGGACGGGGTCGAGGCAAGTGCATTTGGGGAATGGAGTTTATGCAGTGGCTGCAACGATAGAACGCGCAGCCATCCTCGGCATGAGCGTTAACCACATTCTGTAGATAACCTGCGGCTTCATTTCCCCAATGTTCCTTCGCTTTAACTTCAATGTTTGGTGATGCTTGAATCATTTCGTAAATATACATCCTTGATCACCTGCAAATGCTTCTATTCCTTTGAACACAACTCGCAACTGCTTTATCGCCAGGCTGGTGCTGGATGAACAGCCTAGGGGCCAAACTATGCCCCGTGATAGAGAGCGCAATGGGGACCTTTTTACGTAATTCAATTGACGCGGTAGTAGCGAAAATACTTTGTAGTGGGGATGAGGCGTGGTGCGCAACTTCTTGCGCACTACTGCGCAAGAAGTTGCGCACTTTTCCGAAAAAGTTGCGCAAGAAGTTGCGCACTAAAAAATGAGCCTTATAGCAAAAATAAATCTATCTCATTGTAATTTAACGATATTTTAAACTTGGCATAAACCTTGATCTGTTAAGTCAGGCCTTGGCAGGCAATTCGGCCTCTGAGGTCCCCTTTATCCGCAAGGAGAGCACCCCATGGCAACACCAGCGTACATGTCCGTTACCGGCGAAAAACAAGGCCTGATCACTGCAGGCGCATTCACCGCCGACTCCGTTGGCAACACCTACCAAGAAGGCCACGAAGACCAGGTCATGGTTCAGGCTTTCAGCCACGACGTGATCATCCCGCGTGACCCGCAATCCGGTCAGCCAACCGGTCAGCGCGTTCACAAGCCAGTTGTGATCACCAAGGTCTACGACAAGGCTTCGCCTCTGCTGCAAGCCGCTCTGACTTCCGGCGAGCGCATGAGCGAAATCGTTATCCAGTGGTACCGCACTTCGGCTCAAGGCACCCAAGAGCACTACTACACCACCAAACTGGAAGACGCGATCATCGTCGCCATCAACAACAAAATGCACAACTGCCAGGATCCAGCGAACTCGCACTTCACCCACCTGGAAGAAGTGCAGTTCACCTACCGCAAAATCACCTGGACCCACGAAGTATCCGGTACTTCGGGTTCCGATGACTGGCGCACCCCTGTCGCCGGCTAAACCTGAGCGACCCGCCTCGGCCCGGCCTGTTGCGACAGCGTCGGGCGCTGCGCGTGGCTGAGACGTTCAGCCGCGTGTGGTCATGCTCTGTACCTGCGGTCAGCGGGTGCAGGACTTGGCGTTCATTTCAACGGACTCTAACTTTCGACCAAGGACACGCTTATGTTCGCTTCGGCCAATACCGCGCAGTTCGACCTGCTGATCCTCGCGGTGCGCCATGACTTTAAAGTGCTGGCGTTTCACGGCAGTGAGACTCTCAGCAGCTTGTATGCGCTGCAGTTGGAGCTGGTCAGCCAGCGCCCCGATATCGATCTGGAAGGCTTGCTCAGACAACCGGCGTTTCTTCAATTTGGCCTCAATGGCGAAGGTCTGCATGGCTGCATCGAAGATGTGTGGGTGGGCGACGCCGGTCCACGCTTGACTCGTTATCACCTGACACTGGTCCCGGCCCTGCACTACTTGCAGTTCTGCCACCAGCAACGGATTTTTCAGCAACTGACGGTCGCGCAAATCATTGCCCAGGTCCTCAAGGGCCACGGCATTTTGGCCGATGCCTATACCTTTCATGTCAGCAGCAGCCCAGCACGCGAATACTGCACCCAGTACGGAGAAAGTGATTTCCAGTTTGTCCAGCGCCTGTGTAGTGAAGAGGGCATGGCCTGGCACCATCAGCACAGTCCACAGGGGCATCATCTGGTCTTCACTGACGATCAGACTTTCTTTCCTACCCTCGGGACCACGCCGTACCAGCAAGGTAGTGGCCAAGTGGCCGATCATCCGGTGGTGCGGCATTTCAGCCAACGTTTCAGCACCCGGACCAGCAAGGTCACCCGCCACCATTACGACTTCACCCGCCCCAGCCTGTTGCTGGAAGGCCAGTGCAGCGCGCAATTCAACCCGGCGCTGGAGGACTACCGTTCGCCACTGTTGATCGACAGTAAGCGGCGCGGCCGCCAGCTGGCCCGTCAGGCTCTGGAGCGGCACCGCGCTGACTACCAGTTGACCGAAGGTAAAAGTGATCAGCCGAACCTGCGCAGCGGGCATTTTTTCACGCTGAGCGAGCATCCGCGTTCGTCCTGTAACGCCTTGTGGTTACTGCTCGGTGTGCAGCACGAAGGCAAGCAGCCGCAGGTGCTGGAAGAGTCCATCAGCAGCGATGTCAAGCCAGAGGATGGCTTCACCCAAGGCTACCGCAACAGCTTTAGCGCCATTCCCTGGGACGTGTTCTATCGTCCACCGCTGGTCACGCGCCCGTCGGTACTGGTCAGCCAGACGGCGCGGGTCACTGGTCCAGCCGGGGAAGAGATTTATTGTGATGAATACGGTCGGGTGAAAGTCGAGTTCCATTGGGACCGGAGCGAGCGTGGCAGTGAAAAGAGCAGTTGTTGGCTGCGGGTCTCATCGAGCTGGGCTGGAGAAAGCTTTGGCGCGGTAACGATCCCGCGCATCGGTATGGAAGTGGTGGTCACCTACCTGGAGGGTAACCCCGATGATCCGTTGATCACCGGTTGCGTGTCCAATAAGGTCATGCCTGTGCCGTATCCCTTGCCGGCGAATAAGACCCGAACCGTGCTGCGCAGTGACAGCTCGCCGCGCAATGGCGGCTACAACGAACTGTCAATTGAAGACCGCGCCGGACAGGAGCAGATCTACCTGCGTGCCCAGCGCGACCTGAAACAGTTGATCCTCAACGACAGTGAGACCCAGATCGGCCAGGACCGCCGTGAGCAGATCACTCAGGACAGTCGTAGCCTGATTGGGCGTGACCGCTTTGAACAGGTCGATAACCACAGCACCAGCCTTGTCCAGGGCAACGAGCAGCACACCACCCACGGCGAGCGCAACACGCTGATCGGTGGCAATGACCTGATTTCCATCACTGGCAACAGCAGTACCACCGCGAGCGGCACGTTGGTCATTCAGGCTGGATCCCAAGCCCATGTCACCGCGACCAATGTGGTGATCGATGCCGGCATGAGCCTGACGCTTGCGGCGGGTGGTCAACATATCGTGATCAACTCAGGGGCATTTTTAGCAGCGTGGACATTGTTGAGGGTGGGGCACCTGTAGCAGGTGTTCCTTCGCTTCAGGCCGCACAGGTGCCGGTTGGCGCAACCCAGGCGACTATCGCCAATCCGCCGTCCACGCCCGCATCAACCGTTGTTGCGGGCAGCTCCGATCCAGAGGAGGAGGAAGAAGAGGAGGAACTGGAAGCGTCGGAGGAAGCACCACCCGCTGGCATCACCCTGCGTATTGGCGTGTTTTTCGATGGCACGCTCAACAATGCGAACAACGGTGCGCTCGGTCTGCTGTGTGGTGCAAGCCACCCCATCAAACCCGCAGACCTGGATGCGACTTGTAAACCGTACATGAGTGATCGGGACAGCAGCTATGCGAACGACGAGTCAAACATCAAAAAGCTCAGTGATTTGTATTTTGCTCCTGAATGAGATTCAGGACACTGGTGAGCAGCATCAGCTGTTTCGAATGCTCTACATAGAGGGCATCGGTACGTCATCGGGCCAAGCGGATAGTTTGATGGGCGCCGGTATGGGCCGTGGTGCAACAGGCGTGAGCGGCAAGGTAGAGCAGGCTTTTAGTGAAATAGAAAGAATCATCTTCAGTTTCATTCAAGTCAAGCCGGACTCTAAAATCCTCAACCTGACGTTCGACACCTTTGGTTTCAGCCGTGGCGCAGCGGCAGCACGGCACTTTGCCAACGAAGTAGCGCTGGGTCAGCACGGTCCCTTGGGGCAAACCATCAAAACAAATCGCCGAGCGTTTCACGAGACCTTCAGCGGTGACTACCAGCGTGATATTGAGATGGGCTTTATCGGACTGTTCGATACTGTGGCTGCTGTGGGTGGGCTGGATAACCTGGGTTATATCCGTAGCCAAAAGGCGCCGGGGATCAAACTCCACCTGCCCCGAAGCTTGTTCCCCAACGTCGTCCAATTGGCCGCGCGCGATGAAGTTCGTGCCAACTTCCCTTTGACCCGTGTTAAAGCAGATCATCCTGAATACACGCTGCCCGGGGTCCATTCTGACATCGGTGGTGGTTACTTCCCTGAGTCCGATGAACTCTTGCTGGTCAGCCCGATGCAGGCGCTGGATGTTCCCGTCACCACGGACGTTAAATACACCTCGATCTATCGTGACGCGCAACAGGCAAAAGCCCAGTGGGAAGCCAAGGGCTGGCCGGCCGAAATGCTGGAGGTCGTGACGCCGTATGTTCGGGGGTTACGACCTTCTGAGCAGGACCGTATGAACCCTTACAAGCGCGTTTATGCAGCATTGCAACTCAAGCGATCCGTGCGAGGCGAGTTGTCGCGGGTGTATCTGCGGGTGATGTACGAGTTTGCTAAGCGACAGGGAGTGCGTTTCATACCGTTCAGGGAGCATCTTTCGAGCCATGCAATTCCAGCGGAACTTCAAGCACTGTGTGACCGCTTTATCGCGGGGGACTACAGCACCACAGCCGAGGAAGAGCACCTGCTCAAACTAAGGTATATCCATACCTCTGCCAACTGGAATCCTCCCACCATTCTGCGTGGCTCCGTGCCAAGGACCAGTGCCGGACTACTGTATTTCAATGCCCCCACGACGGACGGAATCCGCGTGCAGCATCCCCATATCCCCGACTAGGAGTCACGATTATGCGAACACCATGGATCTTGTTAGGAGCTTTGTTTCTCAGCGGTTGTCAGGCTTCGGGTCTCTCTTGGGGGCGCTTGGACCCGGATGCCGGGCCGTGGGCGCTGGGTTTTGTCACGCCGTACTTGATGGATGGTTGGGTTGAGGACAGCGCCACCGTCGATGTCGATGGGAATCTGTTTCGTAGAATTGGCAGTGGAGGCGCTGCCGGTGGAGGAAAAAACGGCAGTAAAGGAGCTCGTGGCTGGGCAGTAAAGGGGGAGGTACCGAGAGGAATGTCAGAGATGCAAAGCTGCCGGTGCGGATTTACGTGCGCTGGCAATCGGTGGTCGAACCGCAAACCTATCAAGGCTGGATTGAGATACCGGAAAGTGCGCGGCAGGTCATGCGCGCGGCGTTGCGCAAGGATTGCCAACAATTCCCCGAGACGGCCTCGATATTAAAGATTGCTTCTGTAATGCTCGGCCTAGCACCTGGCGGCGTTGTGCAAATCTGGGTACTTGATGAGTGTATGCATCCGGTCAAAGTCGCACGCGGTCAGGCTGAGATCGAGCCCAAGGGTCCTGATCTTGGACGATCTGGATATCCCCCCATGCAGGAAGCCTCCAAACGTTACATCGAACAATATGGCATTCCCTACGGCAGCTGGTAAATCGTCGTAGGTTTAGCTCGCCACTCGGCGGGCTTTCGCTATCCGATGATGGGTTCCATCCCCACAGCTCATTAATGCACCCACCACGGACGGGATCCGCGTGCAGCATCCTCATGTCCCCGACTAGGAGTCACGACTATGCGAACACCATGGATCTTGTTAGGCGCTTTGTTTCTCAGCGGTTGTCAGGCTTCGGGTCTCTCTTGGGGGCGCTCGGACCCGGATGCCGGGCCGTGGGCGCTGGGTTTTGTCACGCCGTACTTGATGGGGGGCTGGGTTGAGGAGAGTGCCACCGTAGATGTCGATGGGAACTTTTACCGTCGAATTGGCAGTGGGTGGGCCGCCGGCGGAGGGAAAAATGGCACTGAGCTGGCCCGTGGCTGGGCAGTAAAGGGGGAGGCACCGAGAGGAATGTCAGAGATGCAAAGCTGCCGGTGCGGATTTACGTGCGCTGGCAGTCGGTGGTCGAACCGCAAACCTATCAAGGCTGGATTGAGATACCGGAAAGTGCGCGGCAGGTCATGCGCGCGGCGTTGCGCAAGGATTGCCAACAATTCCCCGAGACGGCCTCGATATTAAAGATTGCTTCTGTAAGGCTCGGCCTAGCACCTGGCGGCGTTGTGCAAATCTGGGTACTTGATGAGTGTATGCATCCAGTCAAAGTCGCACGCGGTCAGGCTGAGATAGAACCCAAGGGGCCTGCTCTCGGGCTCTCCGGCGGAAGTTACTTCCCGCAATCTGAAGCCTCCAAACGCTATGTCGAACAATACGGAATCCCCTATGGGAGCTGGTAAATCGTCGTAGTTTTAGCTCGCCACTCGGCGGGCTTTCGCTATCCGGTGATGGGTTTCATCCTCGTAGCTCATTAATGCACCCACCACGAGCGGGGTCCGCGTGCAGCATCCCCATGTGCCCGACTAGGAGCCACGATTATGCGAACACCATGGATCTTGTTAGGAGCTTTGTTTCTCAGCGGTTGTCAGGCTTCGGGTCTCTCTTGGGGGCGCTTGGACCCGGATGCCGGGCCGTGGGCGCTGGGTTTTGTCACGCCGTACTTGATGGATGGTTGGGTTGAGGACAGCGCCACCGTCGATGTCGATGGGAATCTGTTTCGTAGAATTGGCAGTGGAGGCGCTGCCGGTGGAGGAAAAACGGCAGTAAAGGAGCTCGTGGCTGGGCAGTGAAAGGGGACGGCACCAAAAGGGATGTCAGAGATGCAAAGCTGCCGGTGCGGATCTACGTGCGCTGGTAATCGCCGGACCGGCCGGACCGCCCTTGTTGGTGTTTCAAACGGCAAGATTTTCCAGCGAATAGACGTCTTCATCCTGCTCATCAACCTCTTTGATCTGCGCGATCATCGCCTCTGCCAGCGGCGATAACCGATACCCCGCGCGGCTGACAATCCCATAGCGCGTGTACATCTCCTCCAGGTCATCAGCCAGCCCCTCGACCTTCAAACACACCAGCTCACCCTTGGCGTGATGCAGCGCATCAGCGTAGGCGCCGACAATACCGATGGCGTCTGAACGCATCACCACACTCAGGAGGCTGTAGCTGTTTTCGCACTCCACATTCGGCGTGAAATCCGGGCGGCCGCTGAGGTCGACGATCACCTTGCGCAGGTTCGGCGGGCGGATAGTCACTGCCATCGGATAACTCATCAACTCGGTTGCACTGACGCTGTCGCGGCCCGCCAGTGGATGTCCGACGCGGCAGCAGAAATGCCATTTACGCGGGCGCAGGCGATGGGTCAGGTAAACCGGGTCGGCCTCGAATTGCCGGGTGTCAGCCACAAAAAATTCGAATTCCTCGCTCAACAGACGCTTGCTCAGGCTTTGCCAGTCATCCACCTGAAACTGCACCCGCGCTTTCGGATAGCGGCCAATGAAGCTGCCGATCGCCCTCGGTATCAGCCCCGCCGCCGGCGCCGGGCCGCAACCGAAACGTAGCTCGCCCGCTTCCAGCCCATTGAACTGGTTGATCTCGTTAGCCATCTGCTGCGCCCCGCTGACCAGGCGTCGTGCGTGCTCAAGCAGCACCTGCCCCTGCTTGGTCGGCGCCAGGTCCTTACGTCCGCGATCTACCAGCTGACACCCGACGCTGTGTTCCAGGGCCTGGATGCTGCGGCTGAACGCCGATTGCGAGAGGTTCACGGCCAGCGCGCCGGCGACAAAGCTGCGCTGATCCGCCAGAGCGATGAAGTGACGTAGTTGACGCAAATCGATATGCATTTTTCACATAAAAAATATCGGGTAAATGCATTGGATATGCATTAGGCCGACTCCTTATAAAGGCTATCTCTTATGCAGTAAAAGTTTGTAAAAACATAAATAAATAACTTTAAAGAATATGCGTCGTTGAAATGTCATTGCGCATTTTTGACCAGGAGCCGCTTCATGAGTCCGTTGAACCTCGCTTCACCCCTTGCCCCCCGACGGCTCAAACGCCTGCCCCTGGCCTTGTTGCTGGCCGGGAGCGCCAGTTGGACCCAGGGTTATGCCGCCGCAACAGCGGACCCTGCACCGGCGCCTGCCAGTAAAGTCACGGCTGACGGTTCACAGCTGGAAACCGTGACCGTCACCACTCGACGCCGCGAAGAGAGTTCGCAGGACGTGCCGACGCCAATGAGTGTGGTCAGCGGCCAGGCGCTGGAGACGCAAAGGGTTTACCGGATCCAGGATTTGCAGCAACTGGTACCCAGCGTCAACGTCGCCTACATGCATGCGCGCCAGTCCAGCGTGTCGATTCGCGGGCTGGGCAACAACCCGGCCAGCGATGGCCTGGAAGGCAGCGTCGGCCTGTACATCGACAACGTTTACCTGGGACGGCCGGGCATGGCGGTCTTCGACCTGATGGACATCGAGCAGCTCGAAGTATTGCGCGGTCCCCAGGGCACGCTGTTCGGCAAGAACACCACGGCCGGCGTCATCAACATCAGCACCCGCGCACCGACGTTCACGCCGGAGCGCAGCATCGAGACGTCGGTGGGCGAGGACGGATACTTCCAGACCAAAGGCACGGTTTCCGGCCCCCTGAATGACCAGCTCGCCGGGCGGTTTTCCGCCTATCGCACCCGCAGCGATGGCGACATCAAAAACGAATTCGATGGACACGACTTGAACGGCGGGTCGCGCGAAGGCTTGCGTGGCCAGCTGCTGTTCAAACCCAATGAATCGTTCAACCTGCGCTGGATCGGTGACTACAACGAAGAAGATTCAAGCGCCGGCACGCGCGTGCTCTACAACACCGGCGCGACCATCAACGGCGTCAACGTCTATCAGGCGCGGGCCAACGCGGCCGGTGCCACACTGGTCAACGGCTCCCACCGCAAGGTCAACCTCGACAACGATCAGCGCGTCACAGTGCATCAGGGCGGCACGTCAGTGGAGGCCAACTGGACCTTGCCGAGTGACTTCACGTTAACGTCCATCAGCTCCTATCGCTGGTGGAATTTCACCCCGCGTAACGACGACGGCCTGAACGTCGCGGCGACTTACAACGCCGGGGTTTCCGTGGAAGACAAACAGTACTCCCAGGAATTTCGCCTGGCCTCGCCCAAAGGCGAATTCTTCGATTACGTGCTCGGTGCGTATTACTTCGGCAACGACCTGGACAACAAAACCTTCGCCAATTACGGCCCCCAGGCCGACATCTGGAACGGCACGCCGCGCGGTGCGCTGGCCAATGTCGACAGCGTCGGTAACGGCCACATCAAGACCGACAGTTTTGCGTTGTTCGCCCAAGGCACCTGGCACCTGACTGAGCGCCTGGATTTCACCGCCGGCGTGCGTGGCACCTATGAAGAGAAAAGCGCCTGGGTGACGCGGAATGCGCCGGTCGGTGGCGCGGCTGTCACCGGCGCAGCGGCGACCGCACGACGCGGCCGCGCCGGGGCCTATGACTCGGGCGACTTGAATCAGTACAGCTCCAGCCCCTCGGGATTGCTGAACCTCAGCTATCGCTTCAACGACGACCTGCTAGGATACGCCACGTTGTCCCACGGCGAGAAATCGGGGGGTGTGAACCTGGCAGTGGGCTCCGCTCCAACGGCGGGTGCCGACTCGTTGCTGATCGGTACCGAGCGCGCCAACAACGCCGAACTCGGTTTCAAAAAGCACGCTGTGGGACCGACGCCTGCAACTCAATGCCAACGTGTTCTGGACCCAGGTCAATGCCTATCAGACCAACGCCTACGACGCCGATAACCGCGTTCAGTACCTGACCAACGCCGGTTCCGTGCGCTCGCGCGGCGTTGAAGTCGAAAGCACGCTGATCCCCTTGCGCGGCCTGACCCTGAACATCAACGGATCGTACAACGATGTCAGTTACCTCTCCTACAAAGATGCGCCGTGCCCGCCTGAAGTCAGCCTGGCACCCGGCGCCCCTGCGTCTTGCGACCTCAGTGGTCATCAAGTGGTCGGTGCCTCGAAATGGATCGGCAACGCCAACGGCGAATACAAATGGAATCTGGATAACGGCTTCGAACCGTACGTTACCGCCAGCTACGCGTTCCGCTCAAAAGCCGTGGGCACGGTCGAGGATTCGGATTACGGCCAGATCCCGAGCTACGCGGTGGTCAACCTCTCTACCGGCCTGCGCGGCGACTTCAACCAGGGCCAGTGGGACATCTCGCTGTGGCTGAAAAACGCCTTCGACAAAACCTACTACACCACCCTGTGGACCGGCGGCAACGGCGGTTATGAAGCCTGCTCGGCACGCCTCGGACTTTGGGTGTGACCGGCCGTTATGACTTCTGATAACCCGGCAGACCAGCGCCAGTCGCTGATCAATGCTGGAAAAAGGCGCCAAAAACCATGCTTGCAGGGAATGTTTTTAATGCCTGAAAAGCATGGCGAGCCTGCCCGTCGACGGGAGTCCTTGCAGAACAAGGCCTACAGGCCATCGAAGATTTCGCATATTCGTTTTCGGTCTATTCCTAACTTTAAAGATTACTTTAAGAGATAAGCGTCTAGCCCAATGATTCACCCATCGATACGTCGTACGGGGGATGTCGGGTCCGGCCTATCGGGTTATTCGCAAAGAGACCGCAGGAGTAAAGCAATGGGTAATGTCCAGACCGCCGCCAGTGCACAAGAGGTGCTGTGGCGCCAGGGTCCAGGTGGCGAGTTGGTCGACCTCGGCCGGGTACATCGCGTGCCTTTGGGGCAGCAGCGTTTGCAGCGCGCCCCAAGGGGCATCCTCAGCCGCCGGGAAACAATTTTGCTGGGGGTGCTGGCACTGCTCGTGCACGGTGCGGTGATCTATTGGGTCAACCAGCAGCCGACCGCCGTGTTGCCGGTGGTGCCGCCGGAGATTCCGCCGATGACCATCGAGTTTTCGCAACCGGCACCGCCCGTGGTCGAGCCGCCACCACCACCGCCACCTGTTCAAGAGGTGGTCGAGCCACCCCGCCGGTTGAAGACGAACTGGCAGTGAAACCGCCACCACCGAAACCGATTCCCAAGCCGAAACCGGTCGCCAAACCGATTCCGAAGCCGGTGCCCAAAGCGGTTCAACAACCACCAGCGCCGCCACAGCCGGCCGCGCCTGTTGCGGCCCCGGCGCCCCCGCTCCCCTGCGCCAGCACCCGTGACGCCGGCATCGGCCAACGCCGGGTACCTGAAAACCCGGCGCCGGAATACCCCTCGCTGGCTCAAGCGGCGCGGTTGGGAAGGCACGGTGTTGTTACGGGTCCATGTGCTCGCCAGCGGCAAGCCGGGTGAGATCCAGATCCAGAAAAGCAGCGGTCGCGAGGCCCTCGATGAGGCGGCCCTGAGCGCCGTGAAACGCTGGAGCTTCGTGCCCGCCAAGCAGGGTGATGTCGCCCAGGATGGCTGGGTCAGCGTGCCCATCGATTTCAAGATTCATTAAACAGAAACCTATTTCACGCGAAACGTTTACACGAGGAATTCATCATGACGTTATTGGCATCTCCACTTGAGTCCATCGAAAGCGCGGTGATCTGGCTGCTGGTGGTTTTTCCGTGGCCACCTGGGGCCTGGCCTTGCTCAAGGGCGTGCAGTTTGGCCGCCTGAAAGCGCAGGATCGCAAGTTCCACAAGCAGTTCTGGGCGGCGTCGAGCCTTGATTCAGCGGCGGAGTTGGCCGAGACCCAGCCAGGCGCTGCGGCGCGGGTGGCTCAGGCCGGCTACGCGGCGATCCAGGTCGGTGAAGCGCCACACGCGGCGGATCTGAGCCAGGCGATCAACCATCAGGATCGCCTCGAGCGGGCCCTGCGTCAGCAGATCGTGCGAGAGCGCCGCTCGCTGGAAACCGGGCTGGCAGTGGTGGCAAGTATTGGCAGCACGTCGCCGTTCATTGGTTTGTTCGGCACGGTGTGGGGGATCATGGAAGCGTTGAAAGGCATCAGCGCGGCAGGCTCGGCCAGCCTCGAAACCGTGGCAGGGCCGATTGGCGCGGCACTGGTTGCGACCGGTGTGGGGATCGCCGTCGCGGTGCCGGCAGTACTGGTTTACAACTACTTTTGCGGCGCCTGAAACTGACGGCGGCGGACCTGGACGACTTCGCCCATGACTTCTACAGCCTGGCGCAAAAGAGTTCGTTCCGTGTGCTGGTCCACCCGACGGCGCACAAGGCTGCTGCGCCGGGCAACGCGCAAAAAGTGAAGGAGGCGTCCTGATATGGCCTTCTCCACGCAAGACAGTGATGAGGTGCTGAGCGAGATCAACGTCACACCGCTGGTAGACGTCATGCTGGTGTTGCTGGTGGTGTTTATCGTCACCGCGCCGCTGCTGACTAACGCCATTCCGATCAACCTGCCCAAGACCGAAGCCGTGGCGCCGGTAGAGCAGAAAGATCCACTGGTGGTGAGCATCGATGGCGCCGGCAAGCTGTTTATCAATAAGGATGAAATCCAGCCTGATTTGCTGGAGTTCAACCTAAAGTCGGCCAAGGCCAAGGACCCCGAGGTGCGCGTGCAATTGCAGGCGGATGACGGGGTGAATTACGGCGAAGTGGCGCGCGCCATGGCTTCGATTGAGCGGGCGGGGATTACCAAGTTGTCGGTGATCACCGCGCGTTAACAGAATTTACGTTTTTCCGGGGCCGTCTCCTTGGCAGGGTGCGGCCCTTTTTTTTGCCTGAAAAAACACCTCGCAGGCTGCGATTTTTTTGTCTTTTACAAACAAGATCAAAAGAGCGCAGCCTGCGGCAGCTCCTACGGTGTTATTCGATAGTGATCTTAATAAATAGCTTCTTATTCCTTAACGAATATAAATCCTCTCCCTATACTTGTTCAGGAACAGACACGCAGGAGAGCTCCCCCATGCGCAACGAATCAATTCGCTACCTGATTGTGCCGGGCTGGCAAGGATCGCTAGAAGATCATTGGCAAAGCCACTGGCAGAACAGCCTGCCGAACAGCGCGCGGGTCGAGCAGGCCGATTGGCTGACGCCGCGCCGTGAGGATTGGGTCGCCGCGCTGGCCGAGGCAATTGCCGCCGACAGCACGCCGGTCATCCTCATCGCGCACAGCTTGGGCTGCATTACCGTTGCCCACTGGGCGGCCACTGCGCCCTTGCAGTACCTGCGTCAGGTACGCGGCGCCTTGCTGGTCGCACCCGCAGATGTCGAGCGTCCGGCGTGCGTGCCCGCCTTGCGCAACTTCGCACCGATTCCGACCGACCTGCTGCCGTTTCCGAGTCAGGTGGTCAGCTCCGACAACGACGCCGCCGTCAGTGCGCCGCGAGCCTTGGAGCTGGCGCGTAACTGGGGCGCCGAGGCGGGGATCCTCGCCGGTGCCGGACACATCAACGTGAAGTCCGGGCATCAGCGTTGGGAGCAGGGTTTTGCCTATCTCTATCGCCTGCAAAACCGTATGGAACACCACGCCCGCCGCCGCGCCTGATTTGTTTTTTCTTTGATCGCCCCCGTCTCCCGGCGGTTTTGGGCGGGAGTCTGCCATGAGTTTTGAAACTTTCGGTCAGCCGTTGCTGACCTTCCCCGATGCGGAAAAAAGCCCTCTGAGCATTCGCGCCAAGGCGCTGGTGTTTGTCGACCCGCGTTCACGGCAGTTGCGCCAAGAGCTCGAGCAATTGGCGCCGCGTGCGATTTGCGTGCTGATTCGTGGCGAGACCGGTAGCGGCAAGGAGCTGCTGGCGCGGCACATCCATCGCGCCAGCGATCGCAGCGGGCTTTTCGTGTCGGTCAATTGCGGTGCAATCAGCCCGACCTATGCGGATGCCGAATTGTTCGGTTACGCCGCCGGCAGCTACACCGGGGCAGCGAGCAGCCGCGCGGGCTGGTTTGGGTCGGCGAACGGCGGCACCTTGTACCTGGATGAGATCGGCGACCTGCCGCTGCCTATTCAGATCAAATTGCTGGCGGCCCTGGAAAATCATGAGGTCACCCGCGTGGGCGCTCATCAGCCAAGCCCGGTGGACGTGCGATTGGTGGCCGCCACCAGCATTGACCTGGCGCAAGCCGTAGCTGCCGGGAAATTCCACGAACGTTTGTATCACTACCTCAGCGAAGGCCAGCTGGAGCTACCGGCGTTACGTGATCGAGTGGGCGATATTCTGTCATTGTCCGAATACTTCCTCGGCATCTATAGCCAGCGCCTGGACTTGCCGGTGCCGTTGATCAGCGAGGCGGCGCAGCAAGTGCTGGAGCAGCACAGTTGGCCGGGCAATACCCGGGAGCTGGAGAACGTTATTCATTTTGCGTTGCTGGTCAGTACGGGCGACGAGATTCTGCCGGAGCATTTGAATTTGCCGACGGTGCCGAGTGCGCTTGAGCAAATTGAACGGCAGCTCAGGCATGTTCTCGCAAAGGGTTCCGATAACGAGAAGGCTGCCTTGAAGCTATTGCTCCAGCAAAGCGGGCTCCTACAGAAAAGTGCGTGATTTCCTGTATGAACAAAATGGAATATCAACGTGAATAAACGTTATTGTCCTGGAATAAAAAATCCCGGTATTGTCCGACCCACGCCAGCGATATCACTTCACTGGCACACGTATTAATGCCGTCGTCGATGACGACCGTGATTTTCGATAAGGACACTGCATGAAAAAGGTTCTGTTGTTTACCGCATTGGCGGCTGCTCTGACTGCTTCCCTGGCCAACGCTGGCGAGAAACTGGTGGTTGCCGCGACCCCGGTTCCGCACGCTGAAATCCTTGAGCTGATCAAACCGACCCTCGCCAAAGAAGGCGTGGATCTGGAAATCAAAGTCTTCACCGACTACGTTCAGCCGAACGTACAAGTCGATCAGAAGCGTCTGGACGCCAACTACTTCCAGACCCTGCCGTACCTGAACAGCTTCAACGAAGGCAAAGGCACTAACCTGGTGACCGTGATCGGCGTGCACGTCGAACCGTTCGGTGGCTACTCCAAGAAGGTCAAAAGCCTGGCTGAACTGAAAGACGGCGCGACCATCGCTATCCCGAACGAAGGCAGCAACAGCGGCCGTGCCCTGATCCTGCTGCAGAAGGCTGGCCTGATCGAGTTGAAAGACCCGAAAAACGCTCTGGCCACCCCGAAGGACATTGCCAAGAACCCGCATAACTTCAAGTTCAAGGAACTCGAATCGGCCATGCTGCCGCGGGTTCTGGATCAGGTCGATCTGGACATGATCAACACCAACTACGCGCTGGAAGCCGGCCTGAACCCGGCTAAAGACGCCCTGGTCATCGAAGGTGCCGACTCGCCTTACGTGAACTTCCTGGTGGCCCGTCCGGACAATAAGGACAGCGTTGCCATTCAGAAGCTGGCCAAGGCGTTGACCAGTCCTGAAGTGAAAGCGTTCATTGCGAAGAAATACAGCGGCGCGGTACTGCCTGCGTTCTGATTTGTCCGCTAACCGCATTACGGTTGCAAACGCCGACGGCTGATAGAGCGTCGGCGTTTTTTTATGCCCCCGAAAAGCATCTCTGACAGGTGTCAGCCATTGGATTTGAGTGCGGGAATGGACATCGGGCCTTCAACCCGGTGCTGATGCGGTTCAACAGCCCGGCGCGGCAGTAGCATAATCGGTTTATTTGACGCCCATCAGAGGCACCCTTGGAACCCTGTTCTAAGCTCACAGTCGTATCGTCACTTGCACGTTCGTACACAGGAAGGAGTCTGCATGGCGAGTCCCGGATTGAAAACAGCGGTCATGCTGAGCCTGTTCACTTTGCTCGCCGCGTGTGGGGAGAAAAAAGCCCCGCAGGAATACCTGCCGCGCGTCTTCGTGCAAGAGGTCAAGCCCGCGGAATACGCGGCTGCCGTGACCCTCACCGGCGATGTGCAGGCGCGCGTGGAGACTGAATTGTCGTTCCGCGTCGGCGGCAAGATCATCCAGCGCATGGTCGATGTCGGTGACCGCGTGACCGCCAAACAAGTGCTGGCCAAACTCGATCCCAAGGATTTGCAGACAAACGTCGACTCGGCTCAGGCCCAAGTGGTCGCTGAACAGGCGCGGGTCAAGCAGACTGCTGCGGCGTTCGTGCGCCAGCAAAAACTGTTGCCCAAGGGGTATACCAGCCAGAGCGAATACGATTCCGCACAAGCGGCGTTGCGCAGTAGCCAAAGCGCATTGACGGCCGCCCAGGCTCAGTTGGCCAATGCGCGTGAACAACTGAGCTACACCTCGTTGATCGCTGACGCACCCGGCGTGATTACTGCGCGCCAGGCTGAAGTCGGCCAGGTGGTGCAGGCCACGGTGCCGATTTTCAGCCTGGCCCGGGATGGCGAGCGCGATGCGGTGTTCAACGTCTATGAATCGCTGCTGACCGAAGCCCCGGAAGACAAGACGGTGGTCGTCAGCCTGCTGGACAACCCGGCAATCAAGACCACCGGCACCGTTCGCGAAGTCACGCCTGCGGTCTCTGCACAAACCGGCACCGTACAGGTCAAGGTCACGCTTCATGATTTGCCTGATGGCATGCAATTGGGTTCTGTGGTGAGTGCCACGGCCAAGACCCCGGGCAAGTCTGCCGTGGTGCTGCCGTGGTCGGCGCTGACCAAAAACATCAGCGAGCCTGCAGTGTGGCGAGTGGACGGGGAGGGCAAGGCGCAACTGCACACGGTCACTGTCGGCCGATACCTGACCGGTAAAGTCATCATCAGCGACGGCTTGAATGCGGGCGACAAAGTCATCATCGCCGGCGGGCAATTGTTGCACCCTGGGGTAAAAGTGGAAATCGCCGAGAACACCTACAAGGATCTGGAAGTGGGGAACCAGCCATGAAGCGCCTGTTGCTGGTAATGGCCGGGGTCATGTTGGCAGCCTGCTCGAAGAAAGAGCCACCGCCGGAGCCGGTGCGCCCGGTGCTGTCGATCAAGGTCCAGGCGCTCAACGAGGAAACCCTCGGTCGCTTCGCCGGCAGTATCCAGGCGCGCTACGAGAGTAACGTCGGGTTTCGTGTGCCCGGGCGCATCGCCAGCCGTAATGTGGATGTCGGCGCCGAAGTCGAGAAAGGCGCTTTGCTCGCCACGCTCGACCCCACGGATCAGCAGAACCAGTTGCGCGCTGCCCAGGGTGATCTGGCGAAGATCCAGGCCCAGCTCATCAACGCCCAGGCCAATGCCCGGCGCCAGCAGGAGCTGTTCAATCGCGGCGTCGGCGCGCAGGCTCAGCTGGACATTGCCCAGACCGACCTGAAAACCACCCAGGCGTCCCTTGATCAAGCCAAGGCCGCCGTCAATCAGGCCAAGGACCAGCTCGGCTACGTCGAGCTGCGGACCGATCACAGGGCCATCGTCACCGCGTGGAATGCCGAAGCAGGCCAGGTCGTCACCGCAGGTCAGCAAGTCGTCACACTGGCCCAACCGGATATCAAGGAGGCAGTGATTGACCTGCCGGACACCCTGGTCGACCAGTTGCCACCGGACGTGGTGTTCCAGGTGGCCTCGCAGCTGGACCCGAGTATCACCAGCACGGCCATCGTTCGCGAAATCGAACCTCAGGCGCAGAGCGCAACCCGCACCCGGCGCGCGCGCCTGACCCTGGCCGATTCACCCCCTGGCTTTCGCCTGGGCACGGCCATCAGCGTGACGCTCAGCTCGGCGATCAAACCGCGTATCGAATTGCCCGCAACGGCGCTGCAAGAGGTCGACGGCAAATCGCGTATCTGGGTGATCGACACGCAAAACAAGACCGTCAGCCCTCGCGACGTCACGGTCATCAGCCGTACCAACAGCAGCGTGGTGCTTGCCGGCGGCGTGAAGAACGGCGAGCGAGTGGTCAGCGCCGGCGTCAACAGTCTAAAACCCGGACAATCCGTGAAACTTGACGAGGACAGTCAATGAAAGGCTCTTTCAACCTCTCCGAATGGGCCCTCAAGCATCAGTCTTTCGTCTGGTATCTGATGTTCGTCGGATTGCTCATGGGGGTGTTCTCATACTTCAATCTGGGGCGTGAAGAAGACCCTTCGTTCACCATCAAGACCATGGTTATCCAGACCAAATGGCCGGGCGCGACGCAAGAAGAAACCCTCAAGCAAGTCACCGACCGCATCGAGAAAAAACTCGAAGAGCTCGACTCCCTCGACTACGTGAAAAGCTATACGCGCCCCGGCGAATCGACGGTGTACGTGTACCTGCGCGACACCACCAGTGCCAAGGACATTCCGGAAATCTGGTACCAGGTGCGCAAGAAGATCGACGACATTCGCGGTGATTTTCCGCAGGGTATTCAAGGGCCGGGATTCAACGACGAGTTCGGTGATGTGTTCGGCTCGGTGTACGCCTTCACCTCTGATGGTTTGTCGCTGCGCCAGCTGCGCGATTACGTCGAGCAGGTCCGCGCGCAGATCCGCGACGTGCCGGGGTTGGGCAAGGTCGAAATGGTGGGCGAGCAGGACGAAGTGATTTACCTGAACTTCTCCACGCGCAAACTCGCGGCCCTGGGCATCGATCAGCGCCAGGTGGTGCAGAGCCTGCAATCACAGAACGCGGTGACGCCTGCCGGTGTGATCGAGGCAGGCCCTGAGCGGATTTCGGTGCGCACGTCCGGCCAGTTCGCTTCGGAAAAAGACCTGGCGGACGTCAATCTCAAGCTCAATGATCGTTTCTATCGCCTGGCTGACATCGCGGACATAAGCCGCGGCTACGTCGACCCGGCGACGCCCGAATTCCGTTTTAATGGCCAGACCGCCATCGGCCTGGCCATCGCCATGAAGAAGGGTGGCAACATCCAGGAGTTTGGCAAGGCCCTGCATCAACGCATGGAAGAACTGACCGCTGACCTGCCGGTCGGCGTGGGCGTTCACAGCGTCTCCGACCAGGCCGAAGTGGTGGAAAAAGCCGTCGGCGGCTTCACCAGCGCATTGTTCGAGGCGGTGGTCATCGTGCTGATCGTCAGCTTCATCAGCCTCGGCGTGCGTGCCGGGCTGGTGGTGGCGTGTTCGATTCCGCTGGTGCTGGCGATGGTCTTCGTCTTCATGGAGTACAGCGGTATCACCATGCAGCGGATCTCCCTGGGCGCCTTGATCATCGCCCTTGGCCTGCTGGTGGACGACGCCATGATCACGGTGGAGATGATGGTCACGCGCCTGGAGATGGGCGAAACCAAGGAGCAGGCGGCGACCTTCGCCTATACCTCCACGGCCTTCCTGATGCTCACCGGTACGCTGGTAACCGTAGCCGGCTTCGTCCCGATCGGCCTCAACGCCAGCTCGGCGGGTGAGTACACCTTCACGCTGTTCGCGGTGATCGCGGTGGCGATGCTGGTGTCATGGGTGGTGGCTGTGCTGTTCGCGCCGGTGATCGGCGTGCACATCCTCAGCACCAATGTGAAACCGCACAAAGCCGAGCCTGGGCGCATTGGGCGGGCCTTCAACCATGGTTTGTTGTGGTCGATGCGCAACCGTTGGTGGGCGATCGGCATCACGATTCTGTGCTTCGTGCTGGCGGTGTTCTGCATGCGCTTTGTGCAGAACCAGTTCTTTCCGTCATCCGATCGGCCGGAAATTCTGGTCGACCTGAATCTGCCGCAAAACGCCTCGATCAACGAAACCCGTAAAGCCGTGGATAAGCTGGAAGAAACCCTCAAAGGCGATCCGGACATCGTGCGCTGGAGCACCTATATCGGCGAAGGTGCGATCCGTTTCTACCTGCCCCTCGACCAGCAATTGCAGAACCCGTACTACGCGCAACTGGTCATCGTCAGCAAGGGCCTGGAGTCGCGCGAGGCCCTGAGCCAGCGCTTGCGTGAACGCCTGCGCAAGGATTTCGTCGGCATTGGCAGCTACGTCCAGGCCCTGGAAATGGGCCCGCCGGTCGGGCGACCGATCCAGTACCGGGTCAGCGGCAAGGACATCGATCAAGTGCGCAAGCATGCGATCGCGCTGGCCACCGAGCTGGACAAGAATTCGCACATTGGCGAGATCATTTACGACTGGAACGAGCCGGGTAAAGTCCTGCGCATCGACATCGCCCAGGACAAGGCACGGCAGCTGGGGCTGTCCTCGGAAGACGTGGCCAACCTGATGAACAGCATCGTAGTGGGCGCCCCCGTGACCCAGGTAGATGACGATATCTATCTGATCAACGTGGTGGGACGCGCAGTGGACGCCGAACGCGGCACGCCGGAGACCCTGCAGAACCTGCAGATCGTGACGTCCAGTGGTACGTCGATTCCGCTGCTGTCGTTCGCCACCGTGCGCTATGAACTTGAGCAGCCGCTGGTGTGGCGTCGCGATCGCAAGCCGACCATCACCATCAAGGCGGCGGTGCGGGACGAGATTCAGCCCACCGACCTGGTCAAGCAACTCAAGCCGGCCATCGAGCAGTTCGCCTCGACATTGCCGGTCGGCTACAAGGTCGCCACCGGTGGTACGGTCGAGGAAAGCGGCAAGGCCCAGGGCCCGATCGCCAAGGTCGTGCCGCTGATGCTGTTCCTGATGGCGACGTTCCTGATGATCCAGTTGCACAGCGTGCAGAAGCTGTTCCTGGTGGCCAGCGTCGCGCCGCTCGGATTGATCGGCGTGGTACTGGCGCTGATCCCCACCGGCACGCCCATGGGTTTCGTGGCGATCCTGGGGATTCTTGCGCTGATCGGTATCATCATCCGTAACTCGGTGATCCTGGTGACGCAGATCGAGGCTTTTGAGAAAGACGGCTACTCGCCGTGGGACTCGGTAGTGCAAGCCACGGAGCATCGGCGCCGGCCGATTCTGCTCACGGCAGCGGCAGCGAGCCTGGGGATGATCCCGATTGCCCGGGAAGTATTCTGGGGGCCCATGGCCTACGCGATGATTGGCGGGATCATCATTGCGACCTTGCTGACGCTGCTGTTTTTGCCGGCACTGTATGTGGCCTGGTACAAGATTCGCGAGCCGAAACCGGAAGCGCAGTAAAGCGAGCGCTCTGCGCTCATCGCGGGCAAGCCCGCTCCCACAGGTATCAGGGAGGATCACACAATTTGTGGTCCTGCCTTAATGCACAGGTACCAGGGAGGATCACAATTTGTGGTCCTGCCTTAATGCACAGGTATCAGGGAGGATCACAATTTGTGGTCCGACCTGAATCACTGTGGGAGCGGGCTTGCCCGCGATGGCGTCCTGCCAGATTACCCGGGCTTACGCCACACACTCGCCAACCACGGCTGCTGCTCCTGCGGCAGCCCTGCCGGGCGATAGTAATGCTCCAACTCCACAAACCCCGCCTCGGCCAGCAATTGCTGCCACGCCTGCCAGTCGTGATAGGCCCCATACCGCGGCCCGTTCCAACCTTCCTCGTTCTGCCCGCGAGGATTTGAGCTGAACAACACACCACCTGGCTTCAACGCCCCGCGCAACTCCTTCAGCACCCTCGGCAGCTCCTGGCGCGGGATGTGAAACAGCACGGCATTGGCAAAAATCCCGTCAAAGCGTTCATCGGGCAAATCCAGCTTCAGAAAGTCCTGCTGCCAGACCTCACAGCCACTGTCTGCACGGGCCATCTGCGCGAACTGCTCCGAGCCGTCCAGGCCCACAGCCGTGTGGCCCATGCGGGAAAACGTCTGCAGATCGCGCCCCGGGCCACAGCCGAAATCGAGAATGTCGAAAGGCGCGCTACCCTGGATATGCCGCAGCAGAGCGTCGATGTTCTGGCTGACATCATGATCGCGAGTGCCTTCGCGAAACCCCTCGGCCACCGAGTTGTAATGGCCCAGGGTGGTGGCGGTGATTTTTTCCAGGTCGTCGGGGGTCTGCTTCATGGTGGGCTGCGCGGCAATGGGGATGCGCCAAATATACGCCATCAGGCTGGTGGCTGCCGCGCAGCCATTCGCGAGCAAGCCGCATTCCCTGTAGGAGCGAGCGTGCTCGCGAAAAATTCAAGAACGACGCGTGCATTCTGTAAGCCCGCGTAATCGTTGACGTCCATCGCGAGCAAGCTCGCTCCTACAGTGATTCTGTGTGCGCCGCACAACCTTGTGGGAGCGAGCTTGCTCGCGAAGGCGGCCTCCAGCAAAACCCGTCAAGTCAGTCCTTCACCTGATTCATCCCCAGACAATCAATCGACCGGTCAACCATCGCCTTGGCGATCTCCAGCAAATGCCAAATCGAATACACCATGGCTCGGTCGGCACCCTTGAGGTGGTCGCCACACTGATAGGCCGTGACCGATGCGCACCGTAACAAATCGGCGATGTAGAGCTGGGTGTCTTCAAAGCTTACATCGTTGCTGACGTTGTAGAACCTGAGCTCATCGGGAGCCGACGGTTGTTCGCCGGCCAGGTAGAAATCGATGGCACGGTAGAGTGCGGAGCGGTCTCTTTGGAGGTCATCGTTCCTGGTTGCATTGGAGGGTGGATCGGGGACAGGCTTTTTCATCCGTGTTGCTCCTATTGACACGTGGGAGCCGACACTTCTCGCCTACTAAAACGAGGGTGGCAGCTGTGCGCAGGTTAGTAGACCGGTCAATAGGAAACCCGGCGCACCCGGAGGTGCCCCACGCACAGCCGCCATATTCAATACCCGGCAAAAAATGCCGGCATGAGCATGGGACGCTATGCACCTATTGTTCGGGCTACTAAACCCGGTCACTGATGAGCAGTGACGGGCCGAGATTAGACACGGAAATCAGTAGGCGCAAGCGGGCGAAATAATCTAGGAAATTTCCTGCAAAGGGAAGGGAACATGCGTGTAGGAACGCTGATTTTTCTGTCAGAAAACTTCCCGGTTTGTAGCGTTTTTCCGATCGCCAAGATCGCAGCCTTCGGCAGCTCCTACCGGGGACGTGGTCATCCACAACATCCTAGGTGAACATCTATCCCTGTAGGAGCTGCCGCAGGCTGCGATCTTTTGATCTTGATTCAGCACTTGTTCAAGCCCCGCGAATTCCCGGTTTGCAGCGTTTTTCCGATCTCCAGGATCGCAGCCTTCGGCAGCTCCTACAGGAGCGTGGTGATCCGCACATCCTCGGTGAACATCTATCCCTGTAGGAGCTGCCGCAGGCTCGGGCCGCGTTCGGACGATCTTTTGATTTTGATTCAGCGCTTGTTCAACCCCCGCGCCAGGCGATCCCCGCCCAGCTGGATAATCGCCACCAAGACCACCAGCAGCACGATCACCGTCAACATGATCTGGCTGTCAAACCGCTGATAGCCGTACCGATACGCGATGTCACCCAGCCCACCGGCACCAATCGCGCCGGCCATCGCCGATGAGTTGATCATGGTGACCAGGGTGATGGTGAACCCGCCGACAATCCCCGGCAGCGCTTCAGGCAACAGCACGTGCCAGACAATGTGCCAGCGCCGGCAGCCCATCGCTTGCGCCGCTTCGATCAGCCCATGATCCACCTCGCGCAGGCTGACCTCGGCAATGCGCGCAAAGAATGGCGTGGCGGCAATCGTCAGGGGCACTACGGCCGCCCAGACACCGTAGGTGGTGCCGACGATCAGCCGGGTGAATGGAATCAGGGCCACCATCAGAATCAGGAACGGGATCGAGCGAAACAGGTTCACGAACGCGCCCAATGCACGGTTGAGCGCCGGCGCTTCGTAGATGCCGCCCTTGGCGCTGGTGACCAGAATGACCGCCAGCGGAATGCCCGCCAGCAGCGCGATCAATGACGAGACACCCACCATCAGGAAGGTGTCGATAAAGCCTTGCAGCAAGCGATCAAACCACATAGCCAAGCACCTCTACCTGTTGCGCCCATTGCCCGGCGCGTTGGCGCAGTTGCTGAGCGCCCAGAGACGAGCCTGACACCGCCAGCAGCAGTTGCCCCAGGGCATGTCCCTGAATCCGTTCCACACCACCTTGCAGCAGGCGCACGCGACCGCCGAGTGCGCTGAACAGCGCAGCCAGGTCGGGCTCGTCGGTGGCGCTGCCGGTGAACTGCAGACGCAGCACCACCGCTGCATCCGGCGATGGTGGTTGCGGCTGCAAACGGCTTTGCAGTTCCTGCGGCAAGGTGTGTTGCAGCGGCGCAAGCAGGGTCTTGCTGACTTCGTGCTGCGGGTTGCCAAACACTTCCCAGACCGGGCCCTGCTCGACGATGTGTCCATGCTCCAACACCACGACGCGGTCGCAGATGTCGCGGATCACCGCCATCTCGTGGGTGATCAGCACGATGGTCAGGCCCAGGCGCTGATTGATCTCGCGCAGCAGGCCGAGGATCGATTGGGTGGTCTCCGGGTCCAGTGCCGAGGTGGCTTCGTCGCACAGCAGAATCTGCGGGTCGTGCACCAGTGCCCGGGCGATGCCGACTCGCTGTTTCTGCCCCCGGACAACTGTGCCGGGTAGGCCTTGTGCTTGCCTTCCAGGCCGACCAGCTCCAGCAGTTCGCGCACTTTGCGCTCGCGTTTTTCCTTCGGTACACCCGCCACTTTCAGCGGCAACTCGACGTTCTGCCACACCGTCTTGGCGGACATCAGGTTGAAATGCTGGAAGATCATGCCGATGCGTCGCCGCAGCGCCACCAGGCGGTCTTCATCGAACTCGCCGATGTCGACCTGATCAATCAGCACCCGCCCGCTACTCGGTTGTTCGAGGCGGTTGATGGTGCGGATCAGCGACGATTTGCCGGCGCCGCTGCGGCCGATGATGCCGAATACTTCGCCGCGCTGGATCGCCAGGTCGATGCCGTGCAGGGCCGCCACCGGACCCTGCTGGCCATTGTAGGTTTTGCCCAGGCCAACGAAGCGCACGTGGGCGCGGTTCAGTTCCGGGTGCAGTTGGGTTTGTTGCGCATTACGTTGCTCTGGAATATCCAGTCGCAGCTGGGTGGCAGCGCTCATTCTCAGCTTTCCCAGCCAGCTTGATAGAGCTTGCCGTGGGCCTGGTCCAGGGCGGCGCGAACGGCTGGCGAATGCTGGTAGATGTCGACGAACTTGATCAGGCGCGGGTCGGTTTTGCTCTTGGGCTGGATCACGAACTGGATCACGTATTCCTTGTGATCAAGGCCGTCGAACAGCAGGGCAGAGCCAGCATCAAAAGTCTTGGACAGGCGGATGTAGGCCGGGTAGCCCTGTACCAGGTCGGCGTCATCGTATGCGCGTACCAGTTGCACCGCTTCGACCTGGAGAATCTTGATCTTCTTCGGGTTGGCGACGATGTCTTCTTCGGTGGCCTTGTAGCCGACACCCTGCTTGAGGGTGATCAGGCCGGCCTTGGCCAACAGCTGCAGGCCGCGGCCGCTGTTGATCGGGTCGTTGGCGATCGCGACGGTGGCGCCTTCTGGCAGCTCATCGAAGCTTTTGTATTTTTTCGAGTAGAGACCGACGTTATTGATGATTCCTGGCGCGAACGGCACCAGGTCAAACCCTGCGGCGGCCTTGGCGTTTTCCAGGAAAGGGATGTGCTGGAAGTAGTTCACGTCGATGTCGCCGGCGGCGAGGCTGACGTTGGGGGCGATCCAGTCGCTGAATTCGACGAGTTCGACTTTCAGGCCCTGCTTGTTGGCCTCTTCGACAGCGGCTTCCAGGGGAATGGCAAAGGCGGCGGTGGTACCGATCTTCAGTGGGGCGTCAGCGGCGAAGGTCACCGAGCTGAAGAGGCCGAGGGCCAGGGCCAGTACTTTGACTGGGTGAGAGATGAGCTTTTTGGTCATGATGGTTTTTCCAGTCAGGGCATGAATTTGGGCGTTTGTGCGAATGTCATCGCGAGCAAGGCTTGCCCGCGATGCTCTTAGCGGCGGAACTCGGCGCCGATGTGTTGCGCTGGCAAATGCGCCGCGCCGTGAAACAACTTCTCGCGCAGGCTGCCGTTGTCGTAAGCAGTCTTGTACGACCCACGCCGCTGCAACTCCGGGATCACCAGTTCAATGAAATCCACATAGCTTTCCGGGGTGACGATGCGGGTCAGGTTGAAACCGTCCAGACCGGTTTCAGCGATCCACGATTCCAGCTCATCCGCCACTTGTTCTGGCGAACCGACCACGGTGATGTAGCGGCCACCGAGGGCGTGCTGGTCGAGCAACTTGCGCCAGGTCCAGTCATTGTTTTGCAGGTTCCTGGTGGCGGACTGGATGGCGTTGCTCTTCACGTACTGGATCGGTTCGTCGATCTCGTACTGGGAAAAGTCGATGCCGGTGGACGCCGAGAAATGCGCCACGCCGGCCTCGGCACTGGCGTAGCTCAGGTACTCGGCGTGTTTGGCCCACGCCGCTTCTTCAGTGGCGCCGACGATGACGTTCCACCCCATGAACACCTTGATGTCCTCGGGCTTGCGCCCGGCCTCGACGGCACTGGCGCGCACCTTGTCCACCTGGGCCCTGGTCGATGGTTTGTTGTGGCCGCTGATGAACACGCACTCGGCGTGACGCCCGGCAAACAGCAGCCCGCGATCCGAGCTGCCAGCCTGGAACAGCACCGGCGTGCGCTGCGGTGACGGCTCGCAAAGGTGATAACCCTCGACCTGATAGAACTCGCCCTTGTGCTCGACCTTGTGCACTTTTTCCGGTTGGGCATAGAGGCGCTGTTCACGGTCATTGAGCACCGCGCCGTTTTCCCAACTGCCTTCCCAGAGTTTGTAGAGCACCTCCAGGTACTCATCGGCCTGGTCATAGCGGCGGTCATGCTCGACCTGTTCGCTGAGGCCCATGGCTTTGGCGGCGCTGTCGAGGTAGCCGGTGACAATGTTCCAGCCCACGCGACCACGGCTCAGATGATCGAGCGTCGACATGCGCCGGGCGAACAGATACGGCGGCTCATAAGTCAGGTTGGCGGTGAGGCCGAAACCGAGGTTTTTGGTGACGGCGGCCATGGCTGAAACCAGCAACAGCGGATCGTTGACCGGCAACTGAATCGACTCTTTCAGCGTGACGTCGACCGAGTTCTGATAGACGTCATACACCCCGACGATGTCGGCAATGAACAAGCCGTCGAACAGTCCGCGTTCCAGCAACTGCGCCAGTTCGGTCCAGTATTCAATGGTTTTATATTCGGTTGAGTTGTCCCGTGGATGGGTCCACAGGCCGTGATTGATGTGCCCGATGCAGTTCATGTTGAATGCATTGAGCAGGATCTTCTTCTTGGCAACGGTCATCAGATGGTCCCCCGTAGTGGCGGGTTTTCATCGTTGAGGTAGTAGTTGCCCACGGCGTGGTATTTCCAGCGGACCGGGTCGTGCAGGGTATGTACCCGGGCGTTGCGCCAGTGGCGATCCAGGCCATGTTCGATCAGGGTCGCCTGGCTGCCTGCCAATTCGAACAGTGTGCTGCCCGCCGCGAGAGAGATTTCGGTGCTGATGGCGCGGGCTTCGGCGACGGCAATCGAGGCTGCCGCGACGGTTGCGGCCTGGGTGTCGGCCTGGGCCTTGTCGAGGTATTCGCCAGCGCGTTCCAGCAGCGCTTCGGCTGCGTGCAGGCGAATGCTCAAGTGGCCGAAGCTTTTGATGGTCAGCGGGTCTTCAGTGGCCTTTTCGTGGGTGGCGTCAATCCATGGCCGGGTCTTGGTGCGCACGAAGTGCAGCGCATCTTCGTAGGCGGCGCGGGCGATACCGGTGTCGATGGCCGCGTGGAGAATCTGCGCCAGGGGGCCGACTGGCGTTGGCCGCTCGAAAGCGCTTTGAAACGGGATCACGTCCTCGGCCGCGACGAACACATCTTCGAATACTACTGAGCCGCTGCCGGTGGTGCGCTGGCCGAACCCGCTCCAGTCGTCGATCACCGTCAGGCCTTTGCTGTTGCGCGGCACGAACGCCAGTTGCTGCACCCCATGCTCATCCACCACCGAGGTGGGGATGCGCTGGGCATAGATTGCGCCGGTGGCGTAGAACTTGCGACCGTTGATGCGATAGCCGTCGCCCTCTCTGGTGAGGCGAGTGACGCGGTCGTGGGCGGTTTTGGTGCCCAGTTCGGCGAGCGCATTGCCGAAGCGCTGGCCGGCCAATACTTCTGCGTACAGGCGTTTTTTCTGCTCTTCACTGCCGTTTACACGCAGCACTTCGAGGGCGTAGAAATGGTTTTGCGGAATTTGCCCCAGGGAGCCATCTGCCTGGGCGATCAGAGCGATGACCTTGGCCAATGTGACGTTGGACACGCCGGCGCCGCCATATTCTTTCGGCACGCTGATGCCCCACAGGCCCGAGCGGGAAAACACGTCGAGTTCCGGCAGTGGCAGGCGGCGTTCACGGTCGCGCAGGGCGCTGTCGCGTTTGAAATCTTCGGCCAGGTCGCTGGCGACAATCAGGGCTTGCTCATCGCTGGTGATGACCGCGACGTGATGGGAAAAAGTCATAGGTTTCTCCAGATGTCTGGTCGTCTCAGATCCAGGAATGGCGCGCAGGCAAAGTGCCGTTAAGGCGATAGGCGCCGACCGCGTGATATTTCCAGCGCACCGGATCGTGCAGCGTGTGCACGCGGGCGTTGCGCCAGTGGCGGTCGAGATTGAATTCGGCGAGGGTCGCGCGGCTGCCGGCCAGTTCGAAAAGCTTTTCGCTGGCCAGCAGCGAGATTTCGGTGGTCAGCACTTTGGCTTCGGCCACGGCAATCGAGGCGCGGGCGGCAGACTCGGCGGTGAGCGGCGTGGCGCTGACCTGATCAAGGACCTTGCCGGCTTTGCGCAACAGCGCTTCGGCTGCGTGCAGTTCGATTTTCAGCTTGCCGATGTCGGCGATCACATAGAGGTCGTCGCTGGCTCGTTCGACCTGGGCATCGATCCATGGCCGGGCACGGGTTTTCACGAACTCGATGGCGTCGTCGATGGCGCCCCGGGCGATACCGGCGTCAATCGCTGCCTGAATCAACTGCGAGACGGCGCCCTGGATATTGGGCGTGTCATTGATCTTCCAGTTATCCACGACCAGTTCAGGTTCAACCTGCACGTTGTTCAGCAGGATGGTGCCGCTGGCGGTAGTGCGCTGGCCAAAACCCGACCAGTCATCAACGATGCGCAAACCCGGCGTGCCGCGACGAACGAAGGCCAGGACTTGCTTGCCGTCGTCGTTGAGCGCCTTGACCGCTACCCAATGGGCGAACAGCGCGCCGGTTGAGTAGAATTTCTGCCCGTTGATCACGAAATCGTCGCCGCTCGGGGTGATTCGCGCCTTGAGTTCCAGAGTGTTTTTGGTGCCGCGCTCGGGACCGGCATTACCGATCCGCCAGCCTTGAAGCACGCTGGTGAACAGCTGCTTTTTTTGCGCATCGGTAGCGCTGCCGAGCAGTAGATGAAGGATGCCGAACTGGTTCTGCGGGATTTGACCCAATGCCGGGTCGGCCGCGGAAATAATCGCGAACACCTCGGCCAGGGTCACGAAGGAAACCTGCGGGCCGCCGTATTCGCGGGGAATGGAAATACTGCCCAGGCCGCTACGGGTGAACTGTTCGATTTCCGACCAGGGCAGCTTGCGCTGCTGGTCGCGCCTGGCTGCTTGCAGGCGCGCGACTTGCGCCAGCTCATGGGCGGCCTTGATGGCTTGTGCGTCGTTGCGCAAAACCTGCGCGGGCAACAACAACGGGGCGATGTCCAGATCAGACTGGACGTTTGCATCTGCCAGACTGGACATCAGTGCCGCTCCTTGGCTGCACGCAATGCCCTGGCGATCTGCACTGGGGTGATTGTGTTCCGGACCATACCTACCTCACATCTTCATGGAAACGCCGCGCGAAATGGCGGCGAACGAAATCAAGAATGTCCGGTGGTCCGGTGCATATACCGTAAGCGTGTATAAATAATAAATAAACTAACTTTTAGGAATATGCATAGAAGGTATGGCTGACTCTCACTCCCACGCAGACGTCCCGGTTTGAGCCGCACACAGGTTTTGAGTTTGTAACGCAAGGGAGACTTCCATCCTTGGAAGTTAAAAGTATTGCGGGGAGGTTATGCGTGGGTGTTGTTCAGAAACTTGCTAAGGAATTGTTTAGTCCGTTCTTCTTGAGGATTGGCAAACAATGCTTTCGCCTCACCTTGTTCCACGATCACGCCCTTGTCGAAAAACACCACACGGTTGGCGACATCCCGGGCGAAACCCATTTCATGAGTCACGATAACCATGGTGCGCTTCTCCTCGGCCAGACCGCGGATGGTCGCCAGCACTTCACCCACCAGCTCCGGGTCCAGCGCTGAAGTCGGTTCATCGAACAAAATCACTTCCGGCTCCATCGCCAGCGCCCGGGCAATCGCCACGCGCTGTTGCTGGCCACCGGAGAGGCGCCTTGGATAGGCGTCTTCCTTGCCGGCCAGGCCGACCTTGGCCAAGAGCTTCTTACCCAAGGCGACAGCCTCGGCCTGGGGCATCTTTTTCACCACGATCGGCCCTTCGATGACATTTTCCAGGGCGGTGCGATGGGGGAACAGGTTGAAGTTCTGGAACACAAAGCCCACATGCTGGCGCAAATTGCGCACCAGACTCTGCTGCTGGTTCAGCGGGCGGCTGGTATCAATTTCGATATCGCCGACCTTGATCCGGCCGCTGGTGGGTTGCTCAAGGAAATTCAGGCAACGCAGGAACGTCGTTTTCCCCGAACCGCTGGGGCCGATGATCGCGACCACTTCGCCTTCCTTGACCTCAAGATCGATGCCGTTGAGCACGACTTGATTCTTGAATTGCTTGGTCAGTTTTTCCACGACAATCATTGCGTCAGGACTCCTGGTCGTGCCGATTGACCCGCTCTTCCAACTTGTTCTGGAAGTGCGAAAGCACCGTGGCCAGAATCCAGTAGATCAGCGCGGCGGCAAGATACATGGTGAAGACTTCGAAAGTCCGGGCGGTAATCAGCTGTGCCTGGCGGAACAGTTCCGGCACCTGAATGGTGGCGGCCAGTGCCGTGTCCTTGACCAGTGAAATGAAGCTGTTGCCCAGCGGCGGCAAGGCCGTGCGCATCGCCTGCGGCAGGATGGCCCGGCGCAGGGTTTGCGCGCGGGTCATGCCGATGCTCGCAGCGGCTTCCCACTGACCACGTTCGATCGAACCGATCGCGGCGCGGAGGATTTCACAGTCGTAAGCGGCCATGTTCAGCGAGAAGCCGATCAGCGCAGCTGGCAGCGGATCAAGCTCGATTCCCAGTTGCGGGAAGCCGTAATAGATCACGAACAACTGCACCAGTAACGGTGTCCCGCGAAAGAACGACACGTAGACACGCGCCAGCCAGCTCACTGATTTGAAGCGCGACAGGCGCATCAACGCCAGGCCGAAGCCCAGCAGCAAGCCGAAAAACATGCCGCCCAGGCTCAAGATCACCGTGTAGTACGCGCCCTTCAGCAGGAAAGGCGCGGAATCCAGCGCGAGTTGGAAAGCCTCTTCCATTATTTAGTGACGTCAGCGTTGAAGTACTTCTTCCGAAAGCTTGGTCAGTGTGCCGTCGGCACGCAGCTTGTCGATCGCCTTGTTCACGGCCGCCAGCAGTTCAGGTTCGCCTTTACGCAGGGCAATACCGGCTTCCTGACGGGAGAACGGTTCACCGGCGGCGGTGGTGTCCTTGGCCTTTTTGGCGTATTCCAGCGCTGCAAGGCGGTCGATCAGGATGGCGTCGATACGACCCACTGCGCAGGTCCTGGAACTTGGTCGGATCATCTTCGTAAGTGCGCACGTCGGCGCCCGGTACGTTGGCTTTTACCCACTGTTCGTAGTTGGTGCCCAGGCCCACGCCGACTTTCTTGCCAGCGAGGTCATTGGCGGTTTTGATGGTGTCCTTGTTCTTGCGTCAGAACCAGCGCCTGAATCCCGGAAACCGTGTACGGTTCGGAGAAGTCGTACTTCTTCTTGCGCTCTTCGGAAATGGTTACCTGGTTGACCACGGCGTCCAGGCGCTTGGATTCCAGGGCCGCGAGGATGCCGTCCCACTTGGTCGGCTGAATCTTGGCTTTGACACCGAGTTTTTGCGCCAGCGCTTCGGAGAGCTCGACTTCGAAGCCGGACAGTTTGCCGTCGGCATCGACGAAGCTGAACGGTGGGTAGGTGCCTTCCAGGCCGACGTTGATCACGCCTGCGTCCTTGATCTTTTGCAGTTGCTCACCGGCAACGGCCTGGCCGATCAGGCCGGCGCTCAGCGCCAGGCCCAGCGAACCTACCAGCAGATTTCGACGTAGTACGGAAAAATTCATGACAAGCCCCTGTGGTTTCTTATGGGAAGACGCTTTAGGAAAGTTGGCAAATTCGGGATTGAAGCGACTGCATGATGCTGCCCTGAAGCAGCATATGTGTTTTGCCACAAATTCCGCCTGCGGCGCGACTATATGATGACGGCGATAGATAATAAAATAATAAATATAGCTTCTTTTATTCGTTAAAAGAATAAGCGGCACACCATTGCAGGAGCTGCCGAAGGCTGCGATCTTTGATCTTGCAACCCGTCAAAGGAAATCCTTGTAAGCAAACAACGCCGGCGCCCCACCCGTGTGCAGGAAAATGATCGGTCCCTCATCAAAACGCTGCCGTCCAATCCCATCGAGCATGCCAGCCATGGCCTTGCCGGTGTACACCGGGTCCAGCAACAAGCCTTCCTGACTCGCCAGCAGTTTCACGGCCGACAAGGTCCCGGCGTTGGGCTCGCCATAACGCGGGCCGAAATACTCGTCCCACAGTTGCACTTTGAAGGCTGGTGGCAGGCTCATACCCAACAGCTCTACCGTGCGCTCGGCCAGCCCCTGCACCTTGGGGCGCTGCTCTTCATCGCTGCGCGATACGGTCACCCCGATCACTGGCAAATCCGGCAGTACTTCGCTCAAAGCCAAGGCCAGACCGCTGTGGGTCCCGGCGCTCCCGGAGGCAAGGACCACGGCGGCAAAGGTCAGGCCGGTATCCTTGATCTGCTCGGCCAACTCAAGGCCGGCGCGCACGTAGCCCAGTGCACCCAAGGCATTCGAACCGCCAATCGGCACTACATATGGGTTCTTGCCATTGTTACGCAGGCGATCTGCCAGGGCCTGCAGTTGGCCGTCGGCATTGTCGAGGTTTTCCACCCGTTCAACCTTGGCGTCGAACAGGTCCAGTAGCAGGCGATTGCCATTGCCCAGGTAATTTTGGTCATCCGTGCCCAGGGGATCTTCCAACAGGGCGACGCAGCCCAGTCCCAGCTTGGCGGCCAGGGCTGCCGTTTGCCGCACGTGATTGGATTGCAGCGCCCCGGCGGTGATCAAGGTATCGGCACCCTGGGACAATGCGTCGGCTGCCAGGTACTCGAGCTTGCGCAGCTTATTGCCGCCCATCGCCAGTGGCGTCAGGTCGTCGCGCTTGACGTAGACATCACGGCCCAGCCAGGTCGAGAGGCGTTCGAGTTTTTCCAGGGGCGTGGGATGGCCGAGCAGGTCGAGGCGGTCAAAACGGGCGAGCTGTTGTTTGATCATGGTTCCGTACTGGCGGAGGAAGGTGTCAGGACTATAGGCAGCCCCAAATCCGTGGGCAACCGTGAATCGCTTATAGCTGAAAGTACTGAGTACAGCACTATTGGTTCTTAATTCGATTTTGAGACCTTGCCGTAAAGTAATTGCCGTCAAGGCGGCCAGACAGTCCGGCCGCCCGAGAGGAGTTTTTACCGTGAGCGAGCGTTCCAGCCATTGGCAGTTGCAGACCATCGTCAGCCAACTGCGTACAGCGCGTGATCAGTGGCGCACCCAGAATGGCCGTGTCAGCGGAGAGCAGGGCGGTCGGGAATTACCTTCCCGGGCGGCCATGGCGGAAATTCTTGAAGCGCTGTGTGGAGCATTGTTCCCGATGCGCCTGGGCCCTGTGGACCTGCGCGAGGAGAGCGAAGACTTCTACGTCGGCCACACCCTGGATGTCGCCCTCAACGCGTTGCTTGCCCAGGCACGCCTCGAACTGCGTTACGCCGCGCGCCACAGTGCGCAGGCCGATACCGAGGTCGAGGCGCGGACGATTCAGATCATCCAGGATTTCGCACTCGCCTTGCCG
>NZ_JAEKEG010000103.1 GCF_016651255.1 Pseudomonas sp. TH10
CGGCAACGCCAGGGCAAAATCCTGAACGATCTGAATCGCACGGGACTCGACTTCGCTGTCGGCCTGCGCGCTGTGGCGGGCGACGTAACGCAGTTCCAGTCGCGTTTGCGCGAGCAATGCGTTCAACGCCACATCAAGGGTATGGCCGACGTAGAAGTCTTCACTTTCTTCGCGCAGATCCACCGGGCCCAGGCGCATCGGGAACAACGCGCCGCACAGCGCTTCAAGAATCTCCGCCATCGCCGCCCGCGACGGCAACTCGCGACCACCCTGCTCGCCGGACGCCCGGCCGTTCTGTGCCCGCCACTGATCCCGCGCGCTGCGCAGCTGGCTGACGATGGTCTGCAATTGCCAATGGCTGGAACGTTCGCTCACGGTTAAGACTCCTCACGGGCGGCCGGACTGTCTGGCCGCGTCAACGGCGACCACTTTACGGCATGCCTGCGAGGGCGAATTAAGAACCGATAGTGCTGGGCTCAGTCCATTTGGCTATAAGCGATTCACGGTTGCCCCTGCAAAAGCGCGTGCCTATAGTCCTTTCATCTTCCTCCGCCAGTACGGACTCATGATCAAACAACAGCTGGACCGCTTTAACCGCCTCGACCTGCTCGGCCACCCTACCCCTCTGGAAAAACTCGAGCGCCTGTCCACCTGGCTCGGTCGCGACGTGTACATCAAGCGCGATGACCTGACGCCACTGGCCATGGGCGGCAACAAGCTGCGCAAACTCGAATACCTCGCCGCCGACGCCCTGGCGCAAGGCGCCGATACGCTGATCACTGCCGGTGCACTGCAATCGAACCACGTACGCCAGACCGCCGCGCTCGCCGCCAAACTCGGTCTCGGCTGCGTGGCGCTGCTGGAAAATCCGCTGGGCACTGACGACAGTGATTACACCGGCAACGGCAACCGCCTGCTGCTGGATCTGTTCGATACCAAGGTCGAACTGGTCGACAACCTCGACAATGCCGACGGCCAACTGCAGGCCCTGGCAGATCGCCTGCGTAACAATGGCAAGAACCCATATGTAGTGCCGATTGGCGGTTCGAATGCCTTGGGTGCACTGGGCTACGTGCGCGCCGGCCTTGAGTTGGCCGAGCAGATCAAGGATACCGGCCTGACCTTTGCCGCCGTGGTCCTTGCCTCCGGGAGCGCCGGGACCCACAGCGGTCTGGCCTTGGCTTTGAGCGAAGTACTGCCGGATTTGCCAGTGATCGGGGTGACCGTATCGCGCAGCGATGAAGAGCAGCGCCCCAAGGTGCAGGGGCTGGCCGAGCGCACGGTAGAGCTGTTGGGTATGAGCCTGCCACCAGCCTTCAAAGTGCAACTGTGGGACGAGTATTTCGGCCCGCGTTATGGCGAGCCCAACGCCGGGACCTTGTCGGCCGTGAAACTGCTGGCGAGTCAGGAAGGCTTGTTGCTGGACCCGGTGTACACCGGCAAGGCCATGGCTGGCATGCTCGATGGGATTGGACGGCAGCGTTTTGATGAGGGACCGATCATTTTCCTGCACACGGGTGGGGCGCCGGCGTTGTTTGCTTACAAGGATTTCCTTTGACGGGTTGCAAGATCAAAAGATCGCAGCCTTCGGCAGCTCCTGCAATGGTGTGCCGCTTATTCTTTTAACGAATAAAAGAAGCTATATTTATTATTTTATTATCTATCGCCGTCATCTTATAGTCTCGCCGCAGGCGAATTTCGCGCAAGACGCATAAGCTGCTTTAGGGCACGATAACGCAGTCGCACGAATCACCCATTCGTCCACTTTCCTTCAGCGTCTTCCATAAGAAAACACAGGGGCTCGTCATGAATTTTTCCGCACTACGTCGCAATCTGCTGGTCGGTTCGCTGGGCCTGGCGCTGAGCGCTGGTCTGATTGGCCAGGCAGTGGCCGGTGAGCAGCTGCAACAGATCAAGGACAAAGGCGTTATCAACGTCGGCCTGGAAGGCACCTACCCACCGTTCAGCTTCGTCGATGCCGACGGCAAACTGTCCGGCTTCGAAGTCGAGCTCTCCGAAGCGCTGGCGCAAAAACTCGGTGTCAAAGCCAAGATTCAGCCGACCAAGTGGGACGGCATTCTCGCTGCGCTGGAATCCAAGCGTCTGGACGTTGTAGTCAACCAAGTGACCATCTCCGACGAGCGCAAGAAGAAGTATGACTTCTCCGAACCGTACACGGTCTCCGGGATTCAGGCGTTGGTGCTGAAGAGCAAGGAAGCCGCGCTGAACATCAAGACCGCCAATGACCTGTCCGGCAAGAAAGTCGGTGTCGGCCTGGGCACCAACTACGAACAATGGGTTCGCGCCAACGTGCCGGGCGCTGACGTGCGCACCTACGATGATGATCCGACCAAATTCGCCGACCTCAACAACGGCCGCACCGACGCCATCCTGATCGACCGTCTGGCCGCGCTTGAGTACGCCAAGAAAGCGCCGAAAACCGTCGCTGCCGGTGAAGCCTTCTCGCGTCAGGAATCCGGTATCGCCGTGCGCAAGGGCGAGCCTGAACTGCTGGCAGCCCTGAACAGGGCGATCGACAAGCTGCGTGCCGACGGCACACTGACCAAGCTGTCCGAAGAAGTACTTCAACGCTGACGTCACTAAATAATGGAAGAGGCTTTCCAACTCGCGCTGGATTCCGCGCCTTTCCTGCTGAAGGGCGCGTACTACACGGTGATCTTGAGCCTGGGCGGCATGTTTTTCGGCCTGCTGATGGGCTTTGGCCTGGCCTTGATGCGCTTGTCGCGCTTCAAGCTGGTGAGCTGGATCGCCCGCATCTACGTGTCGTTCTTTCGCGGCACACCGTTGCTGGTGCAACTGTTCGTGATCTATTACGGCTTGCCGCAACTGGGTGTCGAACTTGATCCGTTGCCAGCGGCCCTGATTGGCTTCTCGCTGAACATGGCCGCCTACGCCTGCGAAATCCTGCGGGCCGCGATCAGCTCCATCGAACGCGGCCAGTGGGAAGCCGCCGCGAGTATCGGCATGACCCGTGCGCAGACCTTGCGCCGGGCCATTCTTCCGCAAGCGATGCGCACGGCCCTGCCGCCACTGGGCAACAGCTTCATTTCGCTGGTCAAGGACACCGCCCTGGCAGCCACCATCCAGGTGCCGGAACTGTTCCGCCAGGCGCAGCTGATCACCGCTCGTACCTTCGAAATCTTCACCATGTATCTTGCCGCCGCACTGATCTACTGGATTCTGGCCACGGTGCTGTCGCACCTGCAGAACAAGTTGGAAGAGCGGGTCAATCGGCACGACCAGGAGTCCTGACCCAATGATTGTCGTGGAAAAACTGACAAAGCAGTTCAAGGGTCAGGTGGTGCTCAACGGCATCGACCTGCAGGTGAAGGCCGGCGAGGTGGTGGCGATCATCGGGCCTAGCGGCTCGGGCAAAACCACCTTCCTGCGCTGCCTGAACTTTCTTGAAGAACCCACCAGCGGCCGGATCAAGGTCGGCGACATCGAAATCGATGGCAGCCGTCCACTGAACCAGCAGCAAAGCCTGGTGCGCCGCCTGCGCCAGCATGTGGGCTTTGTGTTCCAGAACTTCAACCTGTTCCCCCATCGCACGGCGTTGGAAAACGTCATCGAAGGCCCGATCGTGGTCAAGAAGATGCCGCGTGAAAAAGCCACTGCCCTGGGCATGAAGCTGTTGGCCAAGGTCGGACTCGCCGGTAAAGAAGACGCCTATCCGCGTAGGCTCTCCGGTGGTCAGCAACAGCGTGTGGCGATTGCCCGGGCGCTGGCGATGGAGCCGGAAGTGATTTTGTTCGATGAACCGACTTCAGCGCTGGACCCGGAGCTGGTGGGTGAAGTGCTGGCGACCATCCGCGGCCTCGCCGAAGAAAAACGCACCATGGTTATCGTTACCCACGAAATGGGTTTCGCCCGTGATGTGGCCAACCGTGTGGTGTTTTTCGACAAGGGCGTGATCGTCGAGCAAGGTGAGGCCAAGGCGCTGTTTGCCAACCCGAAAGAAGAGCGCACACAACAGTTTCTCAGCAAGTTTCTGAACAACACCCACGCATAACCTCCCCGCAATACTTTTAACTTCCAAGGATGGAAGTCTCCCTTGCGTTACAAACTCAAAACCTGTGTGCGGCTCAAACCGGGACGTCTGCGTGGGAGTGAGAGTCAGCCATACCTTCTATGCATATTCCTAAAAGTTAGTTTATTTATTATTTATACACGCTTACGGTATATGCACCGGACCACCGGACATTCTTTCGTTCGCCGCACTTATGCGGCGTTTTTCATGAGATGTGAGGTAGGCAGTATGGTCCGGAACACAATCACCCCAGTGCAGATCGCCAGGGCATTGCGTGCAGCCAAGGAGCGGCACTGATGTCCAGTCTGGCAGATGCAAACGTCCAGTCTGATCTGGACATCGCCCCGTTGTTGTTGCCCGCGCAGGTTTTGCGCAACGACGCACAAGCCATCAAGGCCGCCCATGAGCTGGCGCAAGTCGCCCGTGTGCAGGCCGCCAAGCGCGACCGCCAGCGCAAGTTGCCGTGGTCGGAAATAGAACAGTTCACTCGCAGCGGTTTAGGCAGCATTGCCATCCCGCGCGAATACGGTGGCCCGCAGGTTTCATTCGTCACGTTGGCCGAGGTGTTTGCGATCATTTCCGCGGCTGACCCGGCGCTGGGGCAAATTCCGCAGAACCAGTTCGGCATCATCAACCTGGTGCTCGGCAGCGCCACCGAAGAACAGAAAAAACAGCTGTTCCAGAGCGTTCTCGAAGGCTGGCGCATCGGCAATGCCGGGCCTGAACGCGGCACGAAGAACACCCTGGAGCTGAAAGCGCGGATCACCGTCGATGGCGACGATTACGTGATCAACGGCCAGAAATTCTATTCCACCGGTGCTCTGTTTGCGCATTGGGTGGCCGTGAAGGCGCTCAACGACGATGGCAAGCAAGTGCTGGCCTTTGTCCGTCGTGGTACACCAGGTTTGCGCATCGTTGAAGACTGGTCGGGCTTCGGTCAGCGCACCACCGCCAGCGGCACCATCCTGCTGAACAACGTGCAGGTTGAACCTGAACTGGTCGTGGATAACTGGAAGATCAATGACACGCCCAATATCCAGGGCGCCGTCTCGCAGTTGATTCAGGCAGCGATTGACGCCGGTATCGCCCGAGGCGCCATTGATGACGCCATCGAGTTCGTCAAAACCCGCGCACGCCCCTGGATCGATGCCCAGGTCGAACGAGCCAGCGATGACCTCTACGTGATCGCCGACATCGGCAAGCTGAAAATCGAACTGCACGCAGCCGAAGCGCTGTTGCGCAAAGCCGGCAAGGTCCTTGATCAGGTCAGCGCCACGCCGCTGACTGCCGAGTCTGCGGCCCGAGCCTCGATAGCCGTGGCCGAAGCCAAAGTGCTGACCACCGAGATCTCGTTACAGGCCAGTGAAAAACTCTTCGAACTGGCTGGCAGTCGCGCCACCCTCGCCGAATTCAATCTCGACCGCCACTGGCGTAATGCGCGGGTGCACACGCTGCACGATCCGGTGCGCTGGAAATATCACGCGGTCGGCACTTACCACTTGAACGGCACCCTGCCGGCTCGTCATTCCTGGATTTGACCCCGGAACACTTTTGACCAGATCTCTGGAGAAGCACATGCCTCTTTCTCACCACGTCGCGGTCATAACCAGCGATGAGCAAGCCTTTGGTCGTCGCCAGTGACCTGGCCGATGATTTCAAACGCGACAGCGCCCTGCGCGACCGCGAACGCCGTTTGCCACACCCGGAACTTGAAGTGTTTTCGCGCTCGGGCCTCTGGGGCATCAGCGTGCCTAAAGAATATGGCGGCGCCGGCGTGTCCAACGTCACATTGGCCAAAGTTATCGCCCTGATCGCTCAGGCCGATGGCTCGCTCGGGCAGATTCCGCAGAACCATTTTTACGCGCTGGAAGTGCTGCGGGTTAACGGCAGTCACCCGCAGAAACAACGGCTGTATGCCGAAGTGCTCGCCGGCCAACGCTTTGGTAATGCCTTGGCGGAATTGGGCACCAAAACCGCCCATGACCGCGTCACCAGCCTCAAACGCGAGGGTGACGGTTATCGCATCAACGGTCGCAAGTTCTACGCGACCGGTGCGATTTACGCCCAGCGCATTCCGACCTCTGTGGTGGATGAAAACGGTGTGCAGCAACTGGCTTTCGTCCCGCGCACCAGCAAAGGCCTGACCGTGATCGACGACTGGAGCGGTTTCGGCCAACGCACCACCGGCAGCGGCTCAGTAGTATTCGAAGATGTGTTCGTCGCGGCCGAGGACGTGATCCCGTTTCAAAGCGCTTTCGAGCGGCCAACGCCAGTCGGCCCCCTGGCGCAGATTCTCCACGCGGCCATCGACACCGGTATCGCCCGCGCCGCCTACGAAGATGCGCTGCACTTCGTGCGCACCAAGACCCGGCCATGGATTGACGCCACCCACGAAAAGGCCACTGAAGACCCGCTGACCATCAAAAGCTTCGGCCACTTGAGCATTCGCCTGCACGCAGCCGAAGCGCTGCTGGAACGCGCTGGCGAATACCTCGACAAGGCCCAGGCCGACACCCAGGCCGCAACCGTCGCGGCAGCCTCGATTGCCGTCGCCGAAGCCCGCGCCATCAGCACCGAAATCTCTCTCGCGGCGGGCAGCACACTGTTCGAATTGGCAGGCAGCCAGGCGACCCTGATCGAACATGGCCTGGATCGCCACTGGCGCAACGCCCGGGTACATACCCTGCACGACCCGGTCCGCTGGAAATACCACGCCGTGGGCAACTACTACCTCAACGATGAAAACCCGCCACTACGGGGGACCATCTGATGACCGTTGCCAAGAAGAAGATCCTGCTCAATGCATTCAACATGAACTGCATCGGGCACATCAATCACGGCCTGTGGACCCATCCACGGGACAACTCAACCGAATATAAAACCATCGAATACTGGACCGAACTGGCGCAACTGCTCGAGCGCGGGCTGTTCGATGGCTTGTTCATCGCCGACATCGTCGGGGTGTATGACGTCTACCAGAATTCGGTGGACGTGCCGCTCAAAGAATCAATCCAGCTGCCCGTCAACGATCCCCTGCTGCTGGTTTCGGCCATGGCCGCCGTCACCCGCAATCTTGGTTTCGGCCTGACGGCAAACCTCACTTATGAGCCGCCGTACCTGTTCGCCCGGCGCATGTCCACGCTCGACCACCTGAGCCGAGGCCGGGTTGGCTGGAACATCGTCACCGGTTATCTCGACAGCGCGGCCAAGGCCATGGGCTTGCGCGAACAGGTCGAACACGACCGTCGCTACGACCAGGCTGATGAGTACCTGCAAGTGCTCTACAAGCTCTGGGAAGGCAGCTGGGAGGACGGTGCAGTGGTGAACGACCCCGTGCAACGCGTCTATGCGCAACCAGACAAAGTGCACAAGGTCGAGCACAAGGGCGAGTTCTATCAGGTCGAGGGTTATCACCTCTGCGAACCCTCACCGCAACGCACGCCGGTGCTGTTCCAGGCTGGCAGCTCGGATCGCGGGCTGCTGTTTGCCGGGCGTCACGCCGAGTGCGTGTTCATCAGCGGCCACAACAAACCATCGACCAGGGCCCAGGTGGACAAGGTGCGCGCCAGTGCCGTCGAGGCCGGGCGCAAGCCCGAGGACATCAAGGTGTTCATGGGGTGGAACGTGATCGTCGGCGCCACCGAAGAACTTGCCTGGAAAAAGCACGCCGAGTACCTGGAGCTACGCCAGCGCTGAAGCCGGCGTGGCGCACTTCTCGGCGTCTACCGGGATCGATTTTGCCGAATACGAAATCGATGAGCCGATCCAGTACGTAAAGAGCAACGCCATCCAGTCAGCGACCAAAAACCTGCAGAACAATGACTGGACCCGACGCAAATTGCTCGAACAACACGCCCTCGGTGGCCGCTACATCACCGTGGTCGGTTCGCCGGAACAAGTGGCGGATGAGCTGGAATCGTGGATCGCTGAAACCGGTCTGGACGGTTTCAACCTGACCCGCATCGTCACACCGGAAAGCTATGTGGATTTCATCGAGCTGGTGATTCCGGAGTTGCAGCGTCGAGGGTCGTACAAGACCGCTTACGACGACGGCAGCCTGCGGGAGAAGCTGTTCCACGCGCAGGCGCATTTGCCAGCGCAACACATCGGCGCCGAGTTCCGCCGCTAAGAGCATCGCGGGCAAGCCTTGCTCGCGATGACATTCGCACAAACGCCCAAATTCATGCCCTGACTGGAAAAACCATCATGACCAAAAAGCTCATCTCTCACCCAGTCAAAGTACTGGCCCTGGCCCTCGGCCTCTTCAGCTCGGTGACCTTCGCCGCTGACGCCCCACTGAAGATCGGTACCACCGCCGCCTTTGCCATTCCCCTGGAAGCCGCTGTCGAAGAGGCCAACAAGCAGGGCCTGAAAGTCGAACTCGTCGAATTCAGCGACTGGATCGCGCCGAACGTCAGCCTCGCTGCCGGCGACATCGACGTGAACTACTTCCAGCACATCCCCTTCCTCGAAAACGCCAAGGCCGCCGCAGGGTTTGACCTGGTGCCGTTCGCGCCAGGAATCATCAACAACGTCGGCCTCTATTCGAAAAAATACAAAAGCTTCGACGAGTTGCCGGAAGGCGCCAGCGTCGCCATCGCCAACGACCCGATCAACAGCGGCCGTGGTCTGCAACTGCTGGCCAAGGCTGGTTTGATTACGCTGAAACCGGGCGTTGGTTACAAGGCCAGCGAAGAAGACATCGTCGCCAACCCGAAGAAAATCAAAATCCTGCAAGTCGAAGCCGTGCAACTGGTGCGCGCCTACGACGACGCCGATCTGGTCCAGGGTTACCCGGCCTACATTCGGCTGGCGAAGACTTTCGATGCCGGTTCGGCGCTGCTGTTCGACGGCCTCGACCACAAGGAATACGTGATCCAGTTCGTCATCCAGCCGAAGAGCAAAACCGACCCGCGCCTGATCAAATTCGTCGATATCTATCAACACTCGCCGGCCGTTCGCGCCGCACTGGATAAGGCCCACGGCAAGCTGTATCAGGCCGGTTGGGAAAGCTGAACATGACGGCCGCGATCCAACGGCGACTGGAGACTCCAGAGCCACACAATGCTGAGAAGACCGAACTTCACCCTGAGTTGAATCGTGCCCACGTACGCTTCATCGGTTTGGGCAAAACCTACAACGGCCGGCAAGGCCCGGTCGCGGCGCTGCAAGGCATCGATCTGGCAATCCAGCGTGGCGAGGTGTTCGGCATCATCGGCCGTAGCGGCGCCGGCAAGTCGTCGTTGATCCGTACGATCAATCGTCTGGAACAGCCGACTTCAGGGCGCGTGCTGATCGATCAGGTGGACATCGGCGAGTTCGATGAGAATCGCCTGGTTGCCCTGCGCCGGCGCATCGGCATGATCTTTCAGCACTTCAATCTGATGTCAGCGAAAACGGTTTGGCAGAACGTCGAGCTGCCGCTGAAGGTAGCCGGCGTACCGAAAGAACAACGCGAGAAAAAGGTTCGCGAACTGCTCGAACTGGTGGGCCTGCAAGCCAAGCACAAAGCCTATCCGGCGCAGTTGTCCGGCGGGCAGAAACAGCGTGTCGGCATCGCCCGCGCGCTGGTGCATGACCCGGATATCTTGCTCTGCGACGAGGCGACCTCGGCGCTCGACCCGGAGACCACCCAATCGATCCTCGGCCTGCTGCGCGAGATCAATCAGCGCCTGGGCCTGACCATCGTGCTGATCACCCACGAGATGGCGGTGATCCGCGACATCTGCGACCGCGTCGTGGTGTTGGAGCATGGACACATCGTCGAGCAGGGCCCGGTCTGGGAAGTGTTTGGCAACCCGCAGCACGAAGTCAGCAAGACCCTGCTTGCGCCGCTGCAACACACCTTGCCGCAGGAACTGCAAAGCCGTTTGCAGCCGCAACCACCATCGCCGGATGCAGCGGTGGTGCTGCGTCTGCAGTTCACCGGCAGCGCCACCGACGAGCCCGACCTGGCTGCGCTGTTCAGCGCACTCGGCGGTCGCGTGCGCCTGCTGCAAGGTGGTGTGGAACGGATTCAGGGACATGCCCTGGGGCAACTGCTGCTGGCGGTGTCAGGCTCGTCTCTGGGCGCTCAGCAACTGCGCCAACGCGCCGGGCAATGGGCGCAACAGGTAGAGGTGCTTGGCTATGTGGTTTGATCGCTTGCTGCAAGGCTTTATCGACACCTTCCTGATGGTGGGTGTCTCGTCATTGATCGCGCTGCTGGCGGGCATTCCGCTGGCGGTCATTCTGGTCACCAGCGCCAAGGGCGGCATCTACGAAGCGCCGGCGCTCAACCGTGCATTGGGCGCGTTCGTGAACCTGTTTCGCTCGATCCCGTTCCTGATTCTGATGGTGGCCCTGATTCCATTCACCCGGCTGATCGTCGGCACCACCTACGGTGTCTGGGCGGCCGTAGTGCCCCTGACGATTGCCGCCACGCCATTCTTTGCGCGCATTGCCGAGGTCAGCCTGCGCGAGGTGGATCATGGGCTGATCGAAGCGGCGCAAGCGATGGGCTGCCGGCGCTGGCACATTGTCTGGCACGTGCTGTTGCCTGAAGCGCTGCCGGGGATTGTCGGCGGGTTCACCATCACCCTGGTCACCATGATCAACTCATCGGCGATGGCCGGCGCGATTGGTGCCGGTGGGCTGGGTGACATCGCGTATCGGTACGGCTATCAGCGGTTTGACAGCCAGATCATGTTGACGGTGATCGTGCTGCTGGTGGTCTTGGTGGCGATTATCCAGCTGGGCGGGGATCGCCTGGCGCGGGGGTTGAACAAGCGCTGAATCAAGATCAAAAGATCGTCCGATCGCGGCCCGAGCCTGCGGCAGCTCCTACAGGGATAGATGTTCACCGAGGATGTGCGGATCACCACGCTCCTGTAGGAGCTGCCGAAGGCTGCGATCCTGGAGATCGGAAAAACGCTGCAAACCGGGAATTCGCGGGGCTTGAACAAGTGCTGAATCAAGATCAAAAGATCGCAGCCTGCGGCAGCTCCTACAGGGATAGATGTTCACCTAGGATGTTGTGGATGACCACGTCCCCGGTAGGAGCTGCCGAAGGCTGCGATCTTGGCGATCGGAAAAACGCTACAAACCGGGAAGTTTTCTGACAGAAAAATCAGCGTTCCTACACGCATGTTCCCTTCCCTTTGCAGGAAATTTCCTAGATTATTTCGCCCGCTTGCGCCTACTGATTTCCGTGTCTAATCTCGGCCCGTCACTGCTCATCAGTGACCGGGTTTAGTAGCCCGAACAATAGGTGCATAGCGTCCCATGCTCATGCCGGCATTTTTTGCCGGGTATTGAATATGGCGGCTGTGCGTGGGGCACCTCCGGGTGCGCCGGGTTTCCTATTGACCGGTCTACTAACCTGCGCACAGCTGCCACCCTCGTTTTAGTAGGCGAGAAGTGTCGGCTCCCACGTGTCAATAGGAGCAACACGGATGAAAAAGCCTGTCCCCGATCCACCCTCCAATGCAACCAGGAACGATGACCTCCAAAGAGACCGCTCCGCACTCTACCGTGCCATCGATTTCTACCTGGCCGGCGAACAACCGTCGGCTCCCGATGAGCTCAGGTTCTACAACGTCAGCAACGATGTAAGCTTTGAAGACACCCAGCTCTACATCGCCGATTTGTTACGGTGCGCATCGGTCACGGCCTATCAGTGTGGCGACCACCTCAAGGGTGCCGACCGAGCCATGGTGTATTCGATTTGGCATTTGCTGGAGATCGCCAAGGCGATGGTTGACCGGTCGATTGATTGTCTGGGGATGAATCAGGTGAAGGACTGACTTGACGGGTTTTGCTGGAGGCCGCCTTCGCGAGCAAGCTCGCTCCCACAAGGTTGTGCGGCGCACACAGAATCACTGTAGGAGCGAGCTTGCTCGCGATGGACGTCAACGATTACGCGGGCTTACAGAATGCACGCGTCGTTCTTGAATTTTTCGCGAGCACGCTCGCTCCTACAGGGAATGCGGCTTGCTCGCGAATGGCTGCGCGGCAGCCACCAGCCTGATGGCGTATATTTGGCGCATCCCCATTGCCGCGCAGCCCACCATGAAGCAGACCCCCGACGACCTGGAAAAAATCACCGCCACCACCCTGGGCCATTACAACTCGGTGGCCGAGGGGTTTCGCGAAGGCACTCGCGATCATGATGTCAGCCAGAACATCGACGCTCTGCTGCGGCATATCCAGGGTAGCGCGCCTTTCGACATTCTCGATTTCGGCTGTGGCCCGGGGCGCGATCTGCAGACGTTTTCCCGCATGGGCCACACGGCTGTGGGCCTGGACGGCTCGGAGCAGTTCGCGCAGATGGCCCGTGCAGACAGTGGCTGTGAGGTCTGGCAGCAGGACTTTCTGAAGCTGGATTTGCCCGATGAACGCTTTGACGGGATTTTTGCCAATGCCGTGCTGTTTCACATCCCGCGCCAGGAGCTGCCGAGGGTGCTGAAGGAGTTGCGCGGGGCGTTGAAGCCAGGTGGTGTGTTGTTCAGCTCAAATCCTCGCGGGCAGAACGAGGAAGGTTGGAACGGGCCGCGGTATGGGGCCTATCACGACTGGCAGGCGTGGCAGCAATTGCTGGCCGAGGCGGGGTTTGTGGAGTTGGAGCATTACTATCGCCCGGCAGGGCTGCCGCAGGAGCAGCAGCCGTGGTTGGCGAGTGTGTGGCGTAAGCCCGGGTAATCTGGCAGGACGCCATCGCGGGCAAGCCCGCTCCCACAGTGATTCAGGTCGGACCACAAATTGTGATCCTCCCTGATACCTGTGCATTAAGGCAGGACCACAAATTGTGATCCTCCCTGGTACCTGTGCATTAAGGCAGGACCACAAATTGTGTGATCCTCCCTGATACCTGTGGGAGCGGGCTTGCCCGCGATGAGCGCAGAGCGCTCGCTTTACTGCGCTTCCGGTTTCGGCTCGCGAATCTTGTACCAGGCCACATACAGTGCCGGCAAAAACAGCAGCGTCAGCAAGGTCGCAATGATGATCCCGCCAATCATCGCGTAGGCCATGGGCCCCCAGAATACTTCCCGGGCAATCGGGATCATCCCCAGGCTCGCTGCCGCTGCCGTGAGCAGAATCGGCCGGCGCCGATGCTCCGTGGCTTGCACTACCGAGTCCCACGGCGAGTAGCCGTCTTTCTCAAAAGCCTCGATCTGCGTCACCAGGATCACCGAGTTACGGATGATGATACCGATCAGCGCAAGAATCCCCAGGATCGCCACGAAACCCATGGGCGTGCCGGTGGGGATCAGCGCCAGTACCACGCCGATCAATCCGAGCGGCGCGACGCTGGCCACCAGGAACAGCTTCTGCACGCTGTGCAACTGGATCATCAGGAACGTCGCCATCAGGAACAGCATCAGCGGCACGACCTTGGCGATCGGGCCCTGGGCCTTGCCGCTTTCCTCGACCGTACCACCGGTGGCGACCTTGTAGCCGACCGGCAATGTCGAGGCGAACTGCTCGATGGCCGGCTTGAGTTGCTTGACCAGGTCGGTGGGCTGAATCTCGTCCCGCACCGCCGCCTTGATGGTGATGGTCGGCTTGCGATCGCGACGCCACACCAGCGGCTGCTCAAGTTCATAGCGCACGGTGGCGAACGACAGCAGCGGAATCGACGTACCACTGGACGTCACGATCTGCAGGTTCTGCAGGGTCTCCGGCGTGCCGCGTTCGGCGTCCACTGCGCGTCCCACCACGTTGATCAGATAGATATCGTCATCTACCTGGGTCACGGGGGCGCCCACTACGATGCTGTTCATCAGGTTGGCCACGTCTTCCGAGGACAGCCCCAGCTGCCGTGCCTTGTCCTGGGCGATGTCGATGCGCAGGACTTTACCCGGCTCGTTCCAGTCGTAAATGATCTCGCCGATGTGCGAATTCTTGTCCAGCTCGGTGGCCAGCGCGATCGCATGCTTGCGCACTTGATCGATGTCCTTGCCGCTGACCCGGTACTGGATCGGTCGCCCGACCGGCGGGCCCATTTCCAGGGCCTGGACGTAGCTGCCAATGCCGACGAAATCCTTGCGCAGGCGTTCACGCAAGCGCTGGCTCAGGGCCTCGCGCGACTCCAGGCCCTTGCTGACGATGACCAGTTGCGCGTAGTACGGGTTCTGCAATTGCTGGTCGAGGGGCAGGTAGAAACGGATCGCACCTTCGCCGATATAGGTGCTCCAGCGCACGATATCCGGGTCGCCCTTGAGCGTTTCTTCGAGCTTGTTCACCGCCTTGCGGGTTTCGGCGATGGAAGCGTTTTGCGGCAGGTTCAGGTCGACGAGAATTTCCGGACGGTCCGAGGACGGGAAGAACTGGTTCTGCACGAATTGCATGCAGAACACCGACGCCGCGAACAGCGCAATGGTGATGCCGATCGCCCACCAGCGATTGCGCATGGCCCACAACATGCCGCCATTGAACGCCCGCCCGATACGGCCGGGTTCGGCGTTGTGCGGCTTCACATTGGCACTGAGAATATGCACGCCGATCACCGGGGCAAACAGCACCGCCACCACCCATGACACCAGCATCGCCACCGCGATCACCGCGAACAGCGTGAAGGTGTACTCACCCGCCGAGCTGGCGTTGAGGCCGATCGGGACGAAGCCGGCTACGGTTACCAGCGTACCGGTGAGCATCGGGAAGGCCGTGGAGGTATAGGCGAAGGTCGCCGCCTGCTCCTTGGTTTCGCCCATCTCCAGGCGCGTGACCATCATCTCCACCGTGATCATGGCGTCGTCCACCAGCAGGCCAAGGGCGATGATCAAGGCGCCCAGGGAGATCCGCTGCATGGTGATACCGCTGTACTCCATGAAGACGAAGACCATCGCCAGCACCAGCGGAATCGAGCACGCTACCACCAGTCCGGCGCGCACGCCGAGGCTGATAAAGCTCACCACCAGCACGATGATCACCGCTTCGAACAACGCGCTGGTGAAGCCGCCGACGGCCTCCTCCACCACCACCGCCTGATCGGACACCGTGTGCACGCCGACGCCCACGGGCAGGTCAGCGGTCAATTGGTCGATGCGTGCGTGCAGTGCCTTGCCGAACTCCTGCACGTTGCCGCCCTTCTGCATGGCAATCGCCAGGCCGATAGCCGGTTTGCCGTCGAAGCGGAACTCGGGGGTGGCCGGATCGACGTAACCACGGCTGATGTCAGCGATGTCGGCCAGACGATAGAAACGATCATTGAGCTTGAGATTGACCTCGGCCAGGTCCTTCTCGGAGGCAAACTGGCCCGAGGTGCGCACGGAGATCCGCTCGGGGCCGGCCTCGATGACACCTGCCGGGGTCACGGCGTTTTGCGATTGCAGGCTCTGCACCACCTGACGCTGATCGATCCCCAGCGCTGCGAGTTTGCGCGTGGAGAAGTTCAGGTAAATCACTTCGTCCTGCTGACCGACCATTTCGACCTTGCCCAACCCCGGCACGTCGCGGATCTGCGCGCGGACCTGCTCGACGTAATCGCGCAGCTGGCGCAGCGACAAACCATCAGAGGTGAAGGCGTACACCGAGCCGAACACATCACCGAACTCGTCGTTGAATCCCGGCCCTTGAATACCCTGCGGAAAATCACCGCGGATGTCGTTGATCTTTTTGCGCACCTGGTACCAGATTTCCGGGATGTCTTTGGCACTGGTGGTGTCGCGCAGGTAGACGAACACCGTGGATTCGCCGGGCCGGGTGTAGCTTTTGACGTAGTCGAGGGAATCAAGCTCTTCGAGTTTTTCTCGATGCGGTCAGTGACCTGCTTGAGGGTTTCCTCCTGGGTCGCACCCGGCCAGTTGGTCTGGATGACCATGGTCTTGATGGTGAACGAGGGGTCTTCCTCGCGGCCCAGGTTCATGTAGGAGAACACGCCCATCAGCAGCGCGACGAACATCAGATACCAGACGAAAGACTGATGCTTGAGGGCCCATTCGGAGAGGTTGAAAGACCCTTTCATTGTGGGCTTTCCTCGTCGATTTTCACTTTTTGCCCGGGTTTCAGGCTGTTCACGCCGGCACTGACCACACGCTCACCAGATTTCACGCCATCGGCCAGCACCACCGAGTCGTCCGTACGGCTGATCACATTGACGTCTCGCGGGGAAACGGTTTGACTTTGTGCATCGATCACCCAGATTCGCGTCTTGCCATCGACTTCCTGCAAGGCGGTGACCGGCAATTCGATACGCGGTTTGATCGCCGAACTGAGCGTCACGCTGATGGCCGTGCCCAGGCGAAAGCCAGGGGGTGAATCGGCCAGGGTCAGGCGCGCGCGCCGGGTGCGGGTTGCGCTCTGCGCCTGAGGTTCGATTTCGCGAACGATGGCCGTGCTGGTGATACTCGGGTCCAGCTGCGAGGCCACCTGGAACACCACGTCCGGTGGCAACTGGTCGACCAGGGTGTCCGGCAGGTCAATCACTGCCTCCTTGATATCCGGTTGGGCCAGTGTGACGACTTGCTGACCTGCGGTGACGACCTGGCCTGCTTCGGCATTCCACGCGGTGACGATGGCCCTGTGATCGGTCCGCAGCTCGACGTAGCCGAGCTGGTCCTTGGCCTGATTGACGGCGGCCTTGGCTTGATCAAGGGACGCCTGGGTGGTTTTCAGGTCGGTCTGGGCAATGTCCAGCTGAGCCTGCGCGCCGACGCCGCGATTGAACAGCTCCTGCTGGCGCCGGGCATTGGCCTGGGCGTTGATGAGCTGGGCCTGGATCTTCGCCAGATCACCCTGGGCAGCGCGCAACTGGTTCTGCTGATCCGTGGGGTCGAGCGTGGCGAGCAAAGCGCCTTTCTCGACTTCGGCGCCGACATCCACATTACGGCTGGCGATGCGCCCGGGCACACGAAACCCGACGTTACTCTCGTAGCGCGCCTGGATACTGCCGGCGAAGCGACCGAGGGTTTCCTCGTTGAGCGCCTGGACCTTGATCGACAGCACCGGGCGCACCGGCTCCGGCGGTGGCTCTTTCTTCGAGCAGGCTGCCAACATGACCCCGGCCATTACCAGCAACAGGCGCTTCATGGCTGGTTCCCCACTTCCAGATCCTTGTAGGTGTTCTCGGCGATTTCCACTTTTACCCCAGGGTGCAACAATTGCCCGCCGGCGATGATGACTTTGTCGCCCGCATTCAAGCCGTCGCTGATGATGACTTTACCGGTCAGGTATCGGCCGACAGTGACCGTGTGCAGTTGCGCCTTGCCCTCCCCGTCCACTCGCCACACTGCAGGCTCGCTGATGTTTTTGGTCAGCGCCGACCACGGCAGCACCACGGCAGACTTGCCCGGGGTCTTGGCCGTGGCACTCACCACAGAACCCAATTGCATGCCATCAGGCAAATCATGAAGCGTGACCTTGACCTGTACGGTGCCGGTTTGTGCAGAGACCGCAGGCGTGACTTCGCGAACGGTGCCGGTGGTCTTGATTGCCGGGTTGTCCAGCAGGCTGACGACCACCGTCTTGTCTTCCGGGGCTTCGGTCAGCAGCGATTCATAGACGTTGAACACCGCATCGCGCTCGCCATCCCGGGCCAGGCTGAAAATCGGCACCGTGGCCTGCACCACCTGGCCGACTTCAGCCTGGCGCGCAGTAATCACGCCGGGTGCGTCAGCGATCAACGAGGTGTAGCTCAGTTGTTCACGCGCATTGGCCAACTGAGCCTGGGCGGCCGTCAACGCGCTCTGGCTGCTGCGTAAGGCGGCTTGGGCCGAATCGTATTCGCTTTGGCTGGTGTACCCCTTGGGCAGGAGCTTTTGCTGGCGCACGAACGCCGCAGCAGTCTGTTTGACCCGCGCCTGTTCGGCGGTGACCTGGGCCTGCGCCGAGTCGACATTGGTCTGCAGGTCCTTGGGGTCCAGCTTGGCCAACACTTGCCTGGCCGTCACGCGGTCCCCGACATCGACCATGCGCTGGATGATCTTGCCGCCGACCCGAAACGAAAGTTCGGTCTGCACCCGTGCCTGGACATCCCCCGTCAGGGTCACCGAAGCCGCGTAATCCGCCGGTTTGACCTCTTGCACGAACACCCGCGGGCGGTCCTTCTCGACCGGTTTTTCGTCACCGCAGGCAGTCAGCAAAGCCAACAGGCTCAGCCCAACCACCAGTTTTATTCCAGGACCAGCCATGCAGACTCCTTTGCGTAGTACGGGCGTGCGAATGTCGATACGACTGTGAGCTTAGAACAGGGTTCCAAGGGTGCCTCTGATGGGCGTCAAATAAACCGATTATGCTACTGCCGCGCCGGGCTGTTGAACCGCATCAGCACCGGGTTGAAGGCCCGATGTCCATTCCCGCACTCAAATCCAATGGCTGACACCTGTCAGAGATGCTTTTCGGGGGCATAAAAAAACGCCGACGCTCTATCAGCCGTCGGCGTTTGCAACCGTAATGCGGTTAGCGGACAAATCAGAACGCAGGCAGTACCGCGCCGCTGTATTTCTTCGCAATGAACGCTTTCACTTCAGGACTGGTCAACGCCTTGGCCAGTTTCTGGATAGCGTCGCTGTTCTTGTTGTCCTCACGGGCAACGAGGAAGTTCACGTAAGGCGAATCAGCACCTTCGATCACCAGCGCATCCTTGGTCGGATTCAGTTTGGCTTCCAGCGCGTAGTTGGTGTTGATCATGTCCAGATCAACTTCCTTGAGAACGCGCGGCAGCAGCGCCGATTCGAGTTCCTTGAACTTGAAGTTGTGCGGGTTCTTGGCGATGTCTTTCGGGGTCGCCAGAGCGTTTTTCGGATCTTTCAGTTCGATCAGGCCAGCCTTCTGCAGCAGGATCAGGGCACGGCCGCTGTTGCTGCCTTCGTTCGGGATGGCGATGGTCGCGCCGTCCGGCAGTTCAGCCAGGGTTTTGTATTTGCTCGAATAGCCGCCGAACGGTTCAATGTGCACGCCTTGCACGGTCACCAGGTTAGTGCCTTTGCCTTCGTTGAAGCTGTTCAGGTACGGCAGGGTCTGGAAGTAGTTGGCGTCCAGACGCTTCTGATCGACTTGTACGTTCGGCTGAACGTAGTCGGTGAAGACCTTGATTTCCAGGTCCACGCCTTCTTTGGCGAGGGTCGGCTTGATCAGTTCCAGAATCTCGGCGTGTGGAACCGGAGTCGCCGCCACTACCAGTTTTTCGCCGGCCTGGGCCAGGCCCGCGGTCAGGGCAGCCGCCAATGCGGTGAACAACAGAACCTTTTTCATGCAGTGTCCTTATCGAAAATCGCGATCGTCATCGACGACGGCTAAGAGTACGAGTGCCAGTGAAGTGCTATCGCTGGCGTGACGCGGACAATACCGGGATTTTTTATTCCTTAACAATATCTTTTATTCACTTTGATATTCCATTTTGTTCATACAGGAAATCACGCACTTTTCTGTAGGAGCCCGCTTTGCTGGAGCAATAGCTTCAAGGCAGCCTTCTCGTTATCGGAACCCTTTGCGAGAACATGCCTGAGCTGCCGTTCAATTTGCTCAAGCGCACTCGGCACCGTCGGCAAATTCAAATGCTCCGGCAGAATCTCGTCGCCCGTACTGACCAGCAACGCAAAATGAATAACGTTCTCCAGCTCCCGGGTATTGCCCGGCCAACTGTGCTGCTCCAGCACTTGCTGCGCCGCCTCGCTGATCAACGGCACCGGCAAGTCCAGGCGCTGGCTATAGATGCCGAGGAAGTATTCGGACAATGACAGAATATCGCCCACTCGATCACGTAACGCCGGTAGCTCCAGCTGGCCTTCGCTGAGGTAGTGATACAAACGTTCGTGGAATTTCCCGGCAGCTACGGCTTGCGCCAGGTCAATGCTGGTGGCGGCCACCAATCGCACGTCCACCGGGCTTGGCTGATGAGCGCCCACGCGGGTGACCTCATGATTTTCCAGGGCCGCCAGCAATTTGATCTGAATAGGCAGCGGCAGGTCGCCGATCTCATCCAGGTACAAGGTGCCGCCGTTCGCCGACCCAAACCAGCCCGCGCGGCTGCTCGCTGCCCCGGTGTAGCTGCCGGCGGCGTAACCGAACAATTCGGCATCCGCATAGGTCGGGCTGATTGCACCGCAATTGACCGACACGAAAAGCCCGCTGCGATCGCTGGCGCGATGGATGTGCCGCGCCAGCAGCTCCTTGCCGCTACCGGTCTCGCCACGAATCAGCACGCAAATCGCACGCGGCGCCAATTGCTCGAGCTCTTGGCGCAACTGCCGCGAGCGTGGATCGACAAACACCAGCGCCTTGGCGCGGATACTCAGTGGGCTTTTTTCTGCGTCGGGGAAGGTCAGCAGCGGCTGACCGAAGGCTTCAAAACTCATGGCAGACTCCCGCCCAAAACCGCCGTAGGGCGGGGGCGTTAAAAAAGAGGAAAAATCAGGCGCGACGCAGGGCGTGATGTTCCATACGGTTCTGCAGGCGATACAGGTAGGCAAAACCCTGCTCCCAGCGCTGGTGGCCGGACTTCACATTGATGTGCCCTGCCCCCGCCAGGATCCCCGCCTCGGCGCCCCAGTTACGCGCCAGTTCCAGCGCTCGCGGGGCACTGACGGCACTGTCGTTGTCGGAGCTGACGACCTGACTCGGAAACGGCAGCAGGTCGGTCGGAATCGGTGCGAAGTTGCGCAAGGCGGGCACGCAGGCCGGACGCTCCACGTCTGCCGGAGCGACGAGCAACGCGCCGCGCACCTGACGCAAAAACTGCACGGGCGCGGCAGCCGCCCAATGGGCGACCGTGATGCAGCCCAGGCTGTGAGCAATCAGGATAACCGGCGTACTGTCCGCAGCAATCGCCTCGGCCAGCGCCGCGACCCAGTCCTCACGACGGGGCGTCAGCCAGTCGGCCTGCTCCACCCGTGCGCTGTTCGGCAAACTGTTCTTGCCAGTGGCTCTGCCAATGATCATCTGGCGATCCTTGCCAGCCCGGCACAATCAGGTAGCGAATTGATTCGTTGCGCATGGGGGAACTCTCCTGCTGCGTGTCTGTTCCTGAACGAGTATAGGGAGTAGAGTTATATCCGTTAAGGAATAAGAAGCTATTTATTAAGATCACTATCGAATAACACCGTAGGAGCTGCCGCAGGCTGCGCTCTTTTGATCTTGTTTGTAAAAGACAAAAAAATCGCAGCCTGCGAGGTGTTTTTTCAGGCAAAAAAAAGGGCCGCACCCTGCCAAGGAGACGGCCCCGGAAAAACGTAAATTCTGTTAACGCGCGGTGATCACCGACAACTTGGTAATCCCCGCCCGCTCAATCGAAGCCATGGCGCGCGCCACTTCGCCGTAATTCACCCCATCATCCGCCTGCAATTGCACGCGCACTTCCGGGTCCTTGGCCTTGGCCGATTTCAGGTTGAATTCCAGCAAGTCCGGCTGAATTTCGTCCTTGTTGATAAACAGTTTGCCGGCGCCATCAATGCTCACCACCAGCGGATCCTTCTGCTCGACCGGCGCCACCGCCTCAGTCTTCGGCAGGTTGATCGGGATCGCATTGGTCAGCAGGGGTGCGGTGACGATAAACACCACCAGCAACACCAGCATGACGTCTACCAGCGGTGTGACGTTGATCTCGCTCAGCACCTCATCACTGTCTTGCGTGGAGAAGGCCATATCAGGACGCCTCCTTCACTTTTTGCGCGTTGCCCGGCGCAGCAGCCTTGTGCGCCGTCGGGTGGACCAGCACACGGAACGAACTCTTTTGCGCCAGGCTGTAGAAGTCATGGGCGAAGTCGTCCAGGTCCGCCGCCGTCAGTTTCAGGCGCCGCAAAAGTAGTTGTAAACCAGTACTGCCGGCACCGCGACGGCGATCCCCACACCGGTCGCAACCAGTGCCGCGCCAATCGGCCCTGCCACGGTTTCGAGGCTGGCCGAGCCTGCCGCGCTGATGCCTTTCAACGCTTCCATGATCCCCCACACCGTGCCGAACAAACCAATGAACGGCGACGTGCTGCCAATACTTGCCACCACTGCCAGCCCGGTTTCCAGCGAGCGGCGCTCTCGCACGATCTGCTGACGCAGGGCCCGCTCGAGGCGATCCTGATGGTTGATCGCCTGGCTCAGATCCGCCGCGTGTGGCGCTTCACCGACCTGGATCGCCGCGTAGCCGGCCTGAGCCACCCGCGCCGCAGCGCCTGGCTGGGTCTCGGCCAACTCCGCCGCTGAATCAAGGCTCGACGCCGCCCAGAACTGCTTGTGGAACTTGCGATCCTGCGCTTTCAGGCGGCCAAACTGCACGCCCTTGAGCAAGGCCAGGCCCCAGGTGGCCACGGAAAAACCACCAGCAGCCAGATCACCGCGCTTTCGATGGACTCAAGTGGAGATGCCAATAACGTCATGATGAATTCCTCGTGTAAACGTTTCGCGTGAAATAGGTTTCTGTTTAATGAATCTTGAAATCGATGGGCACGCTGACCCAGCCATCCTGGGCGACATCACCCTGCTTGGCGGGCACGAAGCTCCAGCGTTTCACGGCGCTCAGGGCCGCCTCATCGAGGGCCTCGCGACCGCTGCTTTTCTGGATCTGGATCTCACCCGGCTTGCCGCTGGCGAGCACATGGACCCGTAACAACACCGTGCCTTCCCAACCGCGCCGCTTGAGCCAGCGAGGGGTATTCCGGCGCCGGGTTTTCAGGTACCCGGCGCTGGCCGATGCCGGCGTCACGGGTGCTGGCGCAGGGGAGCGGGGGCGCCGGGGCCGCAACAGGCGCGGCCGGCTGTGGCGGCGCTGGTGGTTGTTGAACCGCTTTGGGCACCGGCTTCGGAATCGGTTTGGCGACCGGTTTCGGCTTGGGAATCGGTTTCGGTGGTGGCGGTTTCACTGCCAGTTCGTCTTCAACCGGCGGGGTGGCTCGACCACCTCTTGAACAGGTGGCGGTGGTGGTGGCGGCTCGACCACGGGCGGTGCCGGTTGCGAAAACTCGATGGTCATCGGCGGAATCTCCGGCGGCACCACCGGCAACACGGCGGTCGGCTGCTGGTTGACCCAATAGATCACCGCACCGTGCACGAGCAGTGCCAGCACCCCCAGCAAAATTGTTTCCCGGCGGCTGAGGATGCCCCTTGGGGCGCGCTGCAAACGCTGCTGCCCCAAAGGCACGCGATGTACCCGGCCGAGGTCGACCAACTCGCCACCTGGACCCTGGCGCCACAGCACCTCTTGTGCACTGGCGGCGGTCTGGACATTACCCATTGCTTTACTCCTGCGGTCTCTTTGCGAATAACCCGATAGGCCGGACCCGACATCCCCCGTACGACGTATCGATGGGTGAATCATTGGGCTAGACGCTTATCTCTTAAAGTAATCTTTAAAGTTAGGAATAGACCGAAAACGAATATGCGAAATCTTCGATGGCCTGTAGGCCTTGTTCTGCAAGGACTCCCGTCGACGGGCAGGCTCGCCATGCTTTTCAGGCATTAAAAACATTCCCTGCAAGCATGGTTTTTGGCGCCTTTTTCCAGCATTGATCAGCGACTGGCGCTGGTCTGCCGGGTTATCAGAAGTCATAACGGCCGGTCACACCCAAAGTCCGAGGCGTGCCGAGCAGGCTTCATAACCGCCGTTGCCGCCGGTCCAGAGGGTGGAGTAATAGGTTTTATCAAAGGCGTTTTTCAGCCACAGCGAGACATCCCACTGGCCTTGCTTGAAGTCGCCGCGCAGGCCGGTAGACAGGTTGACCACGGCGTAGCTTGGGATCTGGCCGTAGTCAGAGTCTTCCACCGTGCCCACCGCTTTGGAGCGGAAGGCATAGCTGGCGGTGACGTACTCTTCAAAGCCGTTACTCAGGTTCCATTTGTATCTCGCCGTTGGCGTTGCCGATCCATTTCGAAGCGCCGACAACCTGGTGTCCCGTGAGGTCGCAAGACGCAGGGGCGCCGGGTGCCAGGCTGACTTCAGGCGGGCACGGCGCATCTTTGTAGGAGAGGTAACTGACATCGTTGTACGATCCGTTGATGTTCAGGGTCAGGCCGCGCAAGGGGATCAGCGTGCTTTCGACTTCAACGCCGCGCGAGCGCACGGAACCGGCGTTGGTCAGGTATTGCACGCGGTTGACGTCGTCGTAGGCGTTAGTCTGATAGGCATTGACCTGGGTCCAGAACACGTTGGCATTGAGTTGCAGGCGTCGGTCCCACAGCGTGCTTTTTGAAACCGAGTTCGGCGTTGTTGGCGCGCTCGGTACCGATCAGCAACGAGTCGGCACCCGCCGTTGGAGCGGAGCCCACTGCCAGGTTCACACCCCCCGATTTCTCGCCGTGGGACAACGTGGCGTATCCTAGCAGGTCGTCGTTGAAGCGATAGCTGAGGTTCAGCAATCCCGAGGGGCTGGAGCTGTACTGATTCAAGTCGCCCGAGTCATAGGCCCCGGCGCGGCCGCGTCTTGCCGTTGCCGCGGCGCCTGTCACTGCCGCACCGCCCTCTGGCGCGTCGCGGGTCACCCACGCATTTTTCTGCTCATAGGTACCACGCACGCCGGCGGTGAAGTCCAGGCGTTCGCTCAGGTGCCAGGTGCCTTGGGCGAACAGCGCAAAACTGTCGGTCTTGATGTGGCCATTACCGACGCTGTTGACGTTGGCCAGCGCACCGGCCGGCGTGCCGTTCCAGATGTCGGCCTGGGGGCCGTAATAGGCAAAGGATTTGTTGTCCAGGTCGTTGCCGAAGTAGTACGCGCCCACCACGTAATCGAAGAACTCGCCCTTGGGCGAGGCCAGGCGAAATTCCTGCGAATACTGTTTGTCTTCCACCGAAACCCCGGCGTTGTAGCTCGCCGGCACGTTGAGACCATCATCGTTTTTCGGGGTGAAATTCCAGAACCGATACGAGCTGATCGAGGTCAGCGTGAAGTCACTCGGCAATGTCCAATTGGCCTCAACCGACGTACCGCCCTGATGCACGGTGACGTGCTGGTCGTTGTCCAGGTTGACCTTGCGGTGCGAACCGTTGACCAACGTCGCGCCGGCAGCGGCCGCGCGGGCCGAGTAGAGATTGACGCCATTGATGGTCGGCCCGGTGTTGTACAACACGCGGGTGCCGGCACTGGAATCCTCTTCGTTGTAGTCGCCGATCCAGCGCAGGTTGAAGTCTTCGTTGGGTTTGAACAGCAACTGCGCGCGGAAACCATCGCGCGAACCGCCGTTGAGGTCGTGGCCGTTGTATTCGTTTTTGATGTCGCCGTCGCTGCGCGTGCGATAAGCCGAAAAACGTCCGGCCAACTCATCGTTCAACGGCCCGGAAATCGTGCCCTTGGTTTGAAAGTAGCCGTCCTCGCCGACCGAGGTTTCGATGCTGCGTTCAGGTGTGAATGTCGGCGCGCGGGTACTGATGTTGAGCACGCCGGCCGTGGTGTTCTTGCCGAACAGCGTGCCCTGCGGCCCGCGCAGGACTTCCAGCTGTTCGATGTCCATCAGGTCGAACACCGCCATCCCCGGACGGCCCAGATACACGTTGTCGATGTACAAACCGACGCTGCCTTCCAGGCCGTCACTGGCCGGGTTGTTGCCCAAACCACGGATCGACACGCTGGACTGCCGTGCGTGCATGTAGGCGACGTTGACGCTGGGTACCAGTTGCTGCAAATCCTGGATCCGGTAAACCCTTTGCGTCTCCAGCGCCTGGCCGCTGACCACACTCATTGGCGTCGGCACGTCCTGCGAACTCTCTTCGCGGCGTCGAGTGGTGACGGTCACGGTTTCCAGCTGTGAACCGTCAGCCGTGACTTTACTGGCAGGCGCCGGTGCAGGGTCCGCTGTTGCGGCGGCATAACCCTGGGTCCAACTGGCGCTCCCGGCCAGCAACAAGGCCAGGGGCAGGCGTTTGAGCCGTCGGGGGGCAAGGGGTGAAGCGAGGTTCAACGGACTCATGAAGCGGCTCCTGGTCAAAAATGCGCAATGACATTTCAACGACGCATATTCTTTAAAGTTATTTATTTATGTTTTTACAAACTTTTACTGCATAAGAGATAGCCTTTATAAGGAGTCGGCCTAATGCATATCCAATGCATTTACCCGATATTTTTTATGTGAAAAATGCATATCGATTTGCGTCAACTACGTCACTTCATCGCTCTGGCGGATCAGCGCAGCTTTGTCGCCGGCGCGCTGGCCGTGAACCTCTCGCAATCGGCGTTCAGCCGCAGCATCCAGGCCCTGGAACACAGCGTCGGGTGTCAGCTGGTAGATCGCGGACGTAAGGACCTGGCGCCGACCAAGCAGGGGCAGGTGCTGCTTGAGCACGCACGACGCCTGGTCAGCGGGGCGCAGCAGATGGCTAACGAGATCAACCAGTTCAATGGGCTGGAAGCGGGCGAGCTACGTTTCGGTTGCGGCCCGGCGCCGGCGGCGGGGCTGATACCGAGGGCGATCGGCAGCTTCATTGGCCGCTATCCGAAAGCGCGGGTGCAGTTTCAGGTGGATGACTGGCAAAGCCTGAGCAAGCGTCTGTTGAGCGAGGAATTCGAATTTTTTGTGGCTGACACCCGGCAATTCGAGGCCGACCCGGTTTACCTGACCCATCGCCTGCGCCCGCGTAAATGGCATTTCTGCTGCCGCGTCGGACATCCACTGGCGGGCCGCGACAGCGTCAGTGCAACCGAGTTGATGAGTTATCCGATGGCAGTGACTATCCGCCCGCCGAACCTGCGCAAGGTGATCGTCGACCTCAGCGGCCGCCCGGATTTCACGCCGAATGTGGAGTGCGAAAACAGCTACAGCCTCCTGAGTGTGGTGATGCGTTCAGACGCCATCGGTATTGTCGGCGCCTACGCTGATGCGCTGCATCACGCCAAGGGTGAGCTGGTGTGTTTGAAGGTCGAGGGGCTGGCTGATGACCTGGAGGAGATGTACACGCGCTATGGGATTGTCAGCCGCGCGGGGTATCGGTTATCGCCGCTGGCAGAGGCGATGATCGCGCAGATCAAAGAGGTTGATGAGCAGGATGAAGACGTCTATTCGCTGGAAAATCTTGCCGTTTGAAACACCAACAAGGGCGGTCCGGCCGGTCCGGCGATTACCAGCGCACGTAGATCCGCACCGGCAGCTTTGCATCTCTGACATCCCTTTTGGTGCCGTCCCCTTTCACTGCCCAGCCACGAGCTCCTTTACTGCCGTTTTTCCTCCACCGGCAGCGCCTCCACTGCCAATTCTACGAAACAGATTCCCATCGACATCGACGGTGGCGCTGTCCTCAACCCAACCATCCATCAAGTACGGCGTGACAAAACCCAGCGCCCACGGCCCGGCATCCGGGTCCAAGCGCCCCCAAGAGAGACCCGAAGCCTGACAACCGCTGAGAAACAAAGCTCCTAACAAGATCCATGGTGTTCGCATAATCGTGGCTCCTAGTCGGGCACATGGGGATGCTGCACGCGGACCCCGCTCGTGGTGGGTGCATTAATGAGCTACGAGGATGAAACCCATCACCGGATAGCGAAAGCCCGCCGAGTGGCGAGCTAAAACTACGACGATTTACCAGCTCCCATAGGGGATTCCGTATTGTTCGACATAGCGTTTGGAGGCTTCAGATTGCGGGAAGTAACTTCCGCCGGAGAGCCCGAGAGCAGGCCCCTTGGGTTCTATCTCAGCCTGACCGCGTGCGACTTTGACTGGATGCATACACTCATCAAGTACCCAGATTTGCACAACGCCGCCAGGTGCTAGGCCGAGCCTTACAGAAGCAATCTTTAATATCGAGGCCGTCTCGGGGAATTGTTGGCAATCCTTGCGCAACGCCGCGCGCATGACCTGCCGCGCACTTTCCGGTATCTCAATCCAGCCTTGATAGGTTTGCGGTTCGACCACCGACTGCCAGCGCACGTAAATCCGCACCGGCAGCTTTGCATCTCTGACATTCCTCTCGGTGCCTCCCCCTTTACTGCCCAGCCACGGGCCAGCTCAGTGCCATTTTTCCCTCCGCCGGCGGCCCACCCACTGCCAATTCGACGGTAAAAGTTCCCATCGACATCTACGGTGGCACTCTCCTCAACCCAGCCCCCCATCAAGTACGGCGTGACAAAACCCAGCGCCCACGGCCCGGCATCCGGGTCCGAGCGCCCCCAAGAGAGACCCGAAGCCTGACAACCGCTGAGAAACAAAGCGCCTAACAAGATCCATGGTGTTCGCATAGTCGTGACTCCTAGTCGGGGACATGAGGATGCTGCACGCGGATCCCGTCCGTGGTGGGTGCATTAATGAGCTGTGGGGATGGAACCCATCATCGGATAGCGAAAGCCCGCCGAGTGGCGAGCTAAACCTACGACGATTTACCAGCTGCCGTAGGGAATGCCATATTGTTCGATGTAACGTTTGGAGGCTTCCTGCATGGGGGATATCCAGATCGTCCAAGATCAGGACCCTTGGGCTCGATCTCAGCCTGACCGCGTGCGACTTTGACCGGATGCATACACTCATCAAGTACCCAGATTTGCACAACGCCGCCAGGTGCTAGGCCGAGCCTTACAGAAGCAATCTTTAATATCGAGGCCGTCTCGGGGAATTGTTGGCAATCCTTGCGCAACGCCGCGCGCATGACCTGCCGCGCACTTTCCGGTATCTCAATCCAGCCTTGATAGGTTTGCGGTTCGACCACCGATTGCCAGCGCACGTAAATCCGCACCGGCAGCTTTGCATCTCTGACATTCCTCTCGGTACCTCCCCCTTTACTGCCCAGCCACGAGCTCCTTTACTGCCGTTTTTTCCTCCACCGGCAGCGCCTCCACTGCCAATTCTACGAAACAGATTCCCATCGACATCGACGGTGGCGCTGTCCTCAACCCAACCATCCATCAAGTACGGCGTGACAAAACCCAGCGCCCACGGCCCGGCATCCGGGTCCAAGCGCCCCCAAGAGAGACCCGAAGCCTGACAACCGCTGAGAAACAAAGCTCCTAACAAGATCCATGGTGTTCGCATAATCGTGACTCCTAGTCGGGGATATGGGGATGCTGCACGCGGATTCCGTCCGTCGTGGGGGCATTGAAATACAGTAGTCCGGCACTGGTCCTTGGCACGGAGCCACGCAGAATGGTGGGAGGATTCCAGTTGGCAGAGGTATGGATATACCTTAGTTTGAGCAGGTGCTCTTCCTCGGCTGTGGTGCTGTAGTCCCCCGCGATAAAGCGGTCACACAGTGCTTGAAGTTCCGCTGGAATTGCATGGCTCGAAAGATGCTCCCTGAACGGTATGAAACGCACTCCCTGTCGCTTAGCAAACTCGTACATCACCCGCAGATACACCCGCGACAACTCGCCTCGCACGGATCGCTTGAGTTGCAATGCTGCATAAACGCGCTTGTAAGGGTTCATACGGTCCTGCTCAGAAGGTCGTAACCCCCGAACATACGGCGTCACGACCTCCAGCATTTCGGCCGGCCAGCCCTTGGCTTCCCACTGGGCTTTTGCCTGTTGCGCGTCACGATAGATCGAGGTGTATTTAACGTCCGTGGTGACGGGAACATCCAGCGCCTGCATCGGGCTGACCAGCAAGAGTTCATCGGACTCAGGAAGTAACCACCACCGATGTCAGAATGGACCCCGGGCAGCGTGTATTCAGGATGATCTGCTTTAACACGGGTCAAAGGGAAGTTGGCACGAACTTCATCGCGCGCGGCCAATTGGACGACGTTGGGGAACAAGCTTCGGGGCAGGTGGAGTTTGATCCCCGGCGCCTTTTGGCTACGGATATAACCCAGGTTATCCAGCCCACCCACAGCAGCCACAGTATCGAACAGTCCGATAAAGCCCATCTCAATATCACGCTGGTAGTCACCGCTGAAGGTCTCGTGAAACGCTCGGCGATTTGTTTTGATGGTTTGCCCCAAGGGACCGTGCTGACCCAGCGCTACTTCGTTGGCAAAGTGCCGTGCTGCCGCTGCGCCACGGCTGAAACCAAAGGTGTCGAACGTCAGGTTGAGGATTTTAGAGTCCGGCTTGACTTGAATGAAACTGAAGATGATTCTTTCTATTTCACTAAAAGCCTGCTCTACCTTGCCGCTCACGCCTGTTGCACCACGGCCCATACCGGCGCCCATCAAACTATCCGCTTGGCCCGATGACGTACCGATGCCCTCTATGTAGAGCATTCGAAACAGCTGATGCTGCTCACCGGCGTCCTGAATCTCATTCAGGAGCAAAATACAAATCACTGAGCTTTTTGATGTTTGACTCGTCGTTCGCATAGCTGCTGTCCCGATCACTCATGTACGGTTTACAAGTCGCATCCAGGTCTGCGGGTTTGATGGGGTGGCTTGCACCACACAGCAGACCGAGCGCACCGTTGTTCGCATTGTTGAGCGTGCCATCGAAAAACACGCCAATACGCAGGGTGATGCCAGCGGGTGGTGCTTCCTCCGACGCTTCCAGTTCCTCCTCTTCTTCCTCCTCCTCTGGATCGGAGCTGCCCGCAACAACGGTTGATGCGGGCGTGGACGGCGGATTGGCGATAGTCGCCTGGGTTGCGCCAACCGGCACCTGTGCGGCCTGAAGCGAAGGAACACCTGCTACAGGTGCCCCACCCTCAACAATGTCCACGCTGCTAAAAATGCCCCTGAGTTGATCACGATATGTTGACCACCCGCCGCAAGCGTCAGGCTCATGCCGGCATCGATCACCACATTGGTCGCGGTGACATGGGCTTGGGATCCAGCCTGAATGACCAACGTGCCGCTCGCGGTGGTACTGCTGTTGCCAGTGATGGAAATCAGGTCATTGCCACCGATCAGCGTGTTGCGCTCGCCGTGGGTGGTGTGCTGCTCGTTGCCCTGGACAAGGCTGGTGCTGTGGTTATCGACCTGTTCAAAGCGGTCACGCCCAATCAGGCTACGACTGTCCTGAGTGATCTGCTCACGGCGGTCCTGGCCGATCTGGGTCTCACTGTCGTTGAGGATCAACTGTTTCAGGTCGCGCTGGGCACGCAGGTAGATCTGCTCCTGTCCGGCGCGGTCTTCAATTGACAGTTCGTTGTAGCCGCCATTGCGCGGCGAGCTGTCACTGCGCAGCACGGTTCGGGTCTTATTCGCCGGCAAGGGATACGGCACAGGCATGACCTTATTGGACACGCAACCGGTGATCAACGGATCATCGGGGTTACCCTCCAGGTAGGTGACCACCACTTCCATACCGATGCGCGGGATCGTTACCGCGCCAAAGCTTTCTCCAGCCCAGCTCGATGAGACCCGCAGCCAACAACTGCTCTTTTCACTGCCACGCTCGCTCCGGTCCCAATGGAACTCGACTTTCACCCGACCGTATTCATCACAATAAATCTCTTCCCCGGCTGGACCAGTGACCCGCGCCGTCTGGCTGACCAGTACCGACGGGCGCGTGACCAGCGGTGGACGATAGAACACGTCCCAGGGAATGGCGCTAAAGCTGTTGCGGTAGCCTTGGGTGAAGCCATCCTCTGGCTTGACATCGCTGCTGATGGACTCTTCCAGCACCTGCGGCTGCTTGCCTTCGTGCTGCACACCGAGCAGTAACCACAAGGCGTTACAGGACGAACGCGGATGCTCGCTCAGCGTGAAAAAATGCCCGCTGCGCAGGTTCGGCTGATCACTTTTACCTTCGGTCAACTGGTAGTCAGCGCGGTGCCGCTCCAGAGCCTGACGGGCCAGCTGGCGGCCGCGCCGCTTACTGTCGATCAACAGTGGCGAACGGTAGTCCTCCAGCGCCGGGTTGAATTGCGCGCTGCACTGGCCTTCCAGCAACAGGCTGGGGCGGGTGAAGTCGTAATGGTGGCGGGTGACCTTGCTGGTCCGGGTGCTGAAACGTTGGCTGAAATGCCGCACCACCGGATGATCGGCCACTTGGCCACTACCTTGCTGGTACGGCGTGGTCCCGAGGGTAGGAAAGAAAGTCTGATCGTCAGTGAAGACCAGATGATGCCCCTGTGGACTGTGCTGATGGTGCCAGGCCATGCCCTCTTCACTACACAGGCGCTGGACAAACTGGAAATCACTTTCTCCGTACTGGGTGCAGTATTCGCGTGCTGGGCTGCTGCTGACATGAAAGGTATAGGCATCGGCCAAAATGCCGTGGCCCTTGAGGACCTGGGCAATGATTTGCGCGACCGTCAGTTGCTGAAAAATCCGTTGCTGGTGGCAGAACTGCAAGTAGTGCAGGGCCGGGACCAGTGTCAGGTGATAACGAGTCAAGCGTGGACCGGCGTCGCCCACCCACACATCTTCGATGCAGCCATGCAGACCTTCGCCATTGAGGCCAAATTGAAGAAACGCCGGTTGTCTGAGCAAGCCTTCCAGATCGATATCGGGGCGCTGGCTGACCAGCTCCAACTGCAGCGCATACAAGCTGCTGAGAGTCTCACTGCCGTGAAACGCCAGCACTTTAAAGTCATGGCGCACCGCGAGATCAGCAGGTCGAACTGCGCGGTATTGGCCGAAGCGAACATAAGCGTGTCCTTGGTCGAAAGTTAGAGTCCGTTGAAATGAACGCCAAGTCCTGCACCCGCTGACCGCAGGTACAGAGCATGACCACACGCGGCTGAACGTCTCAGCCACGCGCAGCGCCCGACGCTGTCGCAACAGGCCGGGCCGAGGCGGGTCGCTCAGGTTTAGCCGGCGACAGGGGTGCGCCAGTCATCGGAGCCGGAAGTGCCGCAGACTTCATGGGTCCAGGTGATCTTGCGGTAGGTGAAGTGCACGTCTTCCAGGTGAGTGAAGTGCGAATTCGCTGGATCCTGGCAGTTGAGCATGTAGTCCTTGATGTCGACGATGATCGCGTCTTCCAGCTTGGTGGTGTAGTAGTGCTCCTGCGTGCCCGCAGCCGAGGTGCGGTACCACTGGATTTCGATCGAGGTCAGACGCTCGCCGGAAGTCAAGGCGGCCAACAGCAGTGGCGAGGCCTTGTCGAAGACCTTGGTAATGACCACTGGCTTGTGCACACGTTGACCGGTCGGCTGGCCCGACTGCGGGTCACGCGGGATGATCACTTCGTGGCTGAAGCCTTGCACCATGACCTGGTCTTCGTGACCTTCCTGATAGGTATTGCCAACGGAATCGGCGGTGAATGCGCCGGCGGTGATCAGGCCTTGTTTGGTGCCGGTGATGGACATGTAAGCGGGTGTAGCCATGGTGATGCTCCTTGCTGGATAAAGGGGACCTCAGAGGCCGAATTGCCTGCCAAGGCCTGACTTAACAGATCAAGGTTTATGCCAAGTTTAAAATATCGTTAAATTACAATGAGATAGATTTATTTTTGCTATAAGGCTCATTTTTTAGTGCGCAACTTCTTGCGCAACTTTTTCGGAAAAGTGCGCAACTTCTTGCGCAGTAGTGCGCAAGAAGTTGCGCACCACGCCTCATCCCCACTACAAAGTATTTTCGCTACTACCGCGTCAATTGAATTACGTAAAAAGGTCCCCATTGCGCTCTCTATCACGGGGCATAGTTTGGCCCCTAGGCTGTTCATCCAGCACCAGCCTGGCGATAAAGCAGTTGCGAGTTGTGTTCAAAGGAATAGAAGCATTTGCAGGTGATCAAGGATGTATATTTACGAAATGATTCAAGCATCACCAAACATTGAAGTTAAAGCGAAGGAACATTGGGGAAATGAAGCCGCAGGTTATCTACAGAATGTGGTTAACGCTCATGCCGAGGATGGCTGCGCGTTCTATCGATCGACACTATCGGCGTTTCCGTCAAGCCTGGTTGTTTCGATGCGTTATTGGGGAAGAAAAATGGAGCCTGACCGCGGGGGCGTGTGCCACACGGCATCCCGCGGATCAGGCGAAACTGCGACGCAAACGCATGTTGATAAATAAACCCGGCCTATTTGCCGGGTACCCGCCACAAGTACCAGCAAGCCACTGTCCGATAAGGTTTCCAGTCAAGCCCGATCTCAATCATCTGCCGGCGAGTAGGCTGCACCTCCAAACCCTTCAACCGCCGATACCCCTCACGCACCCCGAAGTCATCCGCCGGCAGAATATCCGGGCGCTCAAGGCCGTAGATCAGCAGCATCTCCACGGTCCAGCGGCCAACCCCGCGCAGGGTGATCAAGCGCTCGATCAGCGCTTCATCGTCCATCACCCGCGCGGTGTTGTAATCGGGCACCACGCCACTCACCGCCGCTTCGGCGATGCCCTGAATGGTCGCTATCTTGCTTGCCGAAAAACCGCAGCTGCGCAGCGCGTCAAAATCAGTCGCGATGATCTGCTCCGGGCGCGGAAAATTTCCTGGGGGAATAACGCCAGTAAACGCCCGACGATCGCGTCGCCGGCCCTGGCATGCAGTTGTTGGTAGGCAATCGAGCGCACCAGGGATTCATAGGGATCCCGTGTTGGGTGTGGCTTGTGCAGGCAAGGACCAACGGTGGCGATGTGTCGGCGCCAGTCATCATCGATGCCGGCCAGAAACTCGCTGGCAGCCGACCACGCGTCGGGCAGGGCGCTCATGCTTCTTCGCGCGCCATGCCCGGCAGGCTCAACTGGCTGAGCTGCAGTGCCGCGTTCTCCAGGCGCAGCAGGAATGCCTTGCGCGGCTGGCCGCCGCCGTAGCCAGTCAACGAGCCATCGGCGCCGATCACCCGGTGGCAAGGGACGACGATGGAGACCCGGTTGTGCCCGTTGGCCAGGCCGACGGCGCGGCTGGCGCCGGGCTTGCCGAGAATCGCGGCAATGGCGCCATAGGTACTGGTCTGGCCGTAGGGGATTTTCACCAGCTCGGCCCACACTTGCCTGGAAAATTCGCTGCCTGGCAGATGCAGCGCGACCCTGAATTCGCAGAGCTTGCCCGCAAAGTATTGCGCCAGTTCGTCTTCGATCTGGCGCAAATGGGCGTTGTGCCCGGGCGCTATCACGTAGCCATAGCGGTTTTGCAGCGCTTCAAGCTCCCGGGTCAGTGCCGGTCGGTCAAGAAACTCAAGCATCACCAGCCCGCGCCGCTCCGCCATGGCGATCATCGGCCCCAGGGGCGTGGTCAGGCGGGTGAAGAGCAGGGGCTCACTGTCGGCTGCTTTGCCTGGGGTGATGTGGAATGACTTTTGAAACGCGTCGCGAAAACCGCTCAGGGATTCATATCCCGAATCGAACGCCGCGTGGTCGATGGACTCACCCTGGCGAATGCCGCCCAGCGCCATGCCCAATCTGCGGGTGCGTAGCCACGCGTGGAAGGTCATGCCGAAATGTTGTTTGAACCAGCGCCGAAGCTTCAACGGCTCGATGCCCTCGGCCAGCAGTTGCGCATCGGACCATTGTCGCTCCGGGGTGGCGTCTACCGCGCCCAGTAGCCTTTGCACCCAGTCCGGGGCAATGGCCGCAGCGTCCAGTGGCTTGCAGCGCAGGCAGGCACGATAGCCCGCCGACAGGCATTCATCGGCATGGGCGAAGAACTCGACATTCTCCGGTTTCGGTTTGCGCGCCGTGCAGCTGGGACGGCAAAAGATGCCGGTGGTCTTGACCGCGGTAAAGAACACCCCCTCGTAGGCGGTGTCACGTTCAAGCATGGCGCGGACCATCTCGTTGCGGGGCGGTAAGGAAGCGTTTTGTAGGTTCATGGCGTGAGCATAGGGGGCGTCGCGCCGGGGCTCCACCGGTAAATCGACAAAGAATTCGCCCGGAGCGTCAGGAGTGCTCCCGGCGGCAGGTGCGTGCGCCTGCCCAGGGGTGTTTTGTTCAATACTCGGGGCTGGCAATTTCTTAGTCTGGGGGCCAATTCAACCGAGTGGAAGAGGTTTGCGATGAGTTTGATTGTTTCCATGGCCGCGTTTGCGCTGGTGGCTTCGATCACCCCCGGGCCGGTGAATATTGTGGCCTTGAGTTCCGGCGCGCAGTTTGGCCTGCGCGCCAGCCAACGGCATGTTCTGGGCGCCACGTTGGGTTTCGTGGTGTTACTGGTGTTGATGGGGCTGGGGTTGCATGAAGTGTTGCAGCGCTGGCCGGCGCTGACGCAGGTGGTGCGACTGGCGGGTGTGGCATTCCTGCTGTTCATGGCCTGGAAACTGGCGGCCGACGATGGCCAGGTCGATACTGCGAGGTCGACCCGCGCGCCCTCGATGCTGTATGGCGCGATCATGCAGTGGCTCAACCCGAAAGCCTGGCTGGCCTGCGTGGCGGGCATGGGCGCGTTTGTCGCTGACGGTGAGGCACGGCTGGTCTGGCAATTTGCGGCGGTGTACCTGGTGATCTGTTATCTGTCGGTTGGGTGCTGGGCCTACGCCGGGACTTTTTGCGCGGGTATCTGAACAACCCGCGGGGGATGCGCCTGTTCAATCGGGCGATGGCGGCCTTGCTGGTGATGAGTGCGGGTTATCTGCTGTTGCCTTGATATTGGCCGGGCGTAGCGGCGAGGTGGTGTTTGAACGCACGCTGAAAATGCGCCTGATCGGAAAATCCCGCTTCAAGCGCCACATCGGCAATCAACTTGCCGCTGCGCAGACGGTCCTGGGCAAACTGGATGCGGCGATTGATCAGGAAGGCGTGGGGCGTCATCCCATAATGTTGTTTGAACGCGCGGATCAGATACGACGGCGATAACTGGGCGGCCGCGCATATGTCTTCAAGCTTGAGCAACCGAGTGCAGTGGTCGCGAATGAAATCCGCTGCACGTTCCAGCTTGAAGTTGGGCTCGCGCAGCGCTTGCCCGGCCGGGTTCAGCCGCAGCTGCAGGTCGCTGAAAAACTCCACCAGGACGCTGTGTTTGTGCAGGTGGTCCTGCTGCGGATCGATCAGCGCCTCATACACCCCGATCAGTCCCTCAAACAGGCTGGTATCGCGCACGTGCGTAAGGGAAAAGCGGCGAAACGCCAGGTCGGGGCTGAAGCCCAGTTGGTGCTGCAGATCGGTAAGCCAGGCCGTGTCGACATAAAACATCAGGTACGACCAGGGCTCATCGTCGATGGGATTGCAGGCGTGCACGTCGCCAGGGTTCATCAGCACGACGGTGCCGGCGCTGACTTGCGAGTGCGCTTGATCGTGGAGATAGGTACTGCGTCCAGCCGTGATCGCACCGATGGAAAAATGCGCGTGGGAATGGCGCGTATAACACACCTCGCGACCGTCGGCGATGGAACGCGCTTCGATAAAGGGCAGGGCATCATCGCGCCAGAACAGCGGACGCTGATCTTCATTCCTGGCAACCGCGCGCTTCATGTTCGAATCCTTGGCAGGTGAGTCGTTGAGTGTAATGGCTCCGGCGGCCAAAGGCTCGGTCTGGCGAATATGTATGGCATAGTCATTCGGACAACTTTTGGAGTCAAATCGACCTCAGTAAACGATTGTCATTATGACTTGATGCGCTCCATCTCATTGATTTTCAAGGCGCAGGAAGCTGGCACGAGACTTGATATATCTCTCGTACCCGAACAACGTCAGGAGTACCGGAAAATGTTCAGCTTCTTCAGCCATCCCCAGAATGTCCTGCTCCTGTCCAGCCGCATCCTCGGAGCCGGCCTTGCCCTGCTCGTGGCCGGCATCTACGGCGCCTATTTGTACGGCGGACATTTGCCTATCCCCGCTTTGGTGTCGTTTCACGCCATGACCATCATCGGGCCCACCCTGCTAAAGATAGGCTACGTGATGCGCCTGTTAGCCCAGCATCATTTGGGTCAGCGCCTCACAGGGGTAAGCGCTTGATGCGCACCCCTGGCTCGGGCCATTGCACACTGGCTGGCTACTCTAATGGCATGACCGGTGGTCGATGAACCGGTCTCGCCCGCTATTTTGCGCTTAGCTGTAGGGATAACTCGAGGCGTGCGTGGGCATTGATCGGCCACAGCGACGCTCCTTCAGAACACCGTGAGTCTGAGGAAACCCGCAATGCTGACGCTTAACATCAATGGCAAGGACCAGGCTCTGGATGTCCCTGCGGACATGCCGCTACTGTGGGTGCTGCGCGATGTCGCGCACCTGACTGGAACCAAATTTGGCTGTGGCATGGCGCAATGCGGGGCCTGCACCGTGCACGTCGACGGCGCGCCGCTGCGATCCTGCATCACGCCCGCTACAGCCGTGGCCCATGGGCAGAAAATCCTCACCATCGAAGGCCTGTCCGCCGATGGTTCGCACCCGGTGCAGCAAGCCTGGGCCGAACTCGACGTGGTGCAGTGCGGTTACTGCCAGTCGGGACAGATCATGTCTGCCGCTGCATTGCTGGCGAAAATCCCCAAACCCACCGACAGCGATATCGATCAGGCGCTCTCCGGCAACATCTGCCGCTGCGGCACTTATCCGCGGATCCGCGCAGCGGTAAAGCGTGCATCCGAAATCGGCTGATTCAATCTGTGGGAGGTAGCTGATGAACAGTCCAGTATCGCGTCGGGGTTTTCTCAAGGGCAGTGCCGTGTTGGGCGGCGGGTTGGTGGTGGCGTTTGTCGTCCCCGGTGCTCACCGCTTCGCCCAAGGCGCGGAGAATCAGGGCAATGTATTCGCACCGAATGCGTTCTTGCGAATCGGCAACGACAACAGCGTCACCGTGCTGCTCGGGCACTCGGAAATGGGCCAGGGTATCTGGACCGGCCTGACCATGTTGATTGCCGAGGAGCTGGACGCTGACTGGTCGAAAATCCGTGTTGAACACTCGCCCGCATCAGCGGCGGATTACGGCATGCCGGGGTTTGGCGGCATGCAGATCACCGGCGGCTCGACCTCCACCTGGATGGAGTTCGATCGCTACCGCCAGGCGGGTGCGGCGGCGCGCTTGATGCTGATCGACGCGGCGGCCAAGCGCTTCAATGTCGCGCCCTCGACGATCCGTACCGAATCGGGGGTGGTCATCGCCGCAGATAATCGGGTCACCTACGGTGAACTGGCCGATGAAGCCGGCCAGTTGCCGGTGCCGGACCCGGCCTCGATCAATCTCAAGGAGCCCAAGGACTGGAAGCTGATCGGCAAACCCACCAAGCGCCTGGACACGCCGGAGAAAATCACCGGCAGGGCCAGGTTCGGCATGGATGTGCAGTTCGAAGGGTTGATGACCGCCATGGTTGCTCGCACGCCGGTGTTCGGTGGCCACGTCAAATCTTTTGAAGGCGCCGAGGCACTGGCGATACCGGGCGTGCACAAAGTGGTGCAGGTGCCCAGCGGAGTGGCGGTGATCGCCGATCACTATTGGGCGGCGAAGCTGGGACGCGATGCACTCAAGATTGACTGGGACCTGGGGCCGAACACTGGCCTGGACAGCCAGCAATTGCTGGAGAGTTTCCGCAAGCTGGCCGGCACCCCGGGCCTGCCTGCCAGTAAGGCCGGGGATGCCAAGGCCGCCCTGGCCAAGGCGGCGAAAACCATCGATGTCGAATACAGCGTGCCTTACCTGGCCCACGCACCGATGGAACCGCTCAATTGCACGGTGAAAATCACCCAGGACAAGTGCGAGATCTGGACGGGCACCCAGTTTCAGACGCTGGACCAGATGATCGCCGGGAAAATTACCGGGTTGAAGCCCGAGCAGGTGGAGATTCATACCGAGTTCCTTGGAGGTGGCTTTGGCCGCCGCGCCAATCCGACTTCGGATTTTGTTGCCGAAGCGGTGCAGGTGGCCAAGGCCGCAGGCGCGCCGGTGAAGACGGTGTGGTCCCGCGAAGACGACATCCGTGGCGGCTATTACCGCTCGGCATTCCTGCATCAGGCGCGCATTGGCCTGGATGCGGGTGGGTTGCCCATCGCCTGGCAGCATGTATTGGTCGGGCAGTCGATCATGGCCGGCACCATGCTCGAGGCAACGATGGTCAAGGATGGCATCGACAAGACCTCTGTCGAGGGCGTGGCGGACAGTCCCTATCTGCAGCACCTGGCCAACCATCAGGTCGAACTGCATTCGCCGAGCACGGGCATCAATGTGCTGTGGCTGCGTTCCGTGGGGCATACCCATACCGGATTCGTCATGGAATCGCTCATCGACGAACTGGCCGAGGCGGCGGGCCAGGATCCGGTGGAGTACCGACGAACCCTGCTAAAGCAGCATCCGCGGCATCTCGGCGTGCTGAACCTGGCCGTGGAAAAAGCCAACTGGAAGGCAACGTTGCCGGATGGCCATGCGTTGGGCGTGGCGGTGCACGAGTCATTCGGCAGTTACGTCGCCCAGGTGGCCGAGGTGTCCCAGGACAACCTGGCGATTCGCGTGCATCGGGTGGTGTGCGCGGTGGACTGCGGCATTGCGGTCAACCCGCAGAGCATCGCGGCGCAGATGGAGTCGTGCATTACCTTCGGCCTGGGGTTTGCCTTGCACAGCAAACTGACCTTCAAGAACGGCAAGGTGGAGCAGTCCAATTACCACGACTATCAAGTGCTGCGCCTCAATGAGATGCCGGTGGTTGAAGTGCATATCGTGCCCAGTTCCGAGAAGCCCGGCGGCATCGGCGAGGCCGGTGTGCCGCCGACCGCTCCGGCGGTGGCCAACGCCGTGTTCGCGCTGACCGGGCAGCGCCTGCGTGAGTTGCCGCTGCAACTGTCGGGGGTGTGAGATGAGACGACATCTGTTATTGGGCACCGTGGTTTTGCTGGGGTTGGGTGGTTATGCCTCGGATCTGTTTGCCGATGATCAGGAGGCGTTGAAAGCCTTCGGCACGGTGCAGAAAGTGTTCCAGAGCCCGCGCTGTCAGAACTGCCATATTCCCGGTGATTCGCCGTTGCAGTTCGACGCGGGCATTCCTCATGCAATGAACGTGGTGCGCGGCATGGACGGCAAGGGGGCCGCCGGTTTGCCGTGCGCCACCTGTCACGCGCAAAACAATCCGCCGGCCAGTTACGGCCCGCACGCGCCACCGGGTGCGCCGCACTGGAGCCTGCCACCGGCATCCCACAAAATGGCCTGGATCGGCCTGCCACCGGACAAACTCTGCGCGCTGATCAAGGATCGTTCGAGCAACGGCGATCGCGACTTTGCCGCGCTGATCAAACACGTCAGCGAGGACAAACTGGTGCTCTGGGGCTGGAACCCCGGAGCAGGGCGGGCGCCCGTGCCGGTACCACACGATATTTTTGTCGAGCAATTCAAGCTGTGGGCCGATGCGGGCGGGCCATGCCCGGTGGCGGGCATCTGACTCGGAACTGAACTCAAAAAACCCGCCGGAGTCGGCGGGTTTTTATGGGCCAGGCGAAGATTACTCTTCGATGTTACCCATGGCGGTGGTGTTGAAGCCGCCGTCTACGTACATGATTTCGCCGCTGATGCCCGACGCCAGGTCGGAGCACAGGAAGGCGCCGGCATTGCCGACTTCGTCGATGGTGACGTTGCGACGCAGCGGCGTTTGCGCTTCGTTGGCGGCCAGCATTTTACGGAAGTTCTTGATGCCCGACGCTGCCAGGGTACGGATCGGGCCAGCCGATACGCAGTTGACGCGGGTGCCGTCCGGGCCCAGGGAGCCGGCCAGGTAACGTACGCCAGCTTCCAGCGAAGCCTTGGCCATGCCCATTACGTTGTAGTTAGGCATGGTGCGCTCGGCGCCCAGGTACGACAGGGTCAGCAGGCTGCCGTTGCGGCCTTTCATCATTTCGCGGCCGGCTTTGGCCAGGGCCACGAAGCTGTAGGCGCTGATGTCGTGAGCGATGCGGAAACCGTCACGGGTGGTGGCTTCGGTGAAGTCGCCGTCCAGTTGGTCGCCCGGTGCGAAACCAACGGAGTGGACGATGCAGTCCAGGCCGTCCCACTTCTTGCTCAGTGCTTCGAAGACCTTGGCGATTTCTTCATCGCTGGCCACGTCGCACGGGAAGCACAGCTCAGGGCTCGAACCCCAGCCTTGGGCGAATTCTTCAACACGACCTTTCAGTTTGTCGTTCTGATAAGTGAAGGCAAGCTCAGCGCCCTCGCGATGCATGGCGGCAGCGATGCCGGATGCGATGGACAGCTTGCTGGCGACACCGACGATCAGTACGCGCTTACCGGCGAGAAAACCCATGTGTTGCTCCTCTTTCAGGTTATTGCGCAGTGGCTGGTGCCAAAAAAGCGGCTTCCAGCAACTGCTGTGTATACGGATGTTGGGGGCGGCAAAGATACTTTGCGCGTCTCCCTGTTCGACCACTTGGCCCTGCTTGACCACCATCAACTGGTGGCTCAGCGCTTTAACAACAGCCAAATCATGGCTGATGAACAAATACGTCAGGTTGTACTTGGCTTGCAGTGAACGCAACAGCTCCACCACTTGCCGCTGCACCGTCCGGTCGAGCGCCGAAGTTGGCTCGTCCAGCAGGATCAGCGCCGGTTTCAGCACCAGGGCCCGGGCAATGGCGATGCGTTGCCGTTGCCCACCGGAAAATTCGTGGGGGTAGCGGTGCCGGGTTTCCGGATCCAGACCTACCTCCTTCAATGCCGCAATAATCGCCGCCTGTTGTTCCTCGGCGGTGCCCATCTTGTGAATCCGCAGGCCTTCGCCAACGATGTCACTGACACACATGCGCGGGCTCAGGCTGCCAAACGGGTCCTGAAATACCACCTGCATCTCCCGACGCAACGGGCGAACCTCATTCTGCGTCAGGCAGTCTAGCTGCTTGCCTTCAAAACGGATCGCGCCTTTGCTGCCGATCAGCCGCAAAATCGCCAGGCCCAGGGTGGATTTACCGGAACCGCTTTCACCGACAATCCCCAAGGTCTGACCCTGAGGCAGGCTGAAATTGATGCCGTCCACTGCCTTGACGTAATCCACCGTGCGCTTGAGCAGGCCTTTCTTGATCGGGAACCAGACTTTCAGGTTCTCGACTTCGAGCAACGGCGCCCCGATTTTATTGGTCGCCGGGCCTCCGCTGGGCTCCGCGCCGAGCAATTCCCGAGTGTACGGATGCTGCGGCGAACGGAACAGCTCTGCGCACGATGCCTGTTCGACGATGCAACCGCGCTGCATGACACATACGCGATGCGCAATTCTTCGTACCAGGTTCAAATCGTGACTGATCAGTAACAGCGACATGCCCAATCTGGCCTGCAATTCCTTGAGCAAATCGAGGATTTTCAGCTGAACGGTCACGTCCAGAGCAGTGGTCGGCTCATCGGCAATCAGCAGCTCAGGCTCGTTGGCCAGGGCCATGGCGATCATCACGCGCTGGCGTTGGCCGCCAGACAATTCGTGGGGCAGGGCCTTGAGGCGCTTGTGTGGCTCGGGGATGCCGACCATCTCCAGCAGTTCCAGCGTGCGCTTGGTCGCGACTTTGCCGGTCAGGCCCTTGTGGATGCCGAGGACTTCGTTGATCTGCTTCTCGATGGAATGCAGAGGGTTGAGCGAAGTCATCGGCTCCTGAAAGATCATCGCGATACGGTTGCCGCGAATGTGACGGAGGGTCTTTTCGCTGAGGCCCAGCAGGTTTTGCCCGGAGTAGTTGATGCTGCCGGCCGGGTGGCGCGCCATCGGGTAGGGCAGCAAGCGCAGGATCGAATGCGCCGTCACGGATTTGCCCGAGCCGGATTCGCCGACCAGCGCAAGGGTTTCGCCGCGTTTAATGTCGAAGCTCACGCCTTCGACGACGCGATGCACGCGCTCGCCGAAACCGAATTCAACGGCGAGGTCGCGCACTTCGACCAGATTGTCCTGATTCATTTCACTTCCTCGGGTCGAAGGCATCGCGAGCGGACTCGCCGATAAACACCAGCAAACTCAACATCAACGCCAGTACCGCGAAGGCGCTCATGCCTAGCCAGGGCGCCTGCAGGTTGGATTTGCCCTGGGCCACCAGTTCACCCAGGGACGGCGCACCAGGCGGCAGGCCGAAACCCAGGAAGTCGAGGGCGGTGAGGGTGCCGATGGCGCCGGTCAGGATGAACGGCATGAAAGTCATGGTCGAGACCATGGCGTTGGGCAGGATATGGCGGAACATGATTGCACCATTCTGCATCCCCAGCGCCCGCGCCGCGCGCACGTATTCGAGGTTGCGCCCGCGCAGGAACTCGGCGCGCACCACGTCGACCAGGCTCATCCACGAGAACAGCAACATGATCCCCAGCAGCCACCAGAAATTCGGCTGGACGAAACTGGCGAGAATGATCAGCAGGTACAGCACCGGCAGCCCGGACCAGATCTCCAGGAAGCGCTGCCCGGCCAGGTCGACCCAGCCGCCATAAAAACCCTGAAGGGCGCCGGCAATCACACCGATGATCGAACTCAACACGGTCAGTGTCAGCGCGAACAGCACCGAAATGCGGAAGCCGTAAATCACCCGCGCCAGCACGTCGCGGCCCTGGTCATCGGTGCCCAGCAGGTTGTCCGCTGAAGGTGGCGCCGGGGCCGGGACTTTCAGGTCGTAGTTGATGCTTTGGTAGTTGTAGGGAATCGGCGCCCACAGCACCCACGCCTCCTTGGCCTTGAGCAGTTCGCGGATGTACGGGCTCTTGTAGTTGGCTTCCAGCGGGAATTCGCCGCCGAAGGTGGTTTCCGGGTAGCGCTTGATCGCCGGGAAATACCAGCCGTCGTCGTAATGCACCACCAGCGGTTTGTCGTTGGCGATCAATTCGGCGCCCAGGCTCAGGCCGAACAGCACCAAAAACAGCCACAGCGACCACCAGCCGCGCTTGTTGGCCTTGAACAGTTCAAATCGCCGACGATTGAGTGGGGACAGGTTCATCTCAATGCTCCCGGCTTTCGAAGTCGATACGCGGATCGACAAAGGTGTAGGTGAGGTCGCCGATCAACTTCACCACCAGGCCCAGCAGGGTGAAGATGAACAACGTGCCGAACACGACCGGGTAATCGCGGTTGATCGCCGCTTCGAAACTCATCAGGCCGAGACCGTCGAGGGAGAAGATCACTTCCACCAGCAACGAGCCAGTGAAGAAGATGCCGATGAACGCCGAGGGAAATCCGGCGATCACCAGCAGCATGGCGTTGCGAAACACATGGCCGTACAGCACGCGATGGCGGGTCAGGCCCTTGGCCTTGGCGGTGACCACGTATTGCTTGTTGATCTCGTCGAGGAAGCTGTTTTTGGTCAGCAGGGTCATGGTCGCGAAATTGCCGATCACCAGCGCCGTGACCGGCAATGCCAAGTGCCAGAAGTAATCGAGGATCTTGCCGCCGAAGCTCAGTTCATCGAAGTTGTTCGAGGTCAGCCCGCGCAACGGGAACCAGTCCAGATAACTGCCGCCGGCGAACACCACGATCAGCAGGATCGCAAACAGGAACGCCGGGATCGCATAGCCGACGATGATCGCCGAGCTGGTCCAGACGTCGAAGTGGCTGCCGTGTCGCGTGGCCTTGGCGATCCCCAGCGGGATCGACACCAGGTACATGATCAGCGTGCTCCACAGCCCCAGCGAGATCGACACCGGCATCTTTTCCTTGATCAGGTCGATGACCTTGGCGTCGCGGAAAAAGCTGTCGCCGAAGTCCAGCGAAGCGTAGTTCTTGACCATGATCCACAGGCGTTCCGGGGCCGACTTGTCGAACCCGTACATGTGCTCGATTTCCTTGATCAGCGCCGGGTCCAGCCCTTGCGCGCCGCGATACGAGGAGCCCGCCACCGACACCTCGGCACCGCCGCCGGCAATGCGGCTGGTGGCGCCTTCGAAGCCTTCGAGCTTGGCGATCATCTGTTCCACCGGGCCGCCGGGGCGGCCTGGATGATCACGAAGTTGATCAGCAGAATGCCCAGCAAGGTCGGGATGATCAGCAGCAGTCGTCGAAAAATGTACGCCAGCATCTGATTACTCCGTGCCCGCAGCGTCGGTTTGCAGTTTGGTTTCGACCTCTATCGCCGGTTTGGCATCCGGCTTGATCCACCAGGTGTTGATGCCGATATCGTAGGTCGGTGAGATTTTCGGATGGCCGATGTGGTTCCAGTAAGCCACGCGCCAGGTCTTGATGTGCCAGTTGGGGATCACGTAATACCCCCATTGCAGCACGCGGTCCAGCGCCCGGGCGTGGGCCACCAGGCTTTTGCGCGAATCGGCGTTGATCAGTTGCTCGACCAGCTGGTCGACCACCGGGTCCTTGAGACCCATGGAGTTGCGGCTGCCGGGCTTGTCGGCGGCGGCAGACATCCAGAACTCCCGTTGTTCATTGCCTGGCGAGTTGGACTGCGGGAAGCCGCCGACGATCATGTCGAAGTCCCGAGAGCGCACCCGGTTGATGTACTGGGAGACGTCGACCCGACGGATCACCAGGTCGATCCCCAGATCGCTGAGGTTGCGCTTGAACGGCAGCAGCACCCGCTCGAATTCAGTCTGGGCCAGCAGGAACTCGATGGTCACCGGTTTGCCGGTGGCATCGACCATCTTGTCGTCGACGATGCGCCAGCCGGCCTCCTGCAGCAGTTGATAGGCCTGACGCTGCTGGTTTCGAATCATGCCGCTGGCATCGGTGTGCGGGTTCTGGAACGCCTCGCTGAACACCTGCTCGGGAATTTTTCCGCGAAAGGGGTCGAGGATTGCCAGCTGGTCGGCATCCGGCAGGCCCGTGGCAGCCATTTCCGAGTTTTCGAAGTAACTGCGGGTGCGCACATAGGCGCCGTTGAACAGTTGTTTGTTGGTCCATTCGAAATCGAACAGCAGGCCGAGCGCCCGACGTACCCGCACATCCTGAAACACCGGGCGACGCAGGTTGAAGACGAAACCCTGCATGCCGGTCGGGTTGCTGTTGGGGATCAACTCCTTGATCAAACGCCCCTCGGTGACGGCCGGAATGTTGTAAGCGTTGGCCCAGTTTTTTGCGGTCATCTCCAGCCAGTAGTCGAACTGACCGGCCTTCAACGCTTCGACGGCAACGGTGTTGTCGCGGTAGTAATCGCTGGTCATCGTGTCGAAGTTGTAGAAGCCACGATTGACTGGCAGATCCTTGCCCCAGTAATCCTTGACCCGCTCGTACCGTATCGAACGGCCGGCCTTTACTTCGGCGACCTTGTACGGGCCGCTGCCCAGCGGGATCTCCAGATTACCCTTGGTGAAATCGCGGTCGGCCCACCAGTGTTTTGGCAACACCGGCAATTGGCCGAGAATCAGCGGTAGTTCGCGGTTATTGGTGTGCTTGAACTTGAACAGCACGGTCAGCGGGTCTTCCGCGATGACTTCGGCCACGTCGCTGTAATAGCCGCGATACAGCGGCGAGCCTTCCTTGGTCAGCGTGTTGAAGCTGAATACCACATCGTCGGCGCGCACCGGATGACCGTCGTGGAAGCGCGCTTCGGGGCGCAGATAGAAACGCACCCAGCTGTTGTCCGGGGCTTTTTCGATCTTGCTGGCGATCAGACCGTATTCGGTGAAGGGCTCGTCGAGGCTGTGTTTGGTCAGGGTGTCGTAGATCTGCCCGATATCATCGGCGGGCACGCCTTTACTGATGAACGGGTTGAGGCTGTCGAAGCCGCCGAACCCGGCCTGACGGAAGAGGCCGCCCTTTGGCGCGTCGGGGTTCACGTAATCGAAATGTTTGAAATCGGCCGGGTATTTCGGCGGCTCGTTATACAGGGTCACGGCGTGTTGCGGGGCGGCAAAGGCCAGCCCGGCGAACAGCAAGCCGCTGGCCTGGACGAGCAGGGCGCGGATGGGCTTCATCGATCTTTCTCCGAAGACTTCAGCCACCATGCGCTCAGGCCCAGGGTATAGGGCGGCGTGGTGACGAAGGCCAACCGGTTGCGGTAGGCCAGGCGGTGGTAATTGAGGTACCAGTTGGGAATGCTGTAGTGCTGCCAGAGCAGCACGCGGTCGAGCGCTTTGCCGGCGGCGACCTGTTCGTCGCGGTTGCGCGCGGCGAGTAATTGTTCGAGCAGGTGATCGACCACCGGGTTGGCGATGCCCGCGTAATTCTTGCTGCCCTTGACCCCGGCCTGACTGGAGTGGAAGTACTGCCACTGCTCAAGGCCTGGGCTGAGGGTCTGATTGAGCGTCATCAGGATCATGTCGAAATCGAACTGGTCGAGACGTTGCTTGTACTGCGCGCGATCGACCGTTCGCAACCGGGCATCGACGCCGATGCTCGTGAGGTTCTCGATGTACGGCTGGAGGATGCGTTCCAGATTCGGGTTGACCAGCAGCAGCTCAAAACTCAGCGGTTGACCGGCGGCGTTCTGCAGGCGTTGGCCATTGAGCTTCCAGCCAGCCTCGGCCAGCAGCGCCAGGGCTTTGCGCAGGGTTTCCCGGGGAATGCCACGGCCATCGGTTTGCGGCAACGTGAACGGCTCGCTGAACAGCTTGGCCGGCAATTGTTCCTTGTACGGCTTGAGCATCAGCCATTCATGGCCGACCGGCAGACCGCTGGCGCTGAATTCGCTGTTGGGGTAGTAACTGGTAGTGCGTTTGTAGGCGTCGCTGAACAGTGCGCGGTTGGTCCACTCGAAGTCGAACATCAGGCCCAGCGCTTCGCGGGTTTTGACGTCAGAGAAGGTTGCTCGTCGAGTGTTCATGAACAGACCCTGACTCTGCGTCGGGATCTGATGCGGGATTTGCGCCTTGATCACGTCGCCACGGCGCACGGCCGGGAAGTTGTAGCCGTTGGCCCAGTTCTTCGCCTGATGCTCGATGTAGATATCGAATTCGCCGGCCTTGAACGCTTCGAAGGCGACGTCGCTGTCGCGATAGAACTCGACTTCCATGCGATCGAAGTTGTACTTGCCGCGATTGACCGCGAGATCCTTTCCCCAGTAATCCTTGACTCGCTCGAAGATCAACTGCCGCCCCGGCGTCACCGAGGTAATGCGGTAAGGGCCGCTGCCCAGCGGCGGCTCGAAGGTGGTGGCCTTGAAGTCGCGGTCTTTCCAGTAATGCTGCGGCAGCACCGGCAGTTCACCAAGGCGCAGGATCAGCAACGGATTGCCGGAGCGTTTCATCACGAAGCGAATGCGCTGCGAGTTGAGGATGTCGACCCGCGACACTTCCTGCAACGCAGTGCGGTACAGCGGATGACCTTCCTTGAGCAGCAGTCGATAGGAGAACGCGACGTCGTAGGCGGTGATCGGCGTACCGTCATGAAAACGGGCTTCCGGGCGCAGATTGAACACCACCCAGCTGCGATCTTCGCTGTATTCCACCGACTGCGCGATCAAGCCGTAACTGGACGCCGGCTCATCGCCGGACGGCGAGTACTGGCCGGTGCCGACCATCAACGGCTCGTTCAGCTCGTTGATGCCGTATTGAAGGAAATTGGCGGTAGTGACCGGGCTGGTGCCCTTGAAGGTGTAAGGGTTGACCGTATCGAAGGTGCCGAACGCCATCACCCGCAACGTACCGCCCTTGGGCGCTTGCGGGTTGACCCAGTCGAAGTGGGTAAATCTGGCCGGGTACTTGAGCGTGCCGAACTGCGCATAACCGTGGCTTTCGGTGATCGTCGCGCTTGCGGTTGAGCTCAAGGCCAGGCTGATGAGGAGCAGGAGGAGGGGACGCTTCAAGTCAGATCCGATCCAGGCGGCTTGGGCTTTGTGGGCCGTACAGTAACAGCTTGTCTGGACAGGAAAAAGATAGCGTATTTGGAAGGACGGGCTTGCTCGCGATGGTCGATCACGATAACGCTGGGAATCTGTCACCCCGCGGCGCTCTCAGGTTCTTCGCGAGCAAGTTCGCTCCTGCAGGGGTGTGTGAGTCTTGGAAAAACAGCCCCTGGGTCCAGGGGCTCTTCTGTCAGTGCGGCTGATAAACCGTGAGCATCTGCCCCGGCTTCAATGCCTTGCCCGCACCCGGATTCCAGCGCTTGAGATGCTGCATCTCAACGTTGAATCGCTTGGCTACGACGTACAGCGTGTCGCCGCGCTTGACCTTGTACTGGGTCTGCTGCGCGCTGTCGGCTTTGCCTTTGGTCTTGCTGTTGGCCGCCACCACGGTGTTGACCCGACCATTGCTGCGGGCCGGGCTGCGCTTGCTGGTGTCCTGCATGACCAGGGTCTGGCCAACCTTGAGGTTCTTGCCGCTGAGCTTGTTCCAGCGTTGCAGGTCTTTCACTTCGACCTTGTTGGCCTTGGCGATAGAGCCAAGGTTGTCGCCGCGCTTCACGCGATACGCGCGCTTGAGCTTGGCCACTTCGGATGGATCGGCACCCTCGAACACTGGTTTCAGCGAACGTGTGCTGATCAGCTCTTCAGGGCGCATGGTCTGCAAACTGGCAGTCAGCAACTGCGCCTTCGACGTGGGTACCAGCAAATGCTGCGGGCCGTCGATGGTGGTGCGCTGCTTGAAGGCCGGGTTGAGCTGGAACAGTTCGTCTTCGTCGATATTGGCAACCGCAGCGACCTTGGACAGATCCATGCGCTGGTTGATTTCGACGACCTGGAAGTACGGCTCGTTGGCGATCGGGTTGAGGTTCACCCCGTATGCCTCTGGCGCCAGTACCACTTGCGACAGCGCCAGCAGTTTCGGCACGTACGCTTGAGTTTCCGCCGGCAGCGGCAGGTTCCAGTAGTCGGTAGGCAAGCCCAGTTTTTCATTGCGCTCGATCGCCCGGCTGACCGTACCTTCGCCGGCGTTGTAGGCCGCGAGGGCCAGCAGCCAGTCACCGTTGAACATATCGTGCAGACGGGTCAGGTAATCCATGGCCGCTGTGGTCGACGCAGTGATATCGCGACGGCCATCGTAGAAGCGGGTCTGACGCAGGTTGAAGTAACGGCCGGTGGACGGAATGAACTGCCACAGCCCCGAGGCATCGGCCCGCGAATAGGCCATCGGGTTGTAGGCGCTTTCAATCACTGGCAGCAGGGCCAGTTCCAGCGGCATGTTGCGCTCTTCGAGGCGTTCGACGATGTAGTGGATATAGAGACTGCCGCGTTCGCCGGCATTCTCGAGGAAAGACGGGTTACTGGCGAACCACAGGCGCTGTTGCTCGATGCGCGGGTTCAGGCCGACGCTGTCCTGCAACTGGAAGCCCTGGCGCATGCGCTCCCAGAGGCATCCCTGCCGGATTGCGGGTGCAGGCGACCTGTTCCTGTAAGTACAGGACGAGACGGCGGCGGCTGTGTCTGGCCTCCCCTCGGCGCCCGCCGGCGCTCTCCGTCGACGACACGCCTGAGACAGCCGTGATGAAGCCGTCGGCTGGACTACGATGGTCTTTGGTCGATTGGTTTACCACCCTGACTCTTACCTGACATAACAACGACGGTAAAACGGTCAGCCAGCCGCTGGGAGCGCCCCGTGTGCACGGCGAAACCCAAT
>NZ_JAEKEG010000104.1 GCF_016651255.1 Pseudomonas sp. TH10
CTGGTCGTTGCTGGCGCAGGCCTACGCGCGGTTCGGTGCGCAACCGACGCTGCTGGAACGGGACTTCAATTTCCCGGTGTTCGCCGAGTTGGTCGCCGAACTGCACATCATCCGCCGCCTGCAGGCCGCAGGAGTGAATCGTGGATAAGCCCGGCCTGTTTCAGGAGCAGATCACCTTTGGCCGCTACCTGCGCGACCCCGACCATTGCGCGCCGCCAGGCCACATGGACGCGGCAAGGGCCCAGGTTTACCGCGACCTGATCTTTGCCAATCTGTCGCAATTGCTCAGCGCCACTTTCCCTGTGTTGATCAGGATCCTCGGTGAGGCGCGCTGGCGTCTGCTGGTGCGCAGTTTTCTGCGTGACCATCGCGCGCGCACGCCGAAATTCGGCGAGATCGCCGAGGAGTTCGTGGGCTTTGTGGCGACTGTCCCCCAAGGCGACTGGCCCGGGTTCATGGTCGAGCTGGCACATTACGAATGGGTCGAGATGGCGTTGCAACAGTCCGACGCCGACCCCCTGCCTGTCAGCACTGGCGCAAGCTTACTGGATTGCCCGCTACGCGTTTCGCCCCTCGCCTGGCCATTGGCGTATGCCTGGCCGGTCCAGCAGGTCGGGCCGGATTTCCAGCCGTCGATGCCGCCGGCCCAGCCTACGTTGCTGCTGGTGCGTCGCGGCGAAGACTGGAGCGTGAAGTTTTCCGAACTGAGCCCATTGGCCTGGCGCCTGTTGCAGCGCATAAACGAGCTTCCCGCACTTAATGGCCAGGCCCAGTTGCAAGCCCTTGCACAGGAGGCCGGTGCTGAAGACGTGCCCGCTTTCGTGGCAAGCGGCCTGGCCTTGTTGCAGCAGTTGCACGGGGAGGGCGTGGTGGGAGGGGTGGCCCGGTGAGTGTGAGTCCCGGGCCGAGCACTTACCGGGAGCGGGTCGCATCGCCCGGCCAGCCGGCCTGACCCAGGGCTTTGAGCAGCGTGTGCGTCCAGTCCCGGCACCGCATGGCCGTTGCCTTCGGCGGAGTCGGAGGCCAACAAGGCGTTGATGATCGCTTCCTCGACGGCTTCGGTGGCAGCCAGAAACAACTCGCTGATGTGATCGTTGTTGACCATGCGCAACTGATCGCACGTCGGTGCACCCTTGCCCTCATAAGCGGCTGGCGGCATCTGGTTGCCGGTAGCGAAGGCGATGAAGATGTCGCCACTGTGGTCCTCGTTGCCGCCACCGGTACGGGCCAGGCCGAGGCTGGCGCGTTGGGCCAGGCGCGTGCACTGGTGCGGCAGCAGCGGCGCATCGGTGGCCAGGCACACCACGATCGAGCCCATGCCCGGATACGGCAGCGATGCCTTGAGGAAGGGGGAGTCGGCCTGTTCCATGTAGCGTCCCACCGGATAACCGTCGACCCGCAGTTCATTGCGAATGCCGTGGTTGGCCTGGACGATGGCGCCGACGGTCCAGCCGCCCTGCGCGGCGCTGAGTCGGCGCGAGGAGGTGCCGATGCCGCCCTTGAATTCATGACAGATCATGCCGCTGCCGCCACCCACCGCACCTTCGGTCACCGGGCCGCCGGTCGCGGCTTCCAGGGCCTGGGCGACGTGCTCGGGCTTTACATGGAAGCCGTTGATGTCGCTGAGCAGGCCGTCGAAGGTTTCCAGCACCACCGGCATGTTCCAGTAGAGTCGGCCGTCGTCCGGTTGCTGCTGGCGATCCAGCGCAATCAGCGCATCGCGCACCACGCCCAGGCTGTGGGTGTTGGTGAACGCAATCGGGCTGGTCAACAGGCCGGCTTCGCGAATCCACTCCAGGCCCGTGGCATCGCCGTTGCCATTGAGTACATGGACCCCGGCAAAGCATGGCTGCTGGTTGGTGGAACCCTGCCGCGGTTCGATCAGGGTAACGCCGGTGAGGATGTCGCGACCGCTGGCAGTGCGTCCTCGCACATTGCTGTGACCGACCCGTACGCCGGGCACATCGGTGATGGCATTGAGGGGGCCGGGTTGCAGTTGGCCAAACTGGATGTTCAAGTCGCGGGCACGTGGTTTCATCTGTAGTCTCATCGTCAGGTTGTGGCCAAGTGCGTGCAGAGTACTGGCAGGCAGATTGCTCACCCATTCCCTTCATGGGTTATACAAAAGGGGTAGTGCGTGGACGCGTTGTTGCAGGAATTGCCGGTGCATCAAAGCCTGGCGCGGGTATTTGCCGAGGTGGGGCATGACGGTTTCTGGCGTGCGCTGGTCGATACCCTGCGTTTGCTGGTGCCGCTGGACAACGCGCTGGTGGCGGTGATGCGGGCGGGCAGGGTGCCCAGGCTGCTGATCGACTTCGACTCCAAAGGCAGCGCCACCGAGCACGACGAACTGGCCGACTACAGCGCCGGCATGTACCTGCTGGACCCCTTTTACCAGGTGGCCTGCGCCGGTATCGCCGACGGTTTGCACAGCCTCGAATCAGTGGCGGCTGACCAGTTTCAGCAGAGTGAGTATTACCTCAGCTACTTCCAGCCGGTAGTTGGCGGGGACGAGTTGCAGTTCATGCTCAACATGGACGGCGCGGTACTGGGCCTGTCCCTCGGTCGTTCGACGCGCTTCACGCTCGAAGAGCAGGGCCGGCTATTGTGCGTGCGTGATTGGGTGCTGGCGGCGATCCGCCGTCACGTGCAATTGCTCCCCGCGCTAGCACCCACCGGCGAAGCCGCAGCCGGTGACCTGGCTTCTCTGCTGGACCGCTTCGACGCGCGCCTGACGGTGCGCGAAATTGAAACGGCGCGCCTGATCCTGCAAGGGTTTTCCAGCAAGGCGATCGCCCAGCAGATGGGCATCTCCCCGGAGACCGTGAAGGTTCACCGGCGCAATCTTTATCAAAAGCTCAACGTCAACGGGCATGGCGAGTTGTTCGCGCTGGTGCTGCAGCCGCGTTGAGCTGAAACCGGGTCGTTCTGATCGCGAGCAGGCTCGCTCCCACAGGGATCTTCGCCGGGCGGGGAATACGTGCACGACGCGGGGTCCATGGTGGGAGTGAGCCTGCTCGCGATGCGGGTGCTGCGGTCCTATAGCCGGAACACCAGCGCCTTCAGCCCACACTCGATATCAGCGTCTGGAAACTCCGGCGGGTTTTCCAGCCGCCGCTCGAACCGCAGGCTCGGCGCTTCCCGGGTGACGCCTTCGATGAGGAAGTCTGCACCGAATGCCGGGTCGTTCATGCAGGCCAGCACCGTGCCCTCGGCGCCCAGCAGCTCCGGGAGCCGACGCAGGACTCGCTGGTAATCCTTGGTCAGCAGGAAGCTGCCTTTCTGGAAGGACGGCGGGTCGATGATCACCAGGTCATAGGGCCCCTTGCCGATCACCTTGCCCCAGGACTTGAACAGGTCGTGCCCCAGGAACGTCACCTTGCCCAGGTCGTGCCCGTTGAGTCGGTGATTGTCGCGACCACGGCTCAGGGCCGCGCTGGACATGTCCAGGTTGACCACATGCTCGGCGCCGCCTTCGATTGCTGTCACGGAAAAGCCGCAAGTGTAGGCAAACAGATTGAGTACGCGCTTGCCCTGCGCATTGGCCCGCACCCAGTCGCGCCCGTAGCGCATATCGAGGAACAGGCCGTTGTTCTGCTTGCGGCCCAGGTCCACCCGATAGCGCAGGCCACCCTCGGTGATGGTCATGTCATCGATGGCGTCCCCACCAGCCATTCGGTGGTGCTTTGCGGCAGGTAGCGGTGCTGCAACGCGAGCGTATGTGCGCCGCATGCGACCCAGGCAGGCGAAGCGGCGAGCCGCAACAGGTCTGCCTTCAGCGCCTCCAATTGCGCCGCCTGCGGTTCCTTGAACAGCGACACCAGCACCACCCCCTGCAACCAGTCGACGGTCACTTGCTCCAGGCCCGGCCAGCAACGCCCACGGCCATGGAACAGCCGGCGGGTTTCGGCGGGGGCGTCTGCCAGGGCGGTCAGCAGATGGGCGTGGAGGAGGGCGAGCGCTTCTGGATTCATCGGCCTGGTTCGGTCATTTGAGGGGGCGGCATTTAACCACAACTTGGGCCAGCGCCTGCTTTCCGGGCGTCGGGAGTTATCACGTTTAATTTAACTTTCCGTGAGGATTTGGCGATCTGACGGCCCACATACTCGGCTCCATCGAACACCAGTCGCCGGGAGAGCCACCATGTTGCAGCAACCCTCGGTCAGCACACATCCGCGCTGGCTACGGCTGACTCACTGGCTCAATGCCTTGGCGGTGCTGGTGATGGTCGCCAGCGGCTGGCGCATCTACAACGCCTCCCCGCTCTACGATTTCAGTTTTCCTCCGTCGATCACCCTGGGCGGCTGGCTCGGCGGGGCGCTGCAATGGCATTTCGCGGCGATGTGGTTGCTGGTCATCAATGGCGTCATTTATCTACTGGTCAACCTCATCAGCGGGCGCCTGTCGCGACGGTTTTCCCCCTGTCGCCCAAGGGCATCCGGCACGACGTGCTGGCCGCGCTGCGAGGCAAGTTGGGGCATGCGGACCTGCGTCAGTACAACCAGGTGCAGCGCCTTGCCTACCTGTTTGTGATGCTCGACATCGCGCTGCTGGTGGTTTCCGGGCTGGTGCTGTGGAAGTCCGTGCAGTTTCCGTTGTTGCGCGAGCTGCTGGGCGGCTACGAAGCGGCGCGGCACGTGCACTTTATTGCCATGGCGCTGTTGCTGGGGTTTGTCGCGGTGCACCTGGTGATGGTCGCGCTCGTCCCCAAAACCCTGGTTGCCATGCTATTTGGTCACAAGGAACCCTTATGAAAAAGCGCATTCAAGGACCCGGGCTGGATGAGGCGTCCATTCTCGCCGACGCTCGCAAAATCATCGCCCCGCAAATCGAAGACCCCTCGCGTCGCTCGTTTCTGTTGCGTGGCCTGACCCTCGGCGGGGTGGCGATGTTGTCCGGTTGCAACCTGACCGACAACGACAGCGTCGAGACCGCGTTGTCTTCGATGTCGCGCTTCAACGATCGGGTGCAGGGCTGGTTGTTCAACCCCAATGCACTGGCGCCTACCTATCCGGCGTCGATGATCACCCGGCCATTTCCGTTTAATGCCTTCTACGGCATCGACGAAGCACCGACCGTTGATGCCGACAGTTTCCGACTGGAAGTCACCGGCCTGGTCGCCGACAAACGCAGCTGGCGCCTGGAGGAACTGCGCGCCATGGCCCAGGCCGACCAGATCACCCGGCACATTTGCGTCGAAGGCTGGAGCGCGATCGGTCGCTGGGGCGGTGTGCCTTTCAGCGATTTCCTCAGGCGCATCGGCGCCGATACGCACGCCAGATACGTGGGCTTCAAATGCGCGGACGATTACTACACCAGCATCGACATGGCCACCGCGCTGCACCCGCAAACCCTGCTGGCGCTGACCTACGACGGCGCGGTGCTGCCGCGGGAGTACGGCTTCCCAATGAAGCTGCGCATGCCCACCAAGCTGGGCTACAAAAATCCCAAGCATATCCAGGCGATTTTCGTCAGTAACACCTACACCGGCGGCTACTGGGAAGACCAGGGTTACAACTGGTTCGGTGGCAGCTGACCGACATCCGCCAGGTTCATCCGCGCAGCCCGTGTTGCGCACATTCGCACCTCAGCTCCAGGAGATTCATCATGAAAAAACTGACCAGCATTGCCCTGTCCCTGTGCCTCGCAGCAGGGGCCGCCAGCGTGTTCGCCGCCGATACCATGAGTCAGGAAGGCATGAGCAAGGACTCGATGTCCAGGGACGCGATGAAAAAAGACTCGATGAACAAAGACAGCATGAGCAAGGACGCCGTGAAGCAGGACAGCATGTCCAAGGACGGGATGAAAAAGGACAGCATGTCCAAAGACGGGATGAAAAAGGACGCAATGTCCAAAGACGCCATGAAAAAGGACGACATGGCCAAGTGATCTTCGCTTCGCGAACGGCTGGACGCCTGATTTCGTCGACTGCCTGTATCAAAAATGAATTTCCGCCGAGTCCGCTGCTCATACCTGTAAGCAGCGGATTTGAGCCCGCGAAATTTTTGAGCAATCAGGGAGTGGCACCGTCATGAGTCCAGTCACAACGGCAAACGATCACCTTCCCGACGGGTTGATTCTTGTGGTCGAGGATGATCCGTTGATCCTGGAGTTTCTCTGCGAAATTCTTCAGGACGAAGGTTTTACCGTTGAACCCCAGATCAGTGCGGACGCTGCAGTGGTCTATCTGGAGCAGCACTGCGACAAGGTCAGTTTGTTGCTGACCGATATCACCATGCCCGGCACCCTCAACGGCGCCGACCTGGCGAATCTGGTCGGCGATCGCTGGCCGGACAAGCCGATCATGATCATGTCAGGGTTCGAAACGCCGGAGACTTCCGGGGTCCGGCACGACGTTTCTTTCATCAAGAAACCCTGGGCGCTCGGGCAATTGCTCGATTGCGTTGAAGGGGCGCTGAAGAAAGCCCCGGTGCAACGTTGATCCTGTACATTGGGTGAAACCCCGCCCGTTACCTGGATAGGAAGTCTGCTTTTGCCTGCTGACGACGCTGTTTTCAATCGCGCTTACCGCGCCTTTCTCTTCGACATGGATGGCACCGTTCTCAACTCCATTGCTGCCGCCGAGCGAATCTGGACCACCTGGGCCCTGCGCCACGGCATCGATGTCGCATCATTCCTGCCCACCATCCATGGCGCCCGCGCCATCGACACGGTTAACCGTCAAGGTTTGCCGGGCATTGATGCACAGGCAGAAGCAGCCTGGGTCACCCAGGCCGAGATCGAGGATGTAGAGGGCATTGTCGAGGTGTCGGGGGCCGCGCGATTCTTGCGGTCGCTACCGCCCAGGCAGTGGGCGATCGTGACATCGGCGCCCAAGGCATTGGCTTTGCGGCGGATGGCAGCGGCCGGTGTGCCTGCGCCGGACGTGATCATCACCGCCGAGGATGTCAGCGCGGGCAAGCCTGATCCTGCCGGTTACAAACTGGCGGCTGAGCGGTTGGGCGTAGAGATTGGCGAGTGCCTGATTTTTGAAGATGCCAGTGTGGGCATCCAGGCGGCTGAGGCGTCCGGCGCTGATTTGCTGGTGATCACGTCGACGCATCCGCACCCGATGGATACGCCCCACGCAACACTGGAAAGCTATGAGCGGGTGGGTGTTGCGGTGGATGTAGGCGGGCAATTGACCTTGCAAAAGCGCTAAGACAACTCCGCCGGTATGGGCTGCCGCAAGCTGCGTTAACAACTGCGTCCGTAGGAGCTGCGGCAGGCTGCGTTAACAACTGCGTCCGTAGGAGCTGCGGCAGGCTGCGTTAACAACTGCGTCCGTAGGAGCTGCCGCAGGCTGCGATCTTTTGATCTTCAGCAATTACGAAAAATCAAAAGATCGCAGCCTTCGGCAGCTCCTACAGAATCAAAAGATCGCAGCCTTTGGCAGCTCCTACGGGGAGCTGCAGGACGTGTCGGGCTGGCTTACTGCCCCGACGCAGCACCATCGTTGATCAGGATGGCCCGGGCCAGGTCTTCATCGGTGGCGTTCAGGCCGGGATTGTCCTGGCGAATCTGATGCATCACCGACTCCAGATACACCCCGCGAATGGCGCCGCCGCTGGCAACGAAGCTTGAGGCATCATCCTTGGCTGGAATCATCAATTTGTGATCCTTGAACGTGGAATACAGCGACGCTGAAACCCCGGCCGAAGTGGCGACATCGCCGGCATCGACTTTGGCCATGGCAGAACCGAACGGCAAGCAAAGTACCAGTGAAGAGATCAGAACAAGACGGCGCATGACGGTGTCCTCCGACAGCTTGAAGCATAAGGGAATTACCACATACCTTAAGATGCATGTCGGGGCTCACTAGTTCCTTGAGCGGCAGATAATCATTTCAGACAACAAAACCTACCCGGCATTTCAAGGCCCCCGCGCACGTATGCAGGCCCTGGCAGGCGGATGCCGTGGGATACCGCAACGCAGATAGATTGCGCGCAGCTGTCTGTTTCCCCAAAGCGTTACCTGTACCGGTGATCAGCGCCCAGGCTGGCGGGGCTCGGCGGGTCTAAACTTGGCAGTGCGCCCATCGCAATGGGAGAACTGCAATGATCAATACAGCTACTGCCTGCATGCTGACCGATTACAAGCGCTGGGCGGACCTGCGCCTGTTCGACAGCCTCGCCGCGCTGCCACCCGGTGAAGTCGATAGGCAACGGGTCTCGGTGTTCAACAATATGATTGGCACCTTGAACCACATCTACGTGGTGGACTGTATCTGGCAAGCCCACCTGGAGGGCCGCGGACACGGTTTCAAGACGTCACACGATCTGCTCCACGCTGACCTGCCGGACCTGCGCCAGGCCCAGAAGGACATTGATCACTGGTACTGCGACTGGAGCGCCAGGCAAACCGATGCCTCGCTGCTCAAACCGGTCGAGTTCGCATTCGTTTCCGGCGAAAACGGCACCATGAGCGCCGGCGCGATGCTGATGCACGTGATCAACCATGCCAGCTATCACCGTGGCTGGGTGGTGCAGATGTACTTCGAGATCCCGGCCATGCCACCGGTAACGGATCTGCCGGTATTCCTGCGCGAACATGATCCGCAGTTGAAGACGCAGAAAGCACCGGCGGCGGCGCCGACATGTGTCGGGCTATTCGCGAGCGCCACCAACGTTCTGCCGGATCGTTATCGTTGACGCCGTTTCACCCCTCGACAGCGGCGGCAGCACAATGTCGAAGGGTGGAGCGTCGGCACGCAACTGGCTGCTGCTTTCGATCAAACTTTACTCGGTCAGCACCTTCCTGAACGTCTCCACCAACGGCCGCAAGTTGATCCGGTGCCAGGCCGCCCACAACGGCGTGGTAAACGCTATCCACGGGACCTCCCGTAACACCACCCCTGGTGGTGCATTTCGACTCAAGCCTTTCTGAATCATCGCAATCCCCAGCCCCGACGCCACCAGCCCCAGCGCCGTAAACGGCTCGGTTGCCTGCATGCGTACATCCGGGGTGAAACCGGCGCGGATGCACGCGCTGACAAACTCATCACTCGCATCCTGACGTGGTTGCACGCCGATCCATTCCTGCCCGGCCAGATCCTGCGGGCTTAGCATGCTTTGCCGTGCCAGCGGATGGTGCTCCGGCAGGGCCAGCAGCATCGGGTCATCGAGCACCTGAAAACCCAGCAAGTCCGGGTCGTCATCGGTCGGCGGCTCGCTCACCAGGGCGATATCGAGACTACGCTGACGCAGGCCTTCGAGTTGTTCGGCGCAGCTCAGGTTGTACAGCGCGACGTGCACGCCTGGTCGGTCTGCCCGCAGCACGCGCAAGGCATTGGGTAGCACCCCGGCGTGCATGGCGTTTTCGATGTAACCGATGCACAGGCCGCCTTCCTCACCGCGACCCAGGCGTTTGCCAAGGGATTCCAGGCGGTTGGCATGGGTCAGCAGGGCGCGGGTTTCGGCAAGGAAGGTCTGGCCGTCGCGGGTCAGGCGGATGCGTTGCTGGCTGCGCTCGAACAGGGTCAGCCCCAGGCGTTCTTCGAGCTGGGCGATCTGCCGGCTCAAGGGCGACTGGGAAATGTGCAGGCGCTCGGCGGCGCGGCCGACATGCTCTTCTTCGGCGACAGCGACGAAGTAACGCAGTTGGCGGATGTCGATCATGTCAGACCCTCAGGGACTCAAGTGCTGCACATTATGTCTTGGACGGTCCGATCATCACAATCCAGAATCTGCTCAACGGTCGATTGACCGATCTCTGAATACGACGAGGTTTGCATCATGAGCTTGAAAGACAAACTGCCCGGCCAACTCGGTTTCGGTACTGCCCCACTGGGCAACATGTTCCGCGCGATTCCCGAGGAAGAAGCGCAAGCCACCGTGCACGGAGCCTGGGATGCCGGCGTGCGATATTTCGACACCGCGCCATTTTATGGCTCGGGCCTGGCGGAAATGCGCTTGGGTGCGGCGCTGGCTGGGTGCAAGCGCGACGACTATGTGTTGAGTAGCAAAGTCGGGCGGGTAATTCTCGATGAGGTCGAGGATGCCGCGGCACGGGACCTGGGCGAGAAGAGCGGAGTGTTCGAACACGGCCGGCCTAACAAAATCGTCAATGACTACAGCGCCGACGCGACGCTGCGCTCAATTGAAGACAGCCTCGAACGCCTGCAAACCGATCGCCTGGATATCGTCTGGGTGCATGATATTGCCCAGGATTTCTACGGGGACCAATGGCTCGAGTACTTCAATCAGGCCCGCACCGGTGCCTTCAAGGTGCTGACACGCCTGCGTGAAGAAGGGGTTATCAAGGGCTGGGGGCTGGGGGTGAACAAGGTCGAGCCCTGTGAGCTGACTCTGGACCTGGCCGAAGCGCAGCCGGATGGTTTTCTGCTGGCCGGGCGCTATACCTTGCTTGATCACGACCGGGCCCTGCAGCGCTTGATGGCGTCAGCGCTGGCGCAGAATGTCGAGATCGTGGTCGGTGGCCCTTACAGTTCCGGGATCCTGGCGGGCGGTGCACATTTTGAGTACCAGAAGGCCAGCCCGCAGATCGTCAGCAAGGTCGAACAGATCAAAGCGCATTGCCGCGGCCCATGGTGTCGACGTCAAGGCTGCTGCGTTGCAGTTCAGCCTGGCTAACCCGGCAGTGGCGGCGGTCATTCCAGGTTCCAGTCGGCCGGGGCGGATTGCCGAGGATGTGGCGGCGCTGTCGGCGGTTATTCCTGCGGCGTTCTGGCAGGCAATGCGTGAAGCGAAACTGGTGTCCGAGCGGGCGCCGTTGCCAACGATGGGAGCTTGAAGATGAAAATTGATCTGAGCGAAAAACTGGCCATTGTCAGTGGCAGTACGGCCGGTATTGGCCTGGGCATCAGCAAGGCGCTGGCCGAATCCGGTGCAACGGTGGTGGTGATCGGCCGGGATACGGCCAAGGTCGAGCAGGCCCTTGAGAGCATTCGCCAGCGCGTGCCGGGCGCGCAGGTGCGGGGCCTGACGGCGGACCTTGGGACCGCAGAAGGGGCAGCGCAGCTGTTCGCTGCCGAGCCGCGGGCGGACATACTGGTGAATAACCTGGGGATCTTCAACGAGGTGGATTTCTTCGACGCGCCGGACAGTGAATGGACGCGCTTTTATGAAGTCAACGTGATCTCCGGCGTGCGCCTGTCCCGGCATTATGTGCCGGACATGGTCAAGCAAGGCTGGGGCCGGGTAATTTTCCTCTCCTCGGAATCCGGGGTGGCGACGCCGGCCGACATGATCAATTACGGCGTGACCAAGAGTGCTAACCTCGCGGTGTCCCACGGTCTGGCCAAGCGGCTGGCGGGCACCGGTGTGACGGTCAACGCGATCTTGCCCGGCCCGACGTTCACCGACGGCCTGGAGCAGATGCTCAAGGATGCCACCGCCGAATCCGGCCGCAGCGCCCGGGAGGAAGCTGACGCCTTTGTGCGCAAGGCGCGCCCGACTTCGATTATCCAGCGCGTGGCAGATGTCGAGGAGGTTGCCAATCTTGTGGCCTACATCGCTTCGCCATTGTCTTCGGCCACCACCGGCGCTGCTCTGCGTGTCGATGGCGGTGTTGTCGACAGCATGGCAATCTGATTTTTTGATTGATTGATGGATTGAGAGAGAACCTATATGCCAACAGCATCTGCAACCATCGACATCCCGGCTTCGGCCGATCAGGTCTGGCAATTGATCGGCGGTTTCAACACGCTGCCGGACTGGCTGCCGTTCATTCCCAATAGTGAGTTGAGCGAAGGCGGGCGCGTGCGCACCCTGCAAACCTCGGACGGCGCGGTAGTGGTTGAGCGGCTTGAGTCCTTTGATAACGCCGGGAAGACTTACAGTTACTCGATTTTGCAGGCGCCGTTTCCGGCCACTGATTATCTGGCGACGATCCGCGTTGAGGCTCAGGGCGAGGGTGCGCGCGTGACGTGGTCGGGGCAGTTTGTACCGGTGGGCGTGACCGAGGAGGAAGTGGTGGCGTTGTTCAGCGGGATTTACCACGGTGGCGTGCAAGCTTTGCGGGCCAATTATCCGGGGTAACCCCGATCGACATGGGGCCAGTGTGGGAGCGGGCTTGCCCGCGATGGCGGTGGGTCAGGCAACGCACATTTTGAATGTGCCAGCCTCATCGCGATCCATCGCCCCATGAACCTCAGGTCTGGGCAATGGGCGGTTGCCGGCACTCAAGCACCAGCCGAGCGCCGCCCAGTTCGCTTTCACCGAGGTCCAGGGTGAAGCCATGCAAACTGACAATCGCGGCCACAATCGACAGGCCCAAACCAAAACCACCCTGCGGTTGCCCACCCTCGGCGCGATAGAAACGCTGGAACACCGCCTCACGCTCAGCCTCCGGGATGCCCGGCCCTGAATCGTGCACTTCAATCCGCGTCTGGCCACCGGTATTCACGCCACGCAACATCACCGTACCGCCCGGAGGGGTGAATTTGATCGAGTTGCTCAACAGGTTCGCCAATGCCTCAAACAGCAATGCCCGATCACCGTTCAACGGCGGCAACGTCTCCGGCATGTTCAGCTCGAAACGCAGCTCACCTTCCTCAGCCAGTGGCAAATAAAACTCGTGCAGTTCTTCCAGCAACGACACCGGATTCAGCTCGACAAACCCTGAGCGACGCTGCCGATCTTCCAGCTCGGAAATCCGCAACAGCCCGCGAAACCGCGCCATCAGCGTATCCGCTTCGGCCAGCACCAGATCCAGTTGCGCCGCCTCCTGGGAACCTTCACCAGCCTGTTGCTGCATGCGATACAACTGCGCGCGCAAGCGGGTCAGCGGTGTGCGCAAATCATGGGCGATGTTGTCGCACACGCCTTTGACTTCATTCATCAAACGCTCGATGCGCTCAAGCATGGCGTTGACGATGGCCGCGAGCATGTCCAGTTCATCACGGCGATTGGACAGCGGTAAACGGTGAGTCAGGTCGCCGGCCACAATCGACTGCGCACTGGCCTGAATCGCCCGGATCCGCCGCAAGGGCCGCCGGCGCAACAAATGCCAACCGGCAATCCCCGGCAGAATCGTCAGCGACACGCCCCAGAACAACGCGTGCAAAATAATCCGCGTTACCGCGAACAACGAACCGTTGTCGCGCAGCAATACCAGCCAACGACCGTCGCGGGTTTGCGTGGCGACGGCATCGCAGCTGTCATTGGGCAGGGTCGGATCATCGGAGTCGGCGCAGTCGGCGAGCATGTGGATCTTGCCGTCCAGTGGCAGGCCCTCGGGGATCTGCTGTAGCGCGCCGCCGAGGTAGCGGTGCTGATCGTCAAACAGGCCATAAGCGTCGATGCCACGAATGTCGAAGGTCATGCTCGCGGCGAGCGCCTCTTCCAGTTGCTCACCGCGAAAGTGTGAAAACAGATGCTGACGTTGCATCAACGAATGCTTGGCAAGATTGTCGAGGTAGCCGGAAACCTCGTAATACATGACCCCCATGAGGATCGCGCTCCAGGCCACGAACAACGAACTGTACAGCGCCAGCAAACGGCTGCTGGAAGAGCGCCAACCGTCAGACGGGTTCGGCAATGACATAACCTGAGCCCCGTACCGTGCGGATCAGCGGCACGTTGCCCACCGCGTCGATTTTCTTGCGCAGACGGCCGATGTGCACGTCGATGAGGTTGGTGCCCGGGTCGAAGTGATAACCCCAGACTTCTTCGAAAATCATCATCCGCGAGAGAATCTGGCCGCTGTTGCGCATCAGAAATTCGAGCAATTTGTATTCGGTCGGCAACAGCGTCAGCACCTGCTCGGCGCGGCGCGCTTCGTGGCTGATCAAATCCAGTTGCAGATCGGCCACCTGCAAGGTTGTCGCTTGCGTCGCGACGCTGTTCTGCCGGCGCAGCAACACTTCAACCCGCGCCGCCATTTCATCGGTAGCGAACGGCTTGGTCAGGTAATCGTCACCGCCTGCGCGCAGCCCGCGAACCCGCTCATCGACGTCGGAGAGGGCGCTGATCATCAGAATCGGCGTGGCCACGCCCATGGTGCGCAGCGTGGTGACGATGGCCAGGCCATCGAGTTCCGGCAACATGCGGTCGAGGGTAATCAAGTCGTAATTGCCGCTCACGGCGCGGTCCAGGCCTTCACGGCCATTGTCGACCCAGTCGACGTCCAGACCGTGGCTGCTGAGTTCGGCGACGATTTCCCGAGCGGTTACGGCGTCGTCTTCGATGGTCAATATACGAGTCATAGGGCAGGCCTTGATCGGTTCAAACGGAATGGCAGCATTTTGCCAAGAAAACAGCTCGTTCTTTCTAAATAAAAATTCATCCGCAAATGCAATGCATAAAACCCGCTGATATCGACGTTTTGTTGCAATTTGCATGATGCTGGCAAGTTCAATTTTTATAAGCTATTGAAAAATATAGTTTTATTAAAAAATCGCGCTTGGCACGCCGACTGCAATTGTTCAGGCAGCTACTTGTAACAATATCTTTCCTGCCTGGAGCGACACAATAATGAATAGATCCTCGGATGGTTTCTATCCTGCCGCAGAAGAATCAAACGCGCGGTCGGGCGTTTCCTGGGGTGCGATTTTTGCCGGTGCCGCTGCGGCGGCGGCGTTGTCGCTGATCCTCGTATTGCTGGGCTTTGGCCTTGGCTTCTCGGCGGTTTCGCCATGGGCCAACGAAGGCGTAAGCGCCAAGGGGCTGGGCATTTCCACGATCGTCTGGCTGGCCTTCACACAAATCGTCGCATCGGGCCTCGGTGGCTACATTGCGGGCCGTCTGCGGGTCAAATGGGCCAACATGCACGGCGATGAAGTTTACTTCCGTGATACCGCCCACGGCTTCCTTTCGTGGTGCGTTGCAACGTTGGTGGCCGCGACCCTGGTGGTCGGTTCGGTAAGCAGCATCATCAGTGGTGGCGTGCAAGCCGGTGCCAGTGTGGTCGGGGGTGCAGCCAGCATGGCTACCCAGGCAGCAGGTTCGGCAGCGGGCAACACCGACAGTGACCAGTATGGTTACTTCATCGACAGCCTGTTCCGTGATGATCGTCCAGCCGCCGTCAGCGATGACGCCGCCCGTGGCACCGTCACCCGCATCTTCGTACGCAGCCTGAACGACGGCCAACTCGCCGCCGAAGACCGTACCTACCTTGCACAACTGGTTGCCCAGCGTACCAACCTGACCCAGGCCGATGCCGAGCGTCGTGTTGACGAAGTGTATGCCCGTACCCAGAAAGCCGTGGCCGACGCCAAACAGGCTGCCAAGGAAGCGGCTGACACCGCTGCCAAAGTGGCTGCCACTACCACCTTGTGGATGTTTGTTGCGCTGCTGATCGGTGCCTTCTTCGCCAGCCTCGCTGCCACCTTCGGCGGTCGTCGCCGTGATGCCGTGGTGTATGTCGAGTCCGACGCCTACGTCACTACTACCAACTCGATTCGTTAAACCAGGAGAAACCTCATGCGCTCATTACTGTTGTTCTTTCTCGGTGTGCCGATCCCGATCATTATCCTGATCGCCCTGTTTATGCACTGATAGTCCTGGAGCTTGTGCTCCTGCCGCTTCTGCCTCTGGTAGAAGCGGCTTTTTTGTTTAAGGGGATTCATTCGATCGGCGTGTCCAGGAAGGCTTCCAGCTGCTCCGCATATGCTGTAAACGCGCTGATCTGTGGAAACTGCTCACTGTCCACCTGCTCCGGCACCACCAGCCGAGAGAAGCTCCAGGCTACCGCCACGCTGATCCCGGCCTGGTCGATCGAACCATCGGCCTTCAAAGGCGCAAACTCCAGCTCGCGCTCAAGCGCCGAATATGCCGCTGCCAGTTGTCCCTCCACCCGTTCCACCCAGGGTTCATATTGAATCTCGGCGGGCCGCAGGTTGCGTTCGTAATACAGCTGTACGGATTTTTCACAGGCGGCCAACGCCAGGCCAGTCAGGCGCAATGCGCGCAAGCGTTGATCGAGTTCGCCGGGCATCAGGGTCTTGTTCGACCCGGCCAACGCCTCCAGGTAGTCGATGATCAGCGTCGAGTCGATCAGCACATCGCCGTTGTCCAGCACCAGGGTTGGCGCCTTGACCACTGGATTGATCTGCTGGAACTGCTCGAAGTGACGAAACACCGAGACTGATTGATGTTCCAGAGGGATGCCCAGGCACTTGGCACTAATGGCCACGCGCCGCACATAGGGCGAATCGAGCATGCCGATCAGCTTCATGGATACTCTCCTTGGGGTCGGGCTTATGGGATGCTCAACCTTAGCTCAGGTTGGGCGCGGTGCAATAGATGTACAGGGAGCCGCCGTTTGTCTTCTATATACAGCCGCTCGACTGAATTTCTTGCTATAAACGCACTCCGATGACCGCTATGAAGCCTGTGTCAGAGCAGTTTCCGGGCTTTGTTGGACAGATTCCCTGTATTTACAGTTGCTGAGGCCTCAAACGGGCCTTAGACTGCCGCCCCTCGTAAATTGAGTGCCGGGTGGCGTTTGCAATAAACGATGCCTTTTCGTCGGCCGGACACGGTTCGTCGAAACGCTCCCTAATTCGCCTTAATGCACGTTTTTTTATAGAGATATCAATGACAAAGGACAAGTTGCTGGCCATGCCGGCAGATGACTACATGAATGCCGAGCAGCACGCTTTCTTCACTGAGCTGTTGCAGAACATGAAAGTCGAAACCCACGAGCGCATTGAGCAAAACCGCATCGCCATCGAAAGCCTGGACACCCCGGCTGACCCGGCGGACGCGGCTTCGGTTGAAGAAGAGCGCACCTGGCTGGTGAACGCGATCGATCGCGACCAGCGCATGCTGCCGCAATTGGAACAAGCCCTTGAGCGCATCAAGGAAGACAGCTTTGGCTGGTGCGACGACAGCGGCGAGGCCATTGGCCTGAAGCGCCTGCTGATCAGCCCGACCACCAAGTACTGCATCGAAGCTCAAGAGCGTCACGAGCAGATCGATAAGCACCAGCGTCAGGCCTGATTTCGTTTCGTAGCGCTACATCGCGGGCAAGCCCGCTCCCGCAAGGTTTGCGTTGAACCTGTGGGAGCGGGCTTGCCCGCGATGCTTTTTATCGTCTGCACAAAACCCGACACGCTTCTATTGATCTGCTGCAATAACCGCGACTAACGGACCATGGATAATGGCGTTGTAGTGGCGTTTAATGCAGTCACAACAATGAGAACAAGCGTGGGGTGTTGAAATGACGAGAGATGGATCTCTGGTTGGGGCTCTGCCTGCACCAGTGCTTTTGCCGAAAAACCGCTGGATCGCTCCGACCCTGCAAAGCATCGCCCTGATGCTGTTGTTGGCCGGCATGACGCTGGGTGAGTGGTCGCTTTACGTTGGCATGCCGTTGGCGGTGCTGATTATCTGGCTGCCGCGCCTGCGCTCCCGAGCCGTCCCCGCTGTACCGCCTGCCGACACTGGCAGCGCTATTTCCGATCTGACCCGCGACCTTTCCTACACCACCAGCCACAACGCGTTGTCGGCGGCGGGTGTGGCGTTTTCGGTCAAGGAACTGGCAAGCAAGCTCGAATCGCAACTGGATGCGGCGGCGCGAATTGTCAGTAATGCCGAGGTGATGATCGCCACCGAACACGCTACTTCACAGCTCAGCCGTGAAGCGCTGGAGGCCGCGAGTGAGGCGCATCACAGCAGTGCGGCGGGGCGTTCGGAACTGGTTGATTCGATTTCGCGCATGCATCAACTCAGTCAGCGCGCCAATACCAGCCGCGAGTTGATCGAGGCGTTGAGCGTGCGCAGCGACGACATCCAGCGCGTGACGCTGGTGATTCAGTCGATTGCCAGCCAGACTAATCTGTTGGCCTTGAACGCAGCGATCGAAGCGGCGCGGGCTGGCGAGCATGGCCGCGGTTTTGCCGTGGTCGCGGATGAGGTGCGCGGGCTGGCGGCGCGCACGGCGTCGGCGACCGGTGAAGTCGGTGAGATGGTTGCCGATATTCAGCAACGCACCGCGCAGGTGGTGGAGCAGATTCGTGAGCTGTCCAGCGATCTGCACACAGGCGTCGAGCAAGTCGAGCTCACCGGTCAGCATCTGCAGAACATCGCGCGATTGGCTGCCGGGGTGGAAGGTCAGGTCGGCGAGATCGCCCGAGGTGCGGAGACTAATCGCGAGCAACTCGACAGTCTGTTCAAAGCCATCGAGCAAATGCGCAGCGATCTGGCGATCAGCGACCAGCAAACCCGACGCCTCGCCGAAGCGGCGGTGCAGATGGAAGGGCAGGCCGAGACGATCAGCGAGCGACTGGCCGAAGTCGGGCTGGATGACTATCACCAGCGCATCTACGACCTGGCGCGTGAAGGGGCGAGCCAGATCACGGCGCGATTTGAAGCTGATATCGACCAGGGACGTGTCAGCCTCGATGACCTGTTCGATCGCAATTACCAGGCGATTCCCAACACTCATCCCGGCAAGTTCCAGACCCGCTTCGATCGTTACACCGACCAGGTGTTGCCGGCCATCCAGGAACCCCTGCTGGCCCGTCACGAGGGCCTGGTGTTCGCCATCGCCTGCACGCAGCAGGGTTATGTGCCGACGCACAATCAGGCGTTTAGTCAGCCGCTGACCGGGGATGCGCAGGTCGATGCGGTCAACAATCGCACCAAACGCAAGTTTGCCGATCGCACGGGCATTCGCTGTGGCAGCCACCAAAAACCGGTGTTGTTGCAGACCTATACCCGCGACACTGGCGAGCTGATGCATGACCTCTCGGTGCCAATCATGATCAAGGGCCGGCATTGGGGTGGTTTGCGTCTGGGCTATAAACCTGAACGTGCGCGCTGATCGATTGTTACTTCAGATGCAATGAATCTGTGCACGGCGGTTGCTGTTTCCTCTCGAAAGAAAGCATTAATCTGGCCACTTAGTTAGGTTGCTAATGATTTCGAGAGGTCCGCATGCAATGCAGAGTCGATGTTGCCGTGATGATCGGCAGCGGTGTGCCTGCCGGTTTAAGGGCGATGGGGCAAAGCGTTTGCTGGGTGGTGTTGCTGAACGGGGAGCGTCGCGGTACGGCGTTCGCCAGTCGCAATGAAGCGCAGGAGTGCAAAGCTGCCTGGCTTGCGCAATTGAGCGCAACACAACAAGGCAGCCTGCACTGAGTCCGCTGCTTAGTGCACCTGGTGCATGCGCAGGTTGAGGTCGTCGACCACCCGCGCCCAGTCAGCATCTTCGCGCAATTGTTCTTTCAGGAAGCCCGCCTGCTGCGGCGTCCAGAATTCGGCGTCGATCAGCTTCTTGTCGTCGGGGAGGGGAGAGTGACTGGCGATGAAGTCGTCGATCGCCTTCTCGCTGGAATCCAGGCCCAGTTGGTCAAACAGGCCTTTCAAATCATGTGTAGGTGCATCCATGTTGATCTCCTTGAGTGCCGCGTCGAGTGCAAGTGCTGAAGTACGGCTCATTGCATCTGAGGCGGCCGCGCTCCAGGAGTTCGATAGCGATGTTCTAAAGCAGGGCAAGCATAGACGGCAAACTGAAGGTCAGGCTTTTAACGCGCCCTCATCGACAGCCAGCTTGAGTGCCTTGGCGGCATCCTGGGCGGCAATGGCGGCCACGTCGGCGGTCTTGAACCAGCGGTCCTTTTCGACCTGGTGGCAGGTGACGGTGGTCAGCGGCGGTTTGGCGCGCATGATGATGACTGCCTGGAACTCACCCTCGACTTCCCTGACTTCGCCCCGGATGAAAAATTCGCCGATATCAAATTCCGTCACGTCGCAGCCTTCCCATGAGAATATTCTGTTGTTTTGAACGTCGCCCGCCGTTGGGACGGATTTCATTGGTCGGGCAGTATGGCAGTAGTTGCCTGCCGGCGGCTGAGATAAGTCGCCGGCATGACGAAACGCCTTTCGAAGCCGCAGTCAGTGGCGGCACTCCAGGGCGTGGCCTGCAAATGATTGCACGGGGAGCCAGGCAGTTGGCTGAAGTGTGTTTAAGTGCACCTGTGAAGCCCTTTTCACGGGTCTGCCGACGTCTGTTCGTCGTTATGGGTAGTCTGGAAGAGCGTCGCTGCTCTAGAATCACCCGCAGTGCCGGGCATACGTGCCTATCCAAAGCGATTTTTGCCTGGCGATCTGTTGGAAAAATGCTTTTTTCAAAGCGATTTTTTCCCGGAGTTGATAGTCCGTTTTCTCTGGCGTAAAAAAGGCGCTGTACTCCAAGTCTTGAAAAGCGCCAGACAGGACGACGTGGGTGGTATTCCATTATTCTGTTGATCTGGGATTCACCCCGGTTTATGTGTTCATTTCGGCATTGCCGCTATTTTCTGCCGTGCGCCCGTTTCGCGCGCGGCACCATTTCAGATGTGGGGATGTTTCCTTGGCAGTAAGTAATCTCGATATGCATGCTTTGTTCGTGCTGGGTGATCTGCGGGCAAAGCTGGTTAAACAGTTTCAGTCACGTTTCGTTTACATCACCGAACAAAACGCCGAAGGCATTTACATTGCCGAAATCGATACCGAAGAGTCGTTGGTCGTTGATGATAAACCCGGGCTCAAGCTCAAGGTTGGCGATCACTTCAGCGCATCCGTACTGCCCAGTCGCGAAGGCGGCAAGCTGGATATCAAGTTTCGCGAAATTAAACTGACCGTTTACGGCCTTGGCGATTATGCGTTCGTGACTACCGCTGATGGCCACGGCATCGTGTTCAAGGAAGGCCATAGCGTGGTGATGGTGTTCGCCGCGCACCAGCAGTTGCAGGAAGGTTTGACCAAGACACTCAAGGCCGTCACGGCCAAAGCCGCGAAATGGCGCAAGGGTGAACTGGTGACCTTCAAGGCCAGCGAATAAGCGGTCGGCACTGCAGTACATTTGCGAAAACAGATTCACGCCCTTCGAAAGCAGGAACCTCGGCTACAGTCAGTTGACTGAGTATTCAGAGGCTTGCGGTCTTCTGTCAGGCCATCCTGCTATTGCTGTGAACAGCATGAGGTGCAATGCATGAACGGATTTCGACGGTTGTTGGCCGCGAGCGTGGCCACATTCGGCTTGCTGACGTCGGCGCAGTCGGTGATGGCGGCAGAGGCGCCGATCCATTTTGCCGACCTGAACTGGGAAAGCGGCAGCCTGATCACGGATGTCCTGCGGATCATCGTCGAGAAGGGCTACGGACTGCCGACCGACACGCTACCCGGTACCACCATCACCCTGGAAACGGCACTGGCCAACAATGACATTCAGGTGATTGGCGAGGAGTGGGCCGGGCGCAGTCCGGTCTGGGTCAAGGCCGAGGCTGAAGGCAAGGTGGTGAGCCTGGGCGACACGGTCAAGGGTGCCACCGAAGGCTGGTGGGTGCCCGAGTATGTGATCAAGGGTGACCCGGCCAAGGGCATCAAGGCCGTGGCCCCGGACCTGCGCAGCGTCACCGATCTGCCCAGGTACAAGGACGTGTTCAGCGATCCGGAATCGCCTGGCAAGGGCCGCTTTCTCAACAGCCCGATCGGCTGGACGTCCGAGGTGGTCAACAAGCAGAAGCTCAAGGCCTACGGGCTGGACGACAGTTACGTGAACTTCCGCAGCGGGTCCGGGGCGGCGCTGGATGCCGAGATCAGTTCCTCGATTCGTCGAGGCAAACCGATCCTGTTCTATTACTGGTCGCCGACGCCGCTGCTGGGCCGCTTCAAGCTGATCCAGCTGGAAGAACCGCCGTTCAATGCCGAAGCCTGGAAGACCCTCACCGACGCCGACAATCCCAATCCGCAACCGACCCGCTCGCTGGCGTCGAAGCTGTCGATCGGCGTCTCCACCCCGTTCCAGAAGCAGTACCCGCAGATTGCCGAGTTTTTCAGCAAGGTCGATTTCCCGATCGAGCCGTTGAACAAGGCGTTGGCCGAGATGAGCGAAAAACACACCGCGCCACGCCAGGCGGCCGAAGCGTTCATGAAGGCGCATCCGGACGTGTGGCAGGCCTGGGTGCCCAAGGATGTCGCCGCCAAAGTCGCTGCCGAGTTGAAGTGAGTTTGGGCCTGCCCTTACATAATCGTTCGGGGAGGTTCATCCTGCGCGCACATTTCACGCTGGAAGTTTGACTATGAGCCTGGTAATTGCGCAATGGATGGCTGCCGTCTTCCTCCTGATCAGCCTGGTCCACCTGTACTGGGCGGCCGGTGGCAAGCTGGGCAGCGAGGCCGCCGTGCCGCGAGTGCCCAGGGAGGACGACCAAGGCTCCAGGCCGGCCTTCAAGCCTTCTGGATTCGCCACGCTGCTGGTGGCGGTCGGCCTGCTGCTGATCGCGATGCTGGTGTGCCTGCGGGTTGGCCTGTACCTGCCGACGGTGCATCACTGGTCACTGCAGTGGGTGATCAGCGCCATTGCGATGCTGATGTTCGCCCGGGCGATTGGCGATTCGAATCTTGTAGGGTTTTTCAAACAGGTCAAGGATTCCAAATTTGCCCGCCTCGATACCTGGGCGTATTCGCCGTTGTGTGTGGTGCTGGGGGCAGGGTTGCTGGCGGTGGCTTGGATCTGAGCGGTGGACTAGAGCGCTATATCTAGATCCGAGTCTGTGGGAGCGAGGCTTGCTCCCACAGGATCCAAAGGTGCCCGTGGCTCAGTTCCCGCTTTCCATGCTCCGACTACTTACCTCTGCCGGCACATCATCCCCAGCCATGCGCTTGCGAAACAATGCGGCGCGGGCCAGCAGCAGCGTGGTTACCGGCACGGTGATTGCCAGCAGAATCGGGATCAGCCAAGCGTGCACTACCGGCCCGGACTTGAGCGCCGAGAAGCAGATGATCGAGGCCAGCGCCACGCACCATGCGCCGAGCGTTGAGGCCAGTGCCGGTGGGTGCATGCGCTGGAAATAATCCTTCATCCGCAATAACCCGATCGCACCGATCAGCGCAAACATACCGCTGAGCACCAGCAGGATTGCCACCGGAATTTCGACCCATAGAGACAATTCAGCATTCATTCGATCACCTCGCCACGCAGCAGGAATTTTGCCAGCGCAAACGAGCCGACGAAGCCGAACAGCGCTATCAGCAGCGCCGCTTCGAAGTACGTGTCACTGGCGTAGCGAATGCCCAGGGTTAGCATCATCAGCATGGCGACGATGTACAGGTAGTCCAGCGCCAAGACCCGATCCTGCGCTGATGGGCCTTTGAACAGACGAATCAGGGTCAGCACCATGGCCAGCGAGAACAGGAACAGCGTCAGTAGAATGGCGTTCGACAGTAACGGGCTCATTCGAAAATCTCCATCAAGGGGCGTTCGTAGGTCGCCTTGAAGTGCTCGATGAACAGCGCTTCGTCATCCAGGTCGAACACGTGCAGCAACAGAATGCTGCGGTCCAGTGCCAGCTCCGACCAGACCGTGCCGGGAACCACCGTGGTGATCATCGACAGGGCCGCCAGGCCGTTGGCGTCGCGCAGCTCCAGCGGCACCTTGATGAAGCGCGAGCGCGGCGGTCGGCGTCCGGCATTGAGCACGCTCCAGGCGACGGCGAGGTTGGACACCACCACGTCACGTCCCACCAGCAGGAACAGGCGCAGGATCACGCCAGGGCGACGAATGCGGATCGGCAGGGGGCGCAGTTTGCGCATCATCAGTGGCGCGCAGATGCCTAAGACGGCCCCCAGCAGCACATTACCCGGGCTGATCGACAGGTTCAGCGCCAGCCACAATACCCACAGCGCCAGTGATAACCAGGGGGCGGGAAACAGACGATTCATGGGCGCACCTCCACGATCGCGGCTTGCGCTTCGGGGCTTGGCACGGCGCGGGTGCCGAGCACCGCCATGACGTATTGCTGCGGATTGTTCAGCGCCTCGGCAGTGGCCTGGGTGTAGCGCAGCAGCGGCTCGGCCTTGAAGGTCAGGGCGATGCTCAGCCCCAATAGCAGGAAGATCGGCGCGCATTCGAGTTTGCGCAGCAGCGGCGAAGGGCGCTCCTCGGGCGTCCAGAAACGCTGGATGCCGAGGCGCGAGAACGCCATCAACGAAGCCAGCCCGGAGAGGATCAACAGCGCCAGCAGCGCCCACGCCGCATTGGAGATCGGTGCGCCGGTGCCCAGGCCCAGTGGATTCAGCAGCGCGTCCATCAGGTTGAGCTTGCCAATGAACCCGGACAGCGGCGGCATGCCGATGATCAGCAGGGCGCAGGCAATGAAGCTCAGGCCAAGAAACGCCATGGTCCACGGGATGACCTGACCGACCACGGCTTTCTGCTCGTCGTCGAGGTTGATGCCTTTGGGCGGTTGCAGAGATTCTTGTGGACGCGGTAGCAGTTCGCTTTCGTCTTCCAGCGGGATCTCGTTGGCCGAGCGCGAGCGCTCGATCAATTCAGCCAGCAGGAACAGTGCGCTCAGCGCCAGGGTCGAGCTGACCATGTAGAACAGCGCCGCGCCAATCAGGTTCGGTTGAGCGAAACCGATAGCCGACAGCAGAATGCCGGCCGACACCAGAATGCTCAGGCTGGCCATGCGCTCCAGTCGTTGCGCAGCAAGAATCGCCAGCGCCGCGCAGGCCATGGTCGCCATGCCGCCGTAGATCAGCCAGTCGCCACCGAAGAATGCAGACGCGCCAGCCTGCCCGGAAAACAGCAGCGTCCACAGGCGCAGCAGGGTGTAGATGCCGACTTTGGTCATGATCGCGAACATTGCCGCGACTGGCGCGCTGGCCGAGGAGTAGGCCGGTACCAGCCAGAAATTCAGCGGCCACATGCCAGCCTTGGCCAGAAACGCTACCGCCAGAATCCCTGCGCCTGCGTGCAGCAAGCCTCGGTCAGCCTCAGGTACCAGCGGAATCTTCAGCGCCAGATCGGCCATGTTCAGGGTGCCGGTGACGCCGTAGATCAGTGCCGCGCCAATCAGGAACAACGACGAGGCCAGCAGGTTGATCGAAATGTAATGCAGCCCCGACGACACCCGCGCCCGGCCCGAGCCGTGCAGCAAGAGGCCATAAGAGGCGGCGAGCAACACTTCGAAGAACACGAACAGGTTGAACAGATCCGCCGTCAGGAACGCGCCATACAGGCCCATCAGTTGAATCTGAAACAGTGCGTGGAAGCTCGAACCGGCACCGTCCCAACGCGCCATCGCAAACAACAGAGCGCTGACGCCGATGATCCCGGTCAGCACCAGCATCAGCGCCGACAGGCGATCAACCACTAGCACAATGCCGAACGGCGCCTGCCAGTTACCCGGCAAGTAAACGCCGATGGAGCCTGGCACGCCGGTGGTTTGCGTCCATTGCAGCAGCATGACCGAAATGAACAGACCGACGAGGCTGGAGAACAGGTTGATTTTCGCCTTCAGCGGCCGGTGCCTTTCCCCGAGCATCAGCATCAAGGCGGCAGTCAGCAGCGGCAGCAGAATCGGTGCGGCAATCAGGTGCGGCATCAGGTTCATTCCTTAGGCTCCCGGCCGTCCACATGGTCGGTACCGGTCAGGCCCCGGGAAGCCAGCAGCACGACGAGGAACAGTGCTGTCATGGCGAAGCTGATGACGATGGCGGTGAGCACCAGCGCCTGCGGCAATGGATCGGTGTAGTGCAGCAGGTCCTGGGGCACGCCGTCCTTGATGATCGGCTCCTTGCCGATAAAGAGACTGCCCATGCTGAAGATGAACAGGTTGACCGCGTACGACAGCAAACACAGGCCCATGACCACCTGAAAAGTTCGTGGCCGCAGGATCAACCAGACGCCTGACGCAGCGAGAACGCCGATGGCGATTGCGATGACTTCTTCCATCAGACGGCTCCTTTGCTGGCGACGGACTTGGGCAGCGATGCGGTCTTGTGACCCCGCACCGATTGGTGGGCGAGGGCGGTGAGGATCAACAGCGTCGAACCGACCACCACGCCATACACGCCAACGTCGAAGAACAATGCGCTGGCGATATGGATGTCACCGAGCAGCGGCAAGGTGAAATGCCAGGTGTGCGTTGTCAGGAACGGATAGCCGACCAGCATCGCCCCCAGACCGGTAGCCGTGGCGAACAGCAATCCGGTGCCCATCCAGCGCAGCGGCCGCAGGCTCATTTGCGCCTCGACCCACTGTGTCCCGGCCACCATGTACTGCAGGATGAACGCGACCGACATCACCAGCCCGGCAACGAACCCGCCACCGGGCTGGTTGTGACCGCGCATGAACAGGTAGATCGACACCACGAAGGCGATGGGCAGCAGCAGGCGCACCAGTACCGCCGGCACCATCATGAAGCCGAGCGCGGTATCGCTGGCCTGGCGCGGGTTGACCAGGTCGGTCACCACGTCGGGCGCCAGCAGGCGTTGCTGGGCCGGCAATTGCAGGCTCTCCTTGGGTGGGCGGAAGCGTCGCAGCAGGGCGAATACGGTCAGCGCCACGGCGGCCAGCACGGTGATTTCACCCAGGGTGTCAAAGCCGCGGAAATCCACCAGCATCACGTTGACCACGTTACTGCCACCGCCTTCGGGCAAGGCGCGGCTGAGGTAGAACGAGGAAATGTCGTTGGGGGTCTGGCGCGTCAACATGGCGTAGGACAACAGCGCCATGCCGCCACCGACAGCCGTCGACAACAGCAAGTCGCGCAAGCGCCGGATGCGCGCCTTGCGCAAGGTGCTCGGCAATGGCGCCACCTCTTCGATCCGCCGCGGCAACCAGCGCAGGCCAAGCAGGATCAGTACCGTGGTGACCACTTCAACCACCAGTTGCGTCAAGGCCAGGTCCGGCGCGGAGAACCAGACGAAGGTGATGCAGGTCATCAGGCCACAGACGCTGACCATGGTCAGGGCTGCCAGCCGGTGGTACTTGGCCTGCCAGGCAGCGCCCAGGGCACAGGCGATCGCCAGCAGCCACAGGGTGACGAACACGGCCGAACCCGGGATTTTCGGCCGGTCGCCCCAGGTCAGGCTGCTGTGCAACATTGGAATCAGGCCGGCGAGCACTGCCGCCAGCACCATCAGGAACAATTGCATTTGCAGACGCTTGGTGCTGATCCGCCGCTCCAGGCGCCGAGCCAGGCGCATCATCACCACCAGGCTGCGTTCGAACTGGCGCTTGCCATTGAAGCGGCCAATCAGCGGCGGGTACTTGAAGCGTCCACGCTTGAGCTGATTGCGCAGCAACAGGTAGAGCACGATGCCGCCGCTCATGGCTATCAGGCTCATGATCATCGGCGCATTCCAGCCGTGCCAGATGGCCAGGCTGTACTCCGGCAATGGGCCACCGACCACGGGAAGCGCAGCGGCGGCCAGCAGCGGGCCCACCACCTGTGCCGGGAAAATCCCCACGACCAGGCAGGCAAACACCAGCAGTTCGACCGGCGCACGCATCCACCGTGGCGGCTCGTGGGGGTGTGGGGCAGGTCGGTAGCGGTCGGGCCGAAGAACACGTCAGCGGTAAACCGTAACGAGTAGGCGACGCTGAAGGTGCCGGCGATGGTCGCGACAATCGGCAGGGCCATTTCGACCCAGGCCGTGGCATTGATGAACACGGTTTCGGCGAAGAACATCTCTTTTGACAGGAAACCGTTGAGCAGCGGTACGCCGGCCATGGAGGCGCTGGCGACCATGGCCAGGGTGGCGGTGTAGGGGATCAGCCGAATCAGGCCACTGAGCTTGCGGATGTCCCGGGTGCCACTTTCGTGGTCGATGATCCCGGCGGCCATGAACAGCGAAGCCTTGAAGGTGGCGTGGTTGAGAATATGAAACACCGCCGCGACTGCTGCCAGCGGGCTGTTCAGGCCCAGCAGCAGGGTGATCAGGCCCAGATGGCTGATGGTCGAGTAGGCCAGCAACCCTTTGAGGTCGTTCTGGAACATTGCGCAGTAGGCGCCCAGCAACAGGGTGCAGGCACCGGCGCCGCTGACGATGTAGAACCATTCTTCACTGCCGGACAACGACGGCCAGAGCCGCGCCAGCAGGAACACCCCGGCCTTGACCATGGTCGCCGAGTGCAGATAGGCCGAGACGGGCGTCGGCGCCGCCATGGCGTGGGGCAGCCAGAAATGAAAGGGGAATTGCGCGCTTTTGCTCAGGGCGCCGATCAGGATAAGAGGCAGCAGGACAGGGTAGAGGGCATGTGCGCGAATCAGCTCGCCGGCGGCCAGGACCTTGTCGAGGTCATAGCTGCCGACCACATGGCCGAGGATCATGACCCCCGCCAGCAGGCATAGTCCGCCGGCACCCGTGACCATCAGCGCCATGTAGGCGCCGCGTCGGGCGTCGGCGCGGTGATGCCAATAGCCGATCAACAGGAACGAGAAAAGGCTGGTCAGCTCCCAGAAAAACACGATCTGGATCAGGTTGCCGGAGATCACCAGGCCGAGCATGGCGCCCATGAACGCCAGGAAAAACGCGAAGAACCGCGGCACCGGATCATCCGGTGACATGTAATAGCGGGCGTACAAAGAGACGAGGGTGCCTATACCCAGCACCAGCATCGAGAACAGCCAGGCGAAGCCGTCCATGCGCAGAACAAAGTTCAGGCCGAGGCTGGGCAGCCACATGAACTCTTCACGAATGACGCCGCCATGGGCGATTTGCGGGTACAACAGCGCAACCTGAACAGTGCCGATCAAAGCGACCAGACCTGCCAACAGGGATTCGGTATTACGCGCGTTGTGTGGCAGCACCGCTGCCAGACAGCTGCCAATGAATGGCAGAAGCAGTAGAACTATCAGGGACATAGGCTTCTAATCTGCGGAGGTTTGTGAAGCATCATACGTGCCAGTCCCCGGATTACCAAACGCGAACCTGTGGCAGAATCCTACATGGAGTGCGCAAAAGTCATGCTGTCTGGTGGTTTGGCATACTGTGACATGCAGGTCTGGCCTCATCGCGAGCAGGCCTGCTCTCACATTAGATCATCGGTGAATGCAGGGCATGCGTCTGGCACAGATCCACAGTGGGAGCGGGCTTGTTCGCGAACACTCTCGATCAAACGCCGCACGTACTGCCGGTCAGCGTTGGGTTTCCCGCTCCAGCTCTTCCTCAGCCTCGACGACCTTACCCTTGGTCTTCAACTCACTGACAATTACCGCCGCCACAATCAACCCGGCGCCCAGCAACGCAATCGCCGGCAACCGCTCCCCGGCAATCCGCCCGACAATCCCTGCCCACACCGGCTCACCGGCATAGATCAAGGTTGCCCGCGTCGGCGAAACACTCTTCTGCGCCCAGTTCATCGCCACCTGAATCGCCGCACTCGCCGCGCCCAATCCCAGCGCAGTCACCAGCAGCGTCCAGGAGAAATCCGCAATCACTTCACCGGTTGGCACGACCAACAGAAACGACAACACCGACGTCGTCGCCAGTTGCACCACCGTCACCCGGCGCACATCGACCTGACCGGCAAAGTGACTGATCAGAATAATTTCCGCAGCAATCGCCACGGCGCTGATCAGGGTGGCGATTTCACCCGGGCTGAAATTCAACGATGCGCCCGCAGGGCCTGACAGCAGCATCAAGCCGGTAAACGCCAGCATGATGCCGATACTCGGCATCAGCCCTGGACGCCGCCCCAGCACCAGCCATTGCAGCAACGGCACGAAGGGCACGTAAAGCGCCGTGATGAACGCCGACTGGCTGCTTGGAATGCTCTGCAACCCGACCGTCTGCAAGCCGTAGCCCAGCATGATCGCCACACCGATAAACGACCCGGCCCGGAGCTCGAACAGTGTCAGCTCGCGCAGGTGCCGCCAGGAGAACAGCGCAACGATGCACGCCGCCGCCGCAAAGCGCAGGCCGACGAAGAACATCGGCCCGCTGACGGTCATCGCGTGCTGAACCAGCAAAAATGTGCCGCCCCAGACCATGGTAATCAGCACCAACACGCATTCGGCTTTGCTGAAACGGGAGAAACGGAGGGAAGTGGAGGAGTTGTTCGCCGACGTCATGACCTTGCGCACTACCGGAGGGGACGCACAATGCGCCCAACGTTGCGCAGTATACTGCCCAACCCCACCGAGTGAGCAATATAGTGCCCAAAGATTCCAGCCAAAGAATGTCCGTCCTCCAGCACGTCAGTCAGAACGTTCGGCGCTTGCGCCATGCGGCGGACATGAGTCAGACCGCGCTTGCGGAAAAATCCGGGGTCAGTCGGCGGATGTTGGTGGCGATCGAGGCGGGCGAAAAGAATGTCAGCCTGACCACTCTGGATCGCGTTGCCGAAGCACTCGACGTTGCCTTCAGCGACTTGATCCAGGCACCCGACGCGCGCGATCCGAGCCGGATCAACGAGGTGGCATGGGCCGGAAGCATCCCGGGCAGTAAAGCTGTATTGCTGTCGAAAGCCACCGCGACCCGTGAAGTCGAGCAATGGGAATGGTGCCTGCAACCGGGTGAGGTTTACCCATCGCAGCCGGATGCGGATGGCTGGAGTGAGCAAATCTACGTGTTCGAGGGCTGTCTGACGCTGATGTTGGGTGATCAGCCACAGCACATCGGCACGGGGGAGTTCTTCATGTTTGCCAGCAACCAGCCGCACGCCTATCGAAACGATGGTGAAGTGGCCGCGCGGTTTGTGCGTAATGTGGTGATCTGAACCGCCAGCAGCGACGGTCGCCAAGGCTGCTATCGCTACTTTGGTACTGCTCTCTGACACTGACCCGGGTTTGGCGCTTATGATCGTCCAGGACAACCCTGACCTGTGAGAACCCCATGAGTGAAATCCACCGCGAGCAGGCGAATGACGCCATCCGCCAGGCGGACATCCTGATCATCGGCGGCGGCCTGAGTGGCGCGATGCTGGCCGTGCAGCTGCTGCGCCTGCCGGGCCAGCGTTCGGTGCTGGTGATTGAGCCGCGTAACGAGCTTGGTCGGGGCGAGGCCTACAGTGCGGTGGAACTGGGACACACGCTCAACGGCAACGCGGCGCGGATGAGCGTCGACCCGGACAATGCCGATGACCTGACGCAGTGGCTGACGGCACATATAGCGGCGGGCGGCTGGCCCGAGTCCGATCAGCAGTCTGTGCCGGTCAGTGAGCTGTTCCCCCCGCGCGGGCTGTTTGGCGAGTATGTGCAACAGCGCCTGGCGCAAGCCCAGGTGGCTGGCGCCGCGAACGGTTCTAGCGTGGAACACGTGCGCGCTGAGGTTGTCGACCTCGAGAACCTGGCCGAAGGCGTGCGGTTGACCTTGAGCGACGGGCAACGCCTGCAGGGCGCTTACGCGGTGCTGGCCACTGGGATGTTCCCCGCCGCACGCACGCCCCAGGCCCAATCCAGTGGCTTGAACGCAGCGGCACTGGACCCTTGGGATGTCGCCTCGATGCGCCAGCTTGATCCGCAGTCGACGGTTTTGATCATCGGTTCCGGCCTGACCATGGTCGATGCCGTGGTCTCGCTGGAGCAGGCTGGGCACCGCGGGCCGATCGAAGTGTTTTCCCGCCACGGCCTGCTGCCCCACGTGCGCCGCCAGCCGCCGGCCTGGGCCGACTTTCTCGGCGATGACCCGAGCATTCGTACGCCACGGCAACTGGTACGCGAGCTGCGCCGCCATTGCCGCGATGCGATTGCCCGGGGATCGACTGGCAAGCGCCCCTGGACACTGTGCGCGTGCACATTCCACGGCTGTGGAGCCAGGCGACGTACGCGCAGCGTCGGCAGTTCGTACGGCACGTACGGCCGTGGTGGGAGAGCCATCACCACCGCTCGCCACCCTTGAGTGCCGAGCTGGTCGCGCGGTTGCACGGGGAAGGGCGGCTGCGGATTCAGGCGGCGTCCTTCAAGGGGCTTGAACCTTCGTCGGGGAATGGGCTGGGTATCCGCATCCGTCGGCGTGGCGAGCCGCAGGAGTGCGTGGTCCGTGGCGCGGCGTTGATCAACTCCAGTGGCATCGAATATGACTGGAGACGGGTTGCCCGACCTCTGCCCCGGCAGTTGCTGGCGCGGGGCCTGATTCAGCCCGGACCGCTGGCACTGGGCATCGCCGCCTCCGCGGACGGCGCGGTGATCGGTGCCGATGGGCAAGTCGCCGGTCGGCTGTTCGCCATGGGGCCGCCGTTGCGTGGAATGTGGTGGGAGAGTACGGCAGTGACGGATGTGGCACTGCAGGCCAAAGCGCTTGCCCGCAGATTGACCCAACCCCTGTAGGGCATGGCCTGTCGGACCCGCCTGCAGGGAAGGATCGAATCAATAACGCTGATATTTCGAACCAAACTCCGGCCGGTTCTCCGCGACATACAGCTTGCTCGCCTGAACGTCCTTGTGATCGACGCCCACCGTATTGACGTTCAAGGTAGCCGGTTGGCTGACCGGCGCAGCGGCCACCACTTGCGCGGTTGCGTGCGGGGCAGCGATGGCCGAAGTGGCACCCAGGACCGACAGGGCAAATCCAAGACCGATGATGATTTTCATGAGGTAGCTCCAGAGCGTGGGAAGAAGATGTGGCCACTGTAGAGCTGGAGCCCGTCGATGAAAAAACACCCATGGGCATAGTCTTTATCAAGGATGTTGATCGGCCTGTGCTGATTCAGTCCTGTGCGCCGAGCATCTGCACCGGGTAGGAAAATACATACCCTTCGCTGCGCACGGTCTTGATGTAGGTCGGCTCGCGCGAGTCATCCATCAAGCGTTGGCGCAACCGGCTGACCAGCAGGTCGATGGAGCGGTCGAACAGGTCGGCGTCGCGACCCTGGGTCAGGTTCAGCAATTGATCACGGCTGAGCACGCGCTGGGGATGGTCGAGGAACACCCGCAACAGCCGATATTCGGCGCCACTCAGGGCGACCCTGGTGTCATCTTCGTCCAGCAGATGACGGGCGGTGGTGTCCAGGCGCCAGCGACCGAAGCCCAGCAAGCGGCCGCTTTCGCTGACCAGCAGGTTAGGCGGCAGCATCCGCGTGCGCCGTAGCACGGCGTTGATGCGGGCAAGCAGTTCACGGGCGGAGAAGGGTTTGGTCAGGTAGTCATCGGCGCCCATTTCCAGCCCGAGGATTCGGTCGGTTTCATCGTTGCGCGCCGTGAGCATCAGGATCGGCGTTGCCTTGTGCTTGCCCGAGCGCAGTTCGCGACACAGCTGCAGGCCATCATCGCCGGGCATCATGATGTCCAGCACGATCAGGTCCACCTGGTTGGCCTCCAGAAAGCTGCGCATCTGCCGTCCATCGGCCACGACTGTGGTGCGCAAGCCGTTCTTCTTCAGGTAATTACCGACCAGCTCGCGGATCTCCCGATCGTCGTCGACAATCAGGATGTGGTTCACGTGTTCCATCGCTCGATTCTCTTGTTATTGAACTCTGGGTTTTGTATCGGACTGTATCCGTCGCACCGTGGGACACGTTATGTCGCGATCGCACAGGTTTTACGACACAACGTGGATACCTCGGGCCGGCCAAATAGGCTTCACCGAGAGCAGACTGCTCATCCGCCACCTGCAGGAGTCACCCGACGTGAACAACGCCTTGTCGACCATTACAACCGCTAAGCACCGGCGCCTGGTGGGGCCTTCGATCCTTGCTGCGGTGTTGCTGCAGTTGGGCCTCCTGGGTACGGCCAACGTGCAGGCCAGCACCACCCCAACCGCGGCGGCTACGGTCAGCACCAAAGTCGATCCATCTGCCGTGTTCGGCCCGTTGAAGCACGTCCAGGCCGGTCTGCTGAATGTAGCTTACGCCGAGGTGGGTCCGGCCGAGGGCCCCGTGGTCATTCTGCTGCACGGCTGGCCTTATGATATTCACAGTTACTCCGAGGTGGCACCTTTGTTGGCCGCGCAGGGTTATCGCGTGCTGATGCCTTATGCCCGGGGGTACGGTGATACGCACTTTCTCTCCGACAAGACGCTGCGCAACGGCCAGCCTGCCGCACTGGCCAGTGATGTCATCGACTTCATGGACGCGCTGCAGATCAAGCGGGCCGTGTTGGGTGGCTATGATTGGGGCGCACGTTCGGCAGACATCGTTGCGGCACTCTGGCCGGAGCGGGTCGAAGCCTTGGTGGCGGTCAGTGGTTATTTGATCGGCAACCAGGCGGCAGGCAAGAACCCGTTACCGCCCAAGGCCGAGTTGCAGTGGTGGTACCAGTTCTATTTCGCGACCGATCGCGGCCAGGCCGGGTATGAGAAAAACCGGCATGACTTCGCCAGGTTGATCTGGGAACTCGCCTCACCGAAGTGGGCCTTCGACGATGCCACGTTCGAGCGCAGCGCTGCAGCCCTGGACAACCCCGACCATGTAGCAATCACCGTCTTCAACTACCGCTGGCGCCTGGGATTGGTACAAGGGGAAAGCCGTTACGAGGCCCTGGAACAGCAGCTGGCCAAGGCGCCCGCCATCAGCGTGCCGACCATCACCCTGGAAGGCGACGCCAACGGCGCGCCGCATCCAGCTCCCGAGGACTATGCGAAACGCTTCACCGGCAAGTATGAGTTCCGCTTGATCAAGGGCGGCATCGGCCACAACCTGCCCCAGGAAGACCCGAAGGCCTTTGCCAAAGCAGTGATTGATGCCGATAAATTGTGACCGGCTGAACGAGCGCTAACCTGTGGGAGCGGCCAGCATCGATGCATCAGGTACACCGCCATCGCGGGCAAGCCCGGCTCCCACAGTGATCTGCGCCTCACACAAATGCTGCTAGGCCACCACTCGATAACACGGCACATACGCCGCGCCACCCGGCAGTTTCATCCGGTGCTGGGCGACGAAGGCCTTGAGCAGTTGATCCAGCGGCTGCATGATCGCGGCGTCGCCACGGATCTGATACGGCCCGTGTTCTTCGATCAGGCGAATGCCTTTGTCCTTGACGTTGCCGGCGACGATGCCCGAAAACGCCCGGCGCAGGTTCGCCGCCAGTTCATGCGGTGGCTGGTCGCGGTGCAGTTTCAGGTTGGCCATGTTTTCGTGGGTCGGATCAAACGGGCGCTGGAAGCCTTCGTCGATCTTCAGCAGCCAGTTGAAGTGGAACGCGTCATTGCGCTCGCGGCGGAACTGTTTCACCGCTTTCAGGCCCTGGGTCATCTGCCGTGCGACTTCGGCCGGGTCGTCGATGATGATTTCGTAGTGCTGCCTAGCGGCCTCGCCGAGGGTCGCGATGACGAATGCATCGAGCTGCTCCAGGTAAGGCGCTGCATGTTTCGGCCCGGTCAGGATTACCGGGAACGGCAGGCCTTCGTTGTCCGGGTGCATGAGGATGCCGAGCAGGTAGAGGAACTCTTCAGCCGTGCCGGCGCCGCCCGGGAAGATGATGATGCCGTGGCCGACACGCACAAAGGCTTCCAGGCGTTTTTCGATGTCCGGCAGGATCACCAGCTCGTTGACGATCGGGTTTGGCGCTTCGGCGGCGATGATGCCCGGCTCGGTCAGACCGAGGTAGCGACCGCCGTGAATGCGCTGTTTGGCGTGGGCGATGGTCGCGCCTTTCATCGGGCCTTTCATCACGCCGGGGCCGCAGCCCGTGCAGATGTCGAGGCTGCGCAGGCCGAGTTCGTGGCCGACTTTTTTGGTGTATTTGTACTCTTCGGTGTTGATCGAGTGACCGCCCCAGCACACGACGATTTTCGGTTCGACACCCGGACGCAGGGTGCGCGCGTTGCGCAGCAGGTGGAAAACGTAATCGCTGATGCCCTGCGAGGTGCTCAGGTCGATGCGTTGGCTGTCGAGTTCGTTTTCGGTGTAGACGATGTCGCGCAGGGCGCTGAAGAGCATTTCGCGGGTGCTGGCGATCATTTCGCCGTCGACGAAGGCGTCGGCCGGAGCGTTCAGCAGCTCCAGGCGTACACCGCGATCCTGTTGGTGAATGCGGATTTCGAAGTCCTTGTAGGCTTCGAGAATGGTCTTGGCGTTATCGACATGGGCGCCGGTGTTGAGGATGGCCAGGGCGCACTGGCGGAAGAGCGTGTAGGTGCTGCCGGATCCGGCTTCGCTCAGTTGCTGAACTTCACGTTGAGAAAGGGTTTCCAGGCTGCCTTTCGGGCTGACCGAGGCATTGATTACGTGTCGTTGGGTCATGCAATGATCCTTAAAACGATGTCATCCCAAAACCAGGCGGATGGCATCCGAATAGTGTGTATCCATGAATGAAGGTGGCACGATCTGCGCTGTACCGCCATGTCCCCGTTGGACGCTGAAAAGATGAAAAGGAGCCCCAGCATAGCTAAATCTGTCGATGAGGCGATAATGCCCCGCAGTCTTTTGCCCCTCAACCTATGACCTGATGCAAGGAACCCTGTCGTAATGTTTGAAATCCAGCCAATGAATGCCCAGACCTATCGACAACAGACGCGGCGCAGCACGGTGATTATCGCTTTGGTGTTCCTGGTGCTGGCGATGCTGTTGTCGAGCGTGGCGGTGGCCGTATTCGGCGAGCCTGGCGGCGACAACATGCGCTTTAACGTCGGTGGGGTGTTCGTGGCGGTGTTGCTGATGGTCGCGTTGATGCGTGGGCTATTCTGGAGCCAGCCGTGGATGGCGGCCGCCGTGTATGGCTGGCAGCTCAAGCGCAGCCTGATGAGCATTACCAATGTCATGCATCAGGTGACGGCGGCGGTGGATCGCGATGATCCCCACGCGATGAAGTTGCTACGCTTCTATCATCTGGGGCTGACCCAGATGCATGAGCTGGACGGCAACTCCAGCGACCACGGGCAATTGAACCGCGAGATTGACCAGCACAAGGCGCGAATGGAAGCGCTGGGTATCGAAACCGGGCAGACACGACTGGATCCTGCCTGGATCGACGCCCTCAAGCAGACGCCGACACCCTAAGAGGTCAGGGAATGACATGGGACAACTGTCCATTAACGATCAACTCGATCACACCCAACCGGCCATGTTGTTGAACGGCAGCGAGGCGGTGTCCAGGCTGAAAATCCGCTCACTGGTGTTTTTCCTGATCGCCGTGTGCGTGTCGATGGCCTCCGTCGCCGGCTGGGAAGTCTGGAACTCGCGCCAATACCACCTGCGCGACAAGGAAGTGGCGATGTCCAACCTTGCGCAGGCCCTGGCCTGGCAGGCGCAGGCGTCAATCAAGCAGGCTGACACGCTGCTGCTCACGCTGGTCGAGCGCTTGGAAAACGAAGGCATCGAATCGGCGCGCCTGCCCAGGATGCAACGCCTGCTTGGGCTGCAGCGCCGGGAGCTGAGCCAGTTGCACGGCCTGTTTGTCTACGACCAGAGCGGGCAGTGGATTGCCAACTCCAACGGCGCCGGCCTGCCCAACGCCAATAACTCGGACCGGGAATACTTCATCTTCCACCGCGATCATCCTGATCGTGGACCGCACATCGGCCCGTCGATCAAGAGCCGCTCCAGTGGCGAATGGATCATGACGGTGTCGCGTCGGGTCAATCATCCGGACGGCAGTTTTGCCGGCGTGGCGCTGGCGACCATCAACCTGAGCCATTTCCTCTCGCTCTATGACAGCATCGACATGGGCCAGAACGGCGTGATCAACCTGATCGCCGATGACGCCACGATTGTCGTGCGCCGTCCGTTCAAGGAATCGGAAGTCGGCAGCAGTGTGGCCAATGGCCCGCTGTTTACCCAGTTGCTGCCGTTGGGTAACGCCGGGACGGCCAGGGTCCGGTCGGTGGTCGATGGCGTGGAACGGGTGGTGGGCTTTCGCCGGGTCGAAGGGTACCCGCTGATTGTGTTCGCCGCGCTGAATCAGGACGAAGTCTTGGCCAGCTGGCGCGAGGCATCGCTGCTGAGTGCCGGCATCGTGGCCCTGTTCCTGGGGCTTCTGGGTGCCCTCGGTTACCGGCTGATCCGGCTGATGCAGCAGCAGAATCGCATTCAGAGTGTGCTGCTCGACGCCCAGGAAAAACTGCTCGAGGTCAATCGCGGCCTGGAGCTGCTCGCTCTGGAAGATGCCCTGACCGGCCTGTCCAACCGACGCCAGTTCGATCTGTTCATCCTGACCGAGATGCGCCGCGCCCGGCGCACCCAGACTCACCTCGCGCTGCTGTTGATTGATGTCGATCATTTCAAGCGTTTCAACGATTTGTACGGCCATGTGGCGGGCGACGCATCCTTGCGCAGGATCAGCTCGATCATCAACTCGCACATCAAGCGCCCAGGTGATCTGGCGGCCCGATACGGTGGCGAAGAGTTCACGGTGGTGCTGCCGGGCACCGACTATGTGGGCGCCTTCCTGGTGGCGGAAAAATTCGTCGGGCGGTGCAGCTGGCGGCGATCGAACACAGCGAGGGCGTCGAAGGGGTGGTCACCGTCAGCGTCGGGGTCTGCGCCTGGGACCCGGCCTCGCATGAGCAGCCCGACGACCTGGTGCGTGCCGCCGACAGGGCGCTTTACGTGGCCAAGGCCAGTGGCCGCAACATGAGCGTGATCGACAAGTAGCTTCAGCGGTGCCCATCTCGTCGCAGACGCCTGACCAGCCGCAGGTAGACCCACAGGTTCAGCGCCAGCACCACGGCGCCCAGGCCCACCTGGATGCCCGGGGTCAGGCCGGCGGGATAGATCGCCGGCCAGATGTAATGCTCGACGAAACCACCGCCGTAGCCGCTCTGGCCGGCGGCATCGCGCATGCGGTTCTCCCAGTCGGTCAGCGGGCACATCAGGTGAAAGACTTCCACCGAGATACCCCACGCGACCGCAGGCAGGTGCAGCACCGCCAAGTGGCGCCATTTGAGCACCAGCAGCCCGCCGAACAGCACGAACAGAATGAACAGCAGATGAAACAGCACCAGCCCGTCGGCGGCGATTCGGTACAGCATGTGGGCTTCCCTGGGTGTGCCGGATGGACCGCACCATGGTACCCGGTCGATGGCCGGCAAATAACTCGAAATTGTGCATGCCTTCGCGGGTAAGTACTGGCAAAGTTGCAGGTCTTTTTTCCGGTCGCAGAACGTCATGTCCAACGCTCATATGCCCCGCAGCGCATTCCTGCGCGGCGCCGTGGCGATCCTTCCCTTGTCCCTGGCGACTGCGCCTTGGGGCCTGCTGGCCGGTTCCATGGCCATCGAAGCCAACCTCACGCCCCTGCAAGGCCAGGGCCTGTCGAGCATCGTGTTTGCCGGCGCCGCACAGCTGGTGGCCATCGGCATGCTCAAGGGCGGTGCCGGGATTTTCTCGATACTGCTGACCACGCTGCTGCTGACCTCCCAGCATTTGCTCTACGGCATGAGCCTGCGCTCGGTGATCTCACCGCTGCCGGGACGCTGGCGCGTGGGTCTGGGCTTTTTGCTGACCGACGAACTGTTCGCCCTGACCAGCCAGCATGACAAGCAGCAGTTCAATCGCTGGTACGCGCTTGGGGTCGGGTTGACGTTCTACGTGGCCTGGAACCTTTTTCACCCTGGCCGGCATCGTGCTCGGCAGCAGCATCCCGGGGCTGGAACACCTGGGCCTGGACTTCTCGATTGCCGCAACCTTCATTGCCCTGATCACCCCGGTGGTGCGTAACGTGCCCACGGTGGTGTGCGTCGCGGTGGCGCTGTTTTGTTCCGTGCTGTTCAGTTACTGGCAGTGGGGCTCGGCGCTGGTGCTGGCGGGGCTGGCAGGCATGACGGCGGGATTTATGTGCAACAAACTTTATCCGGGGCAAACAGCATGATGGTCTGGGCGGTGATATTCGGGATGGGTGCGCTGGTGTTCCTCAACCGCTACGTCTTTCTGGAGCCGCGCCTGCCGGTGCGCCTGAGCAGCAACGCCCGGCAATTCCTCGGCTTTGCCGTGCCGGGCATGCTCACCGCCATCTGCGGGCCAATCGTGTTCATGCCGGACAAACAACTGAACCTGCAATGGGATAATCCGTATTTGCTCAGTTCAATGGTGGCGGTGGGGCTTGTGCTGTACACCCGCAGCACCTTGCTCAGCATGCTGTTGAGCATGGCGGTGTTCTTCGTGCTGCGTTGGTGGCTGTGAATCTGTTCTACGCTTAAACCGATTAACGATCCCTTCAGGAAGAGAGGCGAACATGGCGAATGAACCCAAGCAGCCGGACCCGGATGAGCCTACGCAAGAGGAAATAGAAGAGCAGAAAAAGCGTTCGACCCAAGACTGGAAACATGACGACAGTCGAGAACTCTCGGACCGTGATCAGGAGCGTCCGCTGAAACCTTGAAGCGTTTTTCGCTCGCAGCGGCGCCTGCTAGCTTGTGTGCAGGCGCTGCCGCGATTCAGAGGGACGCTCAGACATCTTCCAGCTCGCAGAAGTCGGGGTGTGTTGCCCGATAGCCCAACGTCCTGTCGATCCAGGCATTCAGTTCATTGACCATCACCGGCGGCTTGCCCGGATAGCGCTGCAAGGTTGTGCGCAGCGTGGTATCGATGTTGGGCACTGAGGCCAGGTTTCGGGTCTTGATGTATTGCCCGATGAAACAATCGAGTTGATAACGTTCCGTAGTCGAGAGGTGGACACACTCGACACTGCTGACTTGCTGGATATAAAAATCGTCGCGCAACTGGGTTCTCTGCAAGGCTGGAGTTCTGGGTTTTCCGTCCGTGGAAATGCGGCGCGCATGCTAGCGGCACTGCTCCTGAAAGTATGTATGACAATTAAATTGTCAGACAGGCGGTTGGCGCGGCAAATGGCCATATTTCAATGGACTGTTACATGGGTGAAACACTATGTGTAACGTTGCGAGGGCCTGCAGATTTAACGGTTTCTGTCAGGCAAGCGGTTCGATCAGTTCGGGGCCCTGGTTGCGCACATTGCCGACTGCCTTGCTGACCCGGAACCACTCGAACACTTCGCTGGCTTCACCTTCAAATAATGCCATCTGTTCGGCGCGTTCCCTGGGTGTGGCGGGGTCGAGCCATTCTTCGGCCAGTTCCGGCGATAACACGATGGGGCGGCGGTCGTGGATGTCGAGCATGCCGCCGGCGCTGTCGGCGGTCAGGATGACAAAGCCGTCCTCGGGGGCGGGTTCGGCGGCCGCTGCGGGAAACTGCCCAATGGCGGCGCAGTAGACCGGCGCCCGGTCCTTGCGGCGGATCAACCAGGGTTGTTTGCTACCGTCGCCGCTGTCGACCCATTCGAACCAGTTGTCCACCGGAACAATCGCCCGGTGCGGCCAGATGGGGCGGAAGTAGGGGCCGTGGGCGACCTTTTCCACCCGGGCGTTGATGGGGGTGCGCGGTCTTTGGCCCAGTGCGGTCGCCAACCCCAGCGCACCAGGTCGGCGTGCAGGCCGTCGTTTTCCAGGTGCAGCAGAGCAAGACGGGTGGTCGGGGCGGCGTTGTAGCGGGCCAGGGGTTCATCGCCGATGTGGTTGATCAGTGCGTCGGGGATGCTCAGTGCTGCGACGAAATCGTGGATGCCGCGGTATTGGGTCAGGCGTCCGCACATGGGTCGGTCCTCCGGTAGTCGGGTACATATCCGCTGCTGCAGTAATAGCTGGTCCCGCCCTTACGGGGCGTCTGCAATCTACAGCTCGCCGTGGCGGCCTTCGGGCCGACCAAGGCGTCAAGCCGGCGCGCTGCGCTTATATGTCTGCATATGACCACCTGTGGAAGCAAAGCTCGCTCGCGATGGCGGCTTATCATTCACCATCAATGTAGACTGGCCCACCGCATCGCCTGGCCAAGGCAAACCATGAAACAGCTGTACAAACTCCTCGCTCCACTGGTTCTAGCCACCGGACTGGCCGGCTGCATTGCTGCACCTATAGCAATGACCCCGCAAACCGAACAACGTTTAACCGCGCAACCTCCCATCCGGTTTTTACTGACCTTCGACGACGGCCCCAGCGCTTCAAGTTTCTGGAACCCGACGCTGACTGTCCTCGACAGCCTCGCGCAAAATCCGCTGCAACCGCACATCAAGGCGGTGTTTTTCGTGCAGACCCGGGCTTCCAGGGCCGGGGGCAGTGAGATTGGGCGCGAGGTCATGCGTCGGGAACAGGCGGAGGGTCATGTCATCGGCTTTCATACCGCCACCCCCGGACACAGCAACCATCGATCCCTGGACGATCAGGCGCTGGAGCAATCGCTCGCCAATGGCAGCGCCGATATCGCCGCGATCACCGGCGCGGCGCCTGTCCTGCTGCGGCCGCCGTTCTGGAGTTACGACAAGCGCACCTTCGCCGCCTATCAGCGGCACGGCCTGCACATGCTGCTGACGGACCTCAGTGCCAACGACGGCAAGATCTGGGGGTTTAACGCCAGCCCGCGGCGGCGCTCGCATATGCTGCGGTCGATGTCCGAAGTTCGCGAGCGCATCGCGCAAGGTCAATTGCCGGTGGTGGACGGGGTGATCCCGGTGGTGGTGACCTTTCATGATCTCAACCGCTACACCGCAAGGCATGCGCGCGAGTATCTGCAGATTCTCCTCGACAGCGCCCGGGAGACAGGGGTGCCGGTTGCGCAAAAACCTTTTTATGATGACAGCGCTGCTCTGCAACGGGCGGCCCTGGCGCGCACCGTGCTCGACAGTTCGCAGCCGGTGCAACTGCCGGGGCTGTGGAACTGGATCTGGTCCGGGGATTCACGCTGAAAAACACTCAAAGTGAGAGCTGGATAACATTTGGCGTGCGCGCAACTGACGAAGTGCATCTATCGTCAATGGGATCTTTTCCATTAACTGCCGCCAGAGTCGTCAGCCATGGTGCCTATCGCAGTCCTTTCCAGTATTGTCGAATCCGGTTTCGAGCCACTGTCCTGTGAATGCACGGAGAGCCTGGGATTGCTGGAAATCACCGTATTCGATCCCGATACCCACGAGGTTGTGCTGCTGGTCCGCAATGTCTCCACAGCGGACCTGGCCACCATCCGCGACATCAACAACCTCATTGCCGAACTGCGCACGGAAATGAACGCCGGGCGCCGCGCGTTCGCCGGTTGAGCGCGCTTGCTGCCCCAGGCTGCAGGTCAGGTGTCCTGAGTGGATTCCAGCGCGCGCGGCAACAACTCATCGATCATCTGCAGGCAGTGCTTCAACCCCGGCGACACATCGCCCGCCCGCCGGCTGAGGATGATCGGTGAAGTCGCGTTGTCCTCCAGCAGTGCCGTAAACCCTATGTCGTCACGGTGCAACAACTGCACGGACGCCGGCACCAGGGTGACGCCGATGCCAGCCCCGACCAGGCCGATCGCGGTCTGCAACTCGTTGGTCCATTGCGCCACCTGGATGCTCACACCGTAGGACTCGAACAGGGCGATCACATGGTCGGCGTAACTTGGCCGCGGATTGCCCGGGTACAGTACGAACGGTTCCCTGGCCAGCTCCCGCAGGCTGATCGGCGCGCCCAGCAGTGGGTGGCCGGCGGGGAGGGCGGCGACCAGCCGGTCTTCGGTGAGCACGGTCTGGATGATGGCCGGGTCGTCGATGCGGATTCGTCCAAAGCCGATATCGATCCTGCCAGCCTTGAGCGCATGGACCTGCTGGAGCGTGGTCAATTCCGACAGCCCAAGTTCCAGCTCCAGTGGCTCGCCGCTGCGCAAGCGCCGGATCAATTCCGGCAGTACCCCATAAAGCGTCGATGGCGCAAAACCGATGCCCAGCCAGGTCTTTTCCCCCTGGCCTATGCGCCGGGTGTTGTCACACACCTTGCCCAGCTGTTCCAGAAGTGCGCTGGAATGTTCATGGAAGAACCGGCCGGCATCGGTCAACTTCAACGGCCGGCCGCGCTCCAGCAACATCACGCCCAGCTCATCCTCCAGCTGTTGAATCTGCCGGCTGAGGGGCGGTTGCGCGATGTGCAGCAGTTCTGCGGCTCGGGTGAAGTTGAGGGTTTTCGCCAGCACCTGAAAATAGCGCAGATGACGCAGTTCCATGGAACCTCCAAAAGCTGATCGGCTGCATACCTTTAAGGTATCAAGTCAGACCAATTCTATATTGGCTTCCAGAAAAAGCCGTACCAGAATCGGGTTCAGAACTCCAAGAACCTGACGGGTATCGAAATGCTTGCAACAGCCATTGAATCGATCGAGACGATCATCGTCGATCTGCCGACCATTCGCCCGCACAAGCTGGCCATGCACACCATGCAGAACCAGACGCTGGTGATCATTCGCGTGCGTTGCGCCGACGGCATCGAAGGCATCGGCGAAGCCACCACCATCGGTGGCCTGGCGTATGGCAACGAGAGCCCGGACAGCATCAAGACCAACATCGACCGCCACTTCGCACCGCTGCTGCTGGGCCAGGACAGCGCCAATGTGAATGCTGCGATGTTGCGCCTGGAGCGCAGCATCCGTGGCAACACTTTCGCCAAGTCAGGTATCGAAACCGCCTTGCTCGATGCCCAGGGCAAGCGCCTGGGCCTGGCGGTCAGCGAATTGCTCGGTGGCCGGGTGCGCAATGCGCTGCCGGTGGCCTGGACCCTGGCCAGTGGCGATACCGCCAAGGACATCGCCGAAGCGGAGCAGATGCTCGACCTGCGCCGCCATCGTATCTTCAAATTGAAAATCGGCGCCGGTGAAGTCAATCGCGACCTGGCGCATGTGATCGCCATCAAGAAAGCCCTGGGTGATCGCGCCAGCGTCAGGGTGGACGTCAACCAGGCCTGGGACGAAGCGGTGGCCATCCGTGCCTGCCGAATTCTCGGCACCAACGGCATCGACCTGATCGAACAGCCGATTTCGCGGATCAACCGCTCCGGGCAAGTTCGCCTGAACCAGCGCAGCCCGGCACCGATCATGGCTGACGAATCCATCGAAAGTGTCGAAGACGCCTTCAGCCTGGCCCGTGAGGGCGCCGCATCGATCTTCGCCCTGAAGATCGCCAAGAACGGCGGCCCGCGCGCAGTGCTCAAGACTGCGGCCATCGCCGAAGCAGCGGGTATTGCGCTGTACGGCGGCACCATGCTCGAAGGCGGCATCGGCACCATGGCCTCGGCCCAGGCGTTCATCACCCTGAACAAACTGGCCTGGGACACCGAGTTGTTCGGCCCGCTGCTGCTGACTGAAGACATCCTCAGCGAACCGCTGGAGTATCGCGATTTCGAGCTGCACGTACCGACCACCCCGGGCCTGGGCCTGAAACTGGACGAAGAGCGCCTGGCGTTTTTCCGCCGCGACAAGTCTGCCACTGTTCTTCATCAAGTCTGAGGAGTGCATCATGCTGTTCCACGTAAAGATGACCGTGAACCTGCCGGTCGACATGAATACCGAGTTGGCCACCAGGCTCAAGGCTGACGAAAAGGCCTTCTCCCAGCGCCTGCAAGACCAGGGCAAGTGGCGCCACCTTTGGCGCATTGCCGGGCTGTATGCCAACTACAGCGTGTTCGACGTCGACAGTGTCCAGGAACTGCACGACCTGCTGATGCAATTGCCGCTCTACCCGTACATGGCGATCGAAGTCACCGCGATGTGCCGGCATCCTTCGTCGATTCGCGAGGATGACCGCTGAACCCAGCCTGTTCAGTTCGCTACGCTAATAATTACAAGATGAGGAACCACCATGAACGTCAAGATTTCCCATACTGCTGCTGCCCAGCAATTTCTCGAAGAAGCCAGCGGCCTGCACAACGATGCTGGCAGCCCGCGGGTCAAGGCGCTGATCTACCGCATCCTGCGTGACTCGGTGAACATCATCGAAGACCTGGCGGTAACGCCGGAAGAGTTCTGGAAAGCCGTCAACTACCTCAACGTGCTGGGTTCGCGCCAGGAAGCCGGGCTGGTGGTCGCGGGCCTGGGGCTGGAGCACTATCTCGATCTGTTGATGGACGCCGAAGACGAGCAGGCCGGCAAGGCTGGCGGCACCCCGCGCACCATCGAAGGCCCGCTGTACGTGGCCGGTGCGCCCTTGTCCGACTTCGAGGCTCGACTGGACGACGGCAATGATCCGGGCGTGCCGCTGTTCATGCAGGGCCAGGTGCTCAATACCGCTGGCGAACCTCTGGCAGGTGCGGTGGTGGACGTCTGGCAGGCCAATACCGGTGGGACTTACTCCTACTTCGATAGCAGCCAATCGGAATTCAACCTGCGCCGGCGCATCGTGACCGACGCCGAAGGTCGTTATCGCTTCCGCAGCATCGTGCCGTCCGGCTACGGCTGCCCACCGGATGGCCCGACCCAGCAACTGCTCGATCAACTGGGCCGTCATGGCCAGCGCCCGGCGCATATCCACTTCTTCATCTCGGCCGCAGACCATCGCCACCTCACCACCCAGATCAACCTGGACGGTGATGAGTACCTGCATGACGACTTCGCCTACGCCACCCGTGACGAGCTGATTGCCAAAATCACCTTCAGCGAAGACCAGGCCCGCGCTGCGGCCTACGGTGTCAGCGGCCGCTTTGCTGAAATCGTCTTCGACTTCACCCTGCAGTCCTCGGCCCAGCCGCAAGAGCAGCAACGCATGGAGCGGGTTCGCGCACTCGAAGACTGATCCCTGTACAACCTGCAGGAGCCCGGCCTGCCGGCGATGGCGATAGAGATACCGCCATCGCTGGCAAGCCAGCTCCCACAGGGGCCCGGGTGTACGCGGGAGTTTGGCTCGCCACCAATCCGCAGGAGCCCGCTCCCATGTGTCGGTCAACGCGTACATCGGTGCCGGTACTGCTCTAGAATGACCAGAACATCTATAACAACAACGAGAGTGACCCGATGATGCACGCGCAACTGTTGAGTCAGCGCAGCACGGTATTCGACCATGCCGACCCCTACGCCGTGTCGGGCTACGTCAATCAGCATGTCGGCAACCATTGCATCCTGATGCCCCGTGCCGGGCAACCCCTGGCCAGTCTCAATCATCGCAAATTCGCCAGCCTCGACCTGTGCCGTATCAGCTACGGCGGCAGCGTTCGCGTCACCTCGGGCGCGCTGGAAACCATCTATCACCTGCAAGTGTTATTGCGAGGCAATTGCCTGTGGCGTGGTCACGCCCAGGAGCATTATTTCGCCCCCGGCGAATTGCTGCTGATCAACCCCGACGATCCGGTGGATCTGACCTATTCCGACGATTGCGAAAAATTCATCCTCAAAGTCCCTGCCTCGTTGCTGGAGTCGGTCTGCGACGAGCAGCGCTGGCGTTATCCGGGGCAGGGCGTACGGTTTCTGGAAAACCGCTACCAGCTCAATGAACTGGAAGGTTTCGTCAACCTGCTGGCGATGATTTGCCAGGAGGCCGAGGCCACCGAGCAGATTCCCCGGGTGCAGGAGCACTACACGCAGATCATCGTCAGCAAGATGCTCAGCCTGATGAAGACCAACGTCAGCCGCCTGGAACTCGGTTCCCAGGCTGCGACGTTCGAAGCGATTGCCGATTACATCGCCCGCAATCTCAAGCACGACATCGACAGCGAAGAACTCGCGCGCCAGGCCAGCATGAGCCTGCGTTCGTTGTACGGCCTGTTTGAACGCAACGCCTGCACCACGCCGAAGAACTACATCCGCCAGAAGCGCCTGGAACGGGTCAATGCTTGCCTGAGCGACCCGACCTGCATCGTGCGCAACGTCACCGAAGTGGCGATGGATTACGGCTTCCTGCACCTGGGACGGTTCTCCGACAGCTACCGCAAACAATTCGGCGAACTGCCCTCGGACACCCTCAAGCGCCGGCATTGAACCCGCAAACCCCACCAATGCCTCTGTAGGAGCTGTCGAGTGCAACGAGGCTGCGATCTTTGCTCTTGAAAAAGCGAAAGTCAAAAGATCGCAGCCTCGTTGCACTCGACAGCTCCTCCGCGCTCCCACGCATTGGCCACATACAGCTGCACTAAACGGATACAGGTCTGCACCCAGCGGATAGTCCGTCCCGTCCCCCCGTCCTAGCATGGCCCTGCCTGAAATAAAAACAATGGAGGCGGCGGCCATGACCCTGCGACCCGAATACCTGCAATCCCTGCTTGAAGACGATCCAGAGCAGGGCATCTACCGCTGCAAGCGGGAGATGTTCACCGATCCGCGTCTGTTCGAACTGGAGATGGCGCACATCTTCGAAGGCAACTGGATTTATCTCGCCCACGAAAGCCAGATCCCCAACAACAACGACTTCCTGACCACCACCATGGGGCGCCAGCCGATCTTTATCGCGCGCAACAAGGACGGTGTGCTTAACGCGTTTCTCAACGCCTGCAGCCATCGCGGCGCCATGCTCTGCCGGCATAAATCCGGCAACCAGCGCTCCTACACCTGCCCGTTCCATGGCTGGACCTTCAACAACAGCGGCAAACTGCTCAAGGTCAAAGACCCGAGCGAGGCCGGTTATCCCGCCGCTTTCAACTGCGAAGGCTCACATGACCTGACCAAGGTCGCGCGTTTCGAGTCGTATCGCGGCTTTCTGTTCGGCAGCCTGAATGCCGAGGTGAAATCCCTCAGTGAACACCTCGGCGAGTCAGCGAAGATCATCGACATGATCGTCGACCAGTCGCCGCAAGGTCTGGAAGTGCTGCGCGGTTCCAGTTCCTATATCTACGAGGGCAACTGGAAACTCACCGCCGAAAACGGCGCCGACGGCTACCATGTCAGCTCCGTGCACTGGAACTACGCCGCCACTCAGAATCAGCGTCAGCAGCGTGAAGCCGGTGAAGCGATCAAGACCATGAGCGCCGGCAGCTGGGCGAAGAAGGGCGGCGGTTTCTACTCCTTCGATCACGGTCACCTGCTGCTCTGGACCCGCTGGGCCAACCCCGAGAATCGCCCGGCCTACGAGCGCCGTGACGAACTCGCTCGTGACTTCGGCAAGGCTCGCGCCGACTGGATGATCGAGAACTCGCGCAACCTGTGCCTGTACCCCAACGTGTACCTGATGGACCAGTTCAGCTCGCAGATCCGCATTGCCCGGCCGATCTCGGTCAACCGCACGGAAATCACCATCTACTGCATCGCGCCCAAAGGCGAAAGCGATCACGCGCGCTCCAGCCGCATCCGCCAGTACGAGGATTTCTTCAATGTCAGCGGCATGGCGACGCCGGACGATCTCGAAGAATTTCGTTCCTGCCAGACCGGTTACCAGGGCAGCGTCACCGCCTGGAACGACATGTCCCGCGGTGCCGAGCACTGGATCGAAGGCGCCGATGAGGCGGCCAGGGAAATCGACCTGCAGCCGTTGCTCAGCGGCGTGCGCACCGAAGACGAAGGTCTGTTCGTGCTGCAGCACAAGTACTGGCAGCAGACCATGCTCAAGGCGCTGGCCGCCGAGCAGGCGAAGCTGATCGACGTGGAGACCGTGTGATGACCATTACCTACGAAGCCGTGCGGGATTTTCTCTACCGCGAAGCGCGTTATCTCGATGACGGTCAGTGGGATCAATGGCTGGAACTGTACGCCGCCGAGGCGACGTTCTGGATGCCGGCCTGGGACGATAACGACACGCTCACCGAAGACCCGCAAAGCGAAATCTCGCTGATCTGGTACGGCAACCGGGGCGGCCTCGAAGACCGTATTTTTCGGATCAAGACCGAGCGCTCCAGCGCGACCCTTCCCGACACCCGCACCTCGCACAACCTGAGCAACATCGAAATCGTCGAGCAAGGCGAAGGCCACTGCCAGGTGCGCTTCAACTGGCACACCCTGAGCTTTCGCTATCAGGTCACCGACAGCTACTTCGGCAGCAGTTTCTACAGCCTCGACCTGCGCGGCGACCAGCCGCTGATCAAGGCCAAGAAAGTCGTGCTGAAAAACGATTACGTCCGTCAGGTCATCGACATCTATCACATCTAGTCGACACGGCGAGGTGCACCATGAATTTCCAGATCGCACTGAATTTTGAAGACGGCGTCACCCGTTTCATCGAGGCCGGTGGCCATGAAACCGTCGCCGACGCGGCGTATCGCCAAGGCATCAACATCCCGCTGGACTGCCGTGACGGCGCCTGCGGTACCTGCAAATGTTTCGCCGAAGCCGGGCGTTACGCCATGGGCGACAACTTCATCGAGGACGCCTTGACTGACGATGAACTCGCCCAGGGTTACGTCCTGACCTGCCAGATGCGCGCCGAGAGTGACTGCGTAATACGCGTGCCGGTCGGCTCGCAGGTATGCAAGACCGAACAGGCGTGTTTTCAGGCCTCGATCAGCGCTGTGCGGCAGTTGTCCGAAAGCACCATTGCCCTGTCGATCAAGGGCGAGGCGTTGAGCAAACTGGCGTTTCTACCGGGGCAGTACGTCAACCTGCAAGTGCCGGGCAGTCAGCAAAGCCGGGCGTATTCATTCAGTTCCTTGCAGAAGGATGGCGAGGTCAGCTTCCTGATCCGCAACGTCCCCGGCGGCTTGATGAGCAGCTTTCTCACCGGCCTGGCGAAGGCCGGCGACAGCCTGAATCTGGCCGGGCCGCTGGGCAGTTTTTACCTGCGCGACATCAAGCGGCCGCTGCTCTTGCTCGCGGGTGGCACGGGGCTGGCACCGTTCACCGCAATGCTGGAAAAAATCGCCGAGCAGGGCAGTGAGCATCCGGTGCACCTGATCTACGGTGTGACCAATGACTTCGACCTGGTTGAGCTCGATCGCCTCGAAGCCTTTGCCGCCCGCATCGCCAATTTCAGCTTCGGCGCCTGCGTGGCCAACTCGCAAAGCGCGCACCCACTCAAGGGCTACGTCACCCAACACATCGAACCGCGTCACCTCAACGAAGGTGATGTCGACGTCTACCTGTGCGGGCCACCGCCGATGGTTGAAGCGGTCAGCCAATACATCCGCGAGCAGGGCATCACCCCGGTGAATTTCTACTTCGAAAAATTCGCCGCCAGCGCGGCGTGAGCCCGTACAAGAACTGCGGCACCTGAACCATCGAGGTACACATGAACAGATTCCACGAAAAAGTCGCCCTCATCACCGGCGCCGCCCAAGGCATCGGCCGGCGGGTCGCCGAACGCATGGCGGCCGAAGGTGCGCGGCTGATCCTGGTCGACCGCTCCGAACTGGTGTTCGAACTGCAACAGCAACTGGGCCAGGACAGCTTCGCGCTGACCGCCGATCTTGAGCAATACAGCGAATGCGAGCGCGTGATGCAGGCCGCCGTTGAACGTTTTAGTCGCCTGGACATCCTGATCAACAACGTCGGCGGGACCATCTGGGCCAAGCCTTTCGAGCATTACGAAGCGTCGCAGATCGAAGCCGAAGTGCGTCGCTCGCTGTTCCCGACGCTGTGGTGCTGCCATGCCGCACTGCCGTTCATGCTGGAGCAGGGCAGCGGGGCGATCGTCAACGTCTCCTCCATTGCCACCCGCAGCATCAACCGCGTGCCCTACGGGGCGGCGAAGGGCGGGGTCAACGCACTGACCGCGTGCCTGGCGTTCGAAACGGCCGGGCGGGGCGTTCGCGTCAATGCCACGGCGCCCGGCGGTACCGATGCGCCGCCACGGGTCATCCCGCGCAATAGCGCCGAACAGAGTGCCGAGGAGAAGGTGTGGTATCAGCAGATCGTCGACCAGACGCTCGATAGCAGCCTGATGAAGCGCTACGGCACGCTTGATGAGCAGGCAGGTGCGATTCTGTTCCTGGCCAGCGACGACGCCTCCTACATCACCGGCATGGTCATGCCCGTGGGCGGTGGCGATCAGGGCTGACTGGCCCGGGCCTGAGCCACCCTAGAGGCGACGCTGGAACGCCCTGACGATGCGCAGCGTGGCATCGTTGGTGCTCAGATTGTGCACCGAATCGAGCGGGTGCCAGATGCAGTCGACGATTTCATTTGTCGGCCGCGCGACCTCGTAATCCACCACCGACGCTTCGTACACGTGGTGACAGGTGTCGCCGGATTCCAGTGCCATCAGGTACAGAAGCTCGTCGACCCCCAGGCTGGTTTCCTCCTGAAGCTCGCGCCTGGCCGCGTCCGCAACGGTTTCGCCGCGCTCGACCTTGCCTCCAGGCAGGGTCCAGCGGCATCGATGCTTGCGTACCAGAAGTATGTGGCGATCCTGCTCGCAGATGACGGTGGCGCGTACTTTCATGCTCTATCCAAATACTGGCTGTCACAATAATGTCATGAAACTGCAATATTCAGACCGTGCAGCGTAGTGTTTCAGATGATTGGAGCCCGGGAGGAGGGTGAAAGTGCAATCGCTGACGTCACGACGTCTGGTCAGCACGTTCGCCAAAAGCAGGTGTAAGGTAGAAAGGTCAATCCTGGAGTTGATTCGCAACGGAGGTTGTCATGAGTGTACCGATGCTGAACAAGATGCATATGAACGGTTACGACGTACTCAGCGTGAACAATGGCCCTTGGCGTGTCTGCACCAAGGGCGACCGTCTGGGCGCGTTTGCCAGCCGTGAAGAGGCGTTGGCCTTTGCGGCGTCCTTGCCCGGATACCGCGACAGATCACCCAGACCTGCCACTAAACAGTAACGGCTTGCGTGCAATGTGCGGTGGCGGGGAGCACGCTCCCTCGCCACCCGTTCGCTCAGTGCGCCTGGTTGCGCGTGATCGCCCTGGCCTTCACTTCCCCGGCATACTGCGCCAGGCGCTCTTCATCCCCTTGAAGCACTTCACACAGGCGCTTGGCGGCTTTGGCGTCCACCTCGTTGCCCGACTGCTGCAATTGCTCGGCAATGCGCAAAAGCTCTACCGCCGACCAGCGCAGGTCCGAGGCAACCCCCTGCAAGTCCCGCCGAAGTTGCTGTTCCGATTCGTTAAGCCACATGCTGACCTCCTGTAATGATTCTCCGTTTCGAAATACTAGACCCTTTTTACCGTGACGGAAGTTGTGTCGCTGCACGCAGGCGTTTGCCTTTGGTCGGGAAGGTTAAGCGAGTCTGCAGCGGCGTTGTCGTAGTGGAGTAGCGATTTCGCGCTGTGTCAGAGGCCACTTTCAAATGACGACCACCGATGATTTCAGGTTTCACGCCCATGAGCTGATCGTTGACCTGGATGCGGCCACCACGGAAATGATGAAGTTGATATCCGCCCATCAACTCAGCGGCCCGGAGTGGGAGCGGGTCACTCAATGGCAACACGAGGCCTATGAGCGCTGGATGAATTACCTGAATGCGCGAACTTACGAGGCGCCCGATGACACCGGGCAATGATGAGCTTTTGTGTATCAGATGGATGTCTGCGCCGGCACGCGCTACATTTTCCTTTTTAAGCGAAGGAAACCTTCATGCGGATGCTCATCGCAGGAATCATGCTGGCGACATTGGCTGGTTGTTCATTGCCGGCTTCCGTCGTGCCCGGTGAACCGAACGTCAGCAAGTACAGCGAGAAGCCGCCCAAGGAGTACGCCGCGTGCGTCTTGCCGTTATGGCAGAAGCAAGTCTCGGCCACGCGCCAGACCTCGATCTCTAACGGCTACCGGATCAATGCCCCCGGCATGATCACCGCAGACGAGATCCTAGATATCGTGAAGAACAAGAGTGGCAGCCGCGTGTCCCTGTACCAGGGGCCGCCCTGGGCCAAATCCGGCGCGCTGCGTCAGGCCGTGCGCGACTGCCTGTAGGCTTGAGCCACGCTTGTGTTCAGTTGCTGATGTCGGTCAGCGGGATGCCTTGGGGGCTGGCGCTTTTCCTGTCGCGCCGATCAGTGATCCAGTTTTCCACTTGCTGGCCGAATTCCGCCGGTGCTTTGCGCCCGACCTTTCTCGCAATGTCGAGGATAGTCTGTTGGGCAAGGGCTTCTTCCATGCGCTTTTGCGCGGTCATCATCGCGCCGTGAATCGAGCAGGTTCCTTCTATTGCCCACTCCGGCGGATTGCCCTCAAACAGGGCGCAACGCCCGCGGATGTCGCGGCATTCGAAAATGTTCTTGCGCCCGTCGATGGCATTGACGATGTCGAGCAGGGTGATTTCATCGGCTGGCCGCGCCAGGCTAAAGCCGCCGCGTACGCCCTCGGTGGCACTCACCAGCTTGGCCTTGGCCAGCCGGGTAAAGATCTTCGCCAGGTAATCCAGCGGTACGCCTTGCAACTCGGCAAGGTCGCGCACGCTGGCCTCCCGGGTCTCGCCACGGTTGCCCACCAGAAAGAGCAGGCAATGAATGCCGTACTCGACGCCCGCGCTGTAAAGAGACATGTTCATCTCCGACTAAAGTAGTCGCCAATATTAACAGCCGGCTGCGGGCATGGCAACGTCGGGCCCCAATCCCCGCCTCTCTGCGCTTTAGCCTGCCTACCTGCTAAACCCTTTCCCGTTAGGCCATCAATGACGTCGATGGCAACCATCAAAAAAATCGATTGCTTTGGTTAACTAGGACTAATACAGTCGCCGTTACTCGGAGCGGCACGGTGATCATTCAGCGTGACCTCAAACCATTCCAATATCGGGTCTTCCCTGGAGTCACAGATGAAACAGCACATTCTGGTAATCGGCGCAGGTTTTGGTGGCATGTGGACAGCATTGAGCGCCACACGCCTGTTCGATCTTCATGGTCACGATGCGGTCGAAGTCACCGTCCTGGCCCCGCAGGCCGAGCTGCGAGTGCGACCGCGGTTCTACGAGCCCAATGCCCACCAACTGGCGGCGCCCATCGGCGAGCTGTTCGATGCGGTCGGCGTACGGTTCATCAAGGGCTCGGCTGAAACCATCGACGTTCACAGCAAGCAGGTGGGTTACCTGGATGCGGCGGGCGCCCAACAGCTGTGCAGCTACGACAAACTCGTTCTGGCCACCGGCAGCCGCCTGGCACGGTCGTGCACTGCGGGAGTGAACGAGCACGCTTTTGACGTTGACCAGATCGAACAGGCCGTGCGCCTGGAGCAACACCTCAAATCCCTCGCCGGCCAGCCGGACAGCGCCGCGCGTAACACCGTGGTGGTGGCGGGCGGTGGCTTCACCGGGATTGAAACAGCGACTGAAATGCCGGCCCGGCTGCGCGCCATTCTTGGCGAAGCGGCGGATATCAAGGTGATCATCGTTGATCGCGGCGAAAAAATCGGCGCGTCGATGGGCGCCGACATCAGCGTTTCCATCGCTGAAGCCAGCGCCGAAGTGGGCGTGGAGTGGCGCTTGAAATCGTCGGTGGCCGGCGTCGATGCCGACGGAGTGACCTTGGCCGATGGGCAGCGCATTGAAGCCAGCACCGTAATCTGGACCACCGGCGTACGTGCCAGCTCGCTCACCGAACAGATCCCCGGCGAGCGCGATGCCTTGGGCCGCCTGCATGTGGACAGCCACCTGAAAGTGATTGGCCAGGACGACATTTTTGCCACCGGCGATGTGGCCTACGCGGCCTCCGATGACATCGGCAACCATGCCCTGATGACCTGCCAGCATGCCATCGTCCTCGGTCGCCACGCCGGCAACAACGTCGCCGCCCAATTGCTCGGGGTCGCCCCGACGCCCTACAGCCAGCCCAAGTACGTGACCTGCCTGGACCTCGGGGCCTGGGGCGCGGTGTACACCGAAGGGTGGGATCGCCAGGTCAAGCTGGTCCGTCAGGAAGGCAAGGCGCTGAAAACCCAGATCAACACCCAGTGGATCTATCCCCCTGCAGCCAATCGTGAAACCGCGTGGGCCGCTGCCGATCCGCTGATCCCGATTGCCTGATGCTGTCGTAGGAGCTGTCGAGTGCAACGAGGCTGCGATCTTTTGATCCTGTTCTTTTGAGGGCAGCCGCCAAAAGATCGCAGCCTCGTTGCACTCGGCAGCTCCTACACCACGGCGCACGACGGCGCACCACGGCATATGACGGCATGACGGCTCACGGCAGCGACGTCGGCGCAAGTCGACCCTAGGGATGAACACTTGCCTATGTGAAATAATCTCTGTAAATTTTCATGAAATTTAAATAATAAAATTTCATGAGGCCCGCATGTTCCACCAATCCCCCAGCATGTCCCCAGCTATTACGCCCACACCTGCGCCGATCGGCTGGTAGAGCGCGACCCGCTGGTGGGCGAGCAGGACACCGAGGTGCTGATCATCGGGGCGGGGTTCAGCGGGTTGCACACGGCCTTGCGCCTGGCGCTCGCCGGCAAACGCGTGACTTTGCTGGAAGCCAGTCGGGTGGCGTGGGCGGCGTCCGGGCGCAATGGCGGGCAGGCCATTCTTGGCTGGTCTTGCGACATGCCGCCGCTGGAGGCCGCTTTGGGGTACGAGCGGGCGCGGCGCCTGTGGGACAGCATGCGCTGGGCGGCGAGGGAACTGCGGGACCTGCCCGGGCGACATTATTTCGACTGCGATTACCGCCCCGGCCATCTCTGGACCTCAGTGATGCCGCGACGGGTCAGCCTGCTCACGCAGTGGCAACACGAGGCCAGCCACAAGTGGGGACACGACGCCTTGCAGTTCATTCCCGGGCGGAGTTGCCGAACTGGGTGGCGAGTGACCGTTACCAGGCCGGGCTGTTCGACCCCGAAGGCGGGCACCTCAACCCGCTGAAACTGGCACTCGGCCTGGCCGCCGCCATCGAGCGAGCCGGCGGCCGTATCCATGAACAGAGCAAGGCGCTGGATTATTGCCAGGAACGCGGCGGGTATGTGGTCACCACCGAGCGTGGGCGCATTCGCGCGGATGTACTGGTGCTGGCGTGCAATGCGTACCTGGATCAACTGGACCCGCAACTGTCGAGTTGTGTGCTGCCGGTCGGCACCTATCAGGTGGCTACCGCACCGCTGGCGGAGCAGCAGGCGATTGCACTGCTGCCGCGCAATGTGTGCGTGACCGACAACCAGTTCGTCCTCGATTACTTCCGCCGCACCCCGGATAACCGTTTGCTGTTTGGCGGCGGCTGCACTTACTTGGGCGGCATGCCCAAGGACATCGCGGCGGCAACCCGGCCGTTTCTTGAACGGGTGTTCCCGCAGCTCAAAGGCGTCGATCTGGAGTTTGCCTGGGGCGGGCACATCGATCTGACTCTCAATCGCACGCCGGACGTTGGCGGCGAGGGCAATCGTTACTGGCTGCAAGGCTACTCCGGCCACGGCGTGCTGCCGACGCTGGCCGCCGCCCGTGCGGTAGCCGACGCGATACTCGGCCAGCCGGATGACCTTGCGCTGTACCAGGGTCTGGTCAACGAGCCGTTTCCCCGGGGGCAAATACCTCGCCGCGCCGCTCGAAGCCGTGGGCAAGGCCTGGTATCGACTGCGCGACAGTCTTTGAAACCGCACAATTTCCGGAGCCTTCTGATGGACATGCAAGAAGAAATATCGGCGCTGGCGATCCTGATCCAGGACCTGCGCAAACACAAAAAATACACGCTCAAGGAGCTGGCGGACAAAATCGGCCGCTCGGTGGGTTTTCTCTCCCAGGTCGAGCGCGGGTTGTCCCGGCCGACGGTGGCAGACCTGACGCGCGCATCAGCGAAACCCTCGGCGTGCCCACCACCTACTTCTACAGCCTGCCCAAACCCCATGGCGCTGCCCTGGGTCACCCGCCCGGACGAGCGCCGCACGCTGTATTACGCCGATGGCATCACCGACATCCTGGTCTCGCCGCAAATGCGCGCCTCGTTCTCGATGCTCGAAAGCCGGCTGCGAAGCCAGGGGCAAGCAGCGGCGACCGGCACATGAACGACAGCTCGGAGCAGGGTGGCTACGTGCTCGAAGGCGAGCTGACGCTGTGGCTGCGATGACGATCAACCGGTCACGTTGCGAAGCCGGCGACAGCTTCCAGTTGGCCAGTCACACCCATTGCCGCTACGGCAATCTCACCGAGCAACCTCAACCCGCGTGCTCTGGGTTTACACCTGATAACAAACAAGGATGAACACGATGGACGCTGTCTGCGCTGACCTGGTCGCTGAAGTGCGGGCGTTTCGCCAGCACTTCCCTGAGGTGCGTTGCGTCGACCTGATCTCCTGGACATTCCGGGGCACTTCTACGGCAAGCGTTATCCTGTGGACATGCTCGAAAAGGTCGCCGCTGGCAGCGCCCTCAAACTGCCGCAAAACTGCGTGTTGCTGGGTGTGCAGGGCGGTTTGTTCGAGATTGGCGATTACTGCTTCAACGATGGCGACCCGGACGTCGTGCGCCGCTTGGTGCCCGGCACCTTGAAGCCGGTGACCTGGGAAGCGCAGCCGCTGGGGCAGATGCTGATCACCTCGGACGGCACCGAAAAACCGATCGAATTCGAACCGCGTGAAGTCCTTGCGCAGGTACTCAACGCTTCGAACCGCAAAGGCATCTTCCCGGTGGTCGCGTTCGAGCTGGAGTTCTACCTGTTCGATCGCCAACTGCGCGATGGCCTGCCGCAGTTCCCCCGCGATCCGCTGACCGACGATCCCGATGATCAGCCGAACATGCACATCGAGCGGCTGTCGCGCTTTTCAACCGGTGCTGGATGACATGGTCGAGACTGCGCGGGAGCAAGGCATCGACGACCACGGTGATCACGGCGGAGCTGGGGCCCGGGCAATTCGAGATCAACTTCGGTCACCTCGACGATGGCCTGCGCGCCGCAGACTGGGCCGCATTGTTCTGTCGAAGCAGCCGAGGCGTGGCCCTCAAGCATAATTACCGCGCCAGTTTCATGGCCAAACCCTATGTGCAGCACCCCGGCAGCGGCATGCACGTGCATGTGAGTCTTTACGATAATGACGGGAACAATCTGCTGGCAGCCAATGAACAGCGACCCTTGCGGCACGCCGTGGCGGGCTGCCTTGAAGTGTTGCCCCACTGCATGCCCATCTTCGCCCCGAACCACAATGCCATGCGGCGCTTGAGTGGCACGGTGAACACCGCCACTCGAGCGAGTTGGGGCTTTGAAGATCGCGATGCCTGTTTGCGGGTGCCTGATTCAGACTTGAAAAACCTGCGCATTGAACACCGTTTGTCGGGTGCCGATGCCAACCCTTACCTGGTGCTTGCGGCGATTTTGGTGGGTCTGGAGCAAGGGCTGGAAGCGGGCCAGGAACCGATCACTCCGTTAAACGAAGATCGCAGCAGCGGCATCGCATTCCCGACGCAGATGCTCGAGGCGGTGCAGGCCATGCAAGGCTATGCGCCTCTTCGCGAAAGCCTGGGTGCGGAGTTTGTGGACGTGTATTGCGAGAACAAACGGCAGGATTACTTGGCATTCATGAACGAAATCAGCGCGCGGGAATATCGCTGGTTCATGTAACGCATCCTTAAAAAACATGTGGATATATAAGGGCTTATAACCCTTAGTAACTCTATGGTTAATTAAAACATCTTGTTACAGTGGGAAATATTAAGTAACATTCACCCCGCGTTCACCACCACGGTTTATGCATTTTTAAATCCCAAGCTTCCATCAGCTGCTTGGGATTTTTTTTGCCTGCGATTTGACCGCACCGCTGTCACCCTCACGGCAGCGCCTCCCACCTGACGTCGGTCAGCCCGCATTTCTGCGCCTGCGCCCGCAGTTCAGCCAGACCCTGTTGCGCCGGATCCTCGCCATAGGCCAAGCCGACACCCGCGTGCAGGCAGGCGTAATACCAGGCATCGGCATCGGTCATGTGTGAATCGGGCTGGACAAAGACCTGTCGAGCGTCGTTCAAGCGGTAAGTGATTTGAAAGTGCAGGGGGCGCATCCGATTCTCCAGGCGAAGCCATTACGACTCTAATGGCTTATCGCCAGTTCCCTTTCTTTTCGGTGGTGCAGGGATTTGCGGGGGGATGCTTGAGCATTCACGGTAGGAGCAAAGCTCCTACAGTTGATCGGGGCTATCAGCTTTTCGATTCCTTCGTCCCCAGCACATCACGGATGCTGTCCACGACGTTGCTGTCCTTGATCACATCATTCAGCCAGCCCTCAAGCGGCATGTTGCCCCATTTGATCGCGCGTTCGATCAGGTACGGCACCGGGCTTTGGGGTTCGGTCTGTTTGAAGAACTGGGCGATGCCCGCCAGTTGGGTGAAGGCCTCGTCGCGGGTCAGTGGGGTGGTGCGCAGGGGGATGGATGAGGGATCTGGCTGGGGCTGGGTCATGGCGGCACCTGCGGTTTGGTCGACAACGCTTGGCTGGACGGGCGCAACGGGGGCGGGATGCAGCTCGATGCCGCGGTCCTTGAGCAGTTTCTCGGCCAGTTGCCCGGCACGGGTCAGTACGTCCGTCAGCGCGGCGAAACTCGGGGCATCAGCGCCAAACAGCCGGTCTGCGGTGCTCTGCAATTGCTGGCAAGCGCCCAGGCTGGCGGCGATTTCGCCGGCCTTGAGGCGCAGGTGGTCGGAGTCGGTCAGCACCACCGAACGCTGGAACACCTCGGCGTTGATCTTGCCTTCATCAATTGCGGCACGCATGGCCTGGGGATTTTGCAGCGCGAGGTTTTCGATGTGCCGGGATTCGTCGTAACGCAGCAGGCCGAACTGCTGGCCCTGGGTGATTGGCAAACCGCCGACGACGTCCGCCAGCGAGGCTTTTAACCACGCCAGACGTGCGGCGCGTTCGTCGAGGCCGTCTTCCAGCGAAGGGAACAGGTCTGCCCAGAACGTATCCAGGATGCGCTCGGCCAGCGTCAGGCCAAAGGTGATACCGACAAAATGGTACTTGTGCGCCAGGCCTTCACTGAGCCAGGCGACCAGCATCAGGTCCTTGCTCTGGCGAGCCAGGCCCTGTGCGGCCAAGGTGATGGTCAGGTCCCAATCCGAAGATTTGAGGTCGGTTTGCCAATCACCCTGGGTGAGATAATCGGGGTCTGCTCGACGCGCTTCTTTCACCTGGTCAAACAAGGTGGAAAAGCTCAGGTCTTCACCGCTCCCCTCATTGATGGGCGCTGTCAGTTCGGCCAGGGAAAGGTCGTTGAGAAATTCAGACATAGGCAACTCTGATCAGGATAAAAGAACACCGCGCCCGGACCACAGGCGCAGTGCTTAAGGCGGGCCGCTCGCACGGCCCGCTAGTGCTGCAGACTTAAGCGAACACCTTGTTCGCGGTGCGGTCCCAACCGCCGGTGACGTTGCCGCCGCCCTGGCCATCGGCACGGCTCTGCTGGGTGTAGGTGGTCTTGATGCGCGCGAAGTTGAAGCTGATTTCTTCGACAGGCAGATCGCTTTCCGCTTCGTCCTTGCCGCCCTTGCTACCGCCAGCAACGGTATTGACGGAAGCCACTACTACTTCTTCGAGGTTGTAGGTGAGATAGGTCACCTTGTCGCCACCGGCGCGGTTCACGTTCAGCTGGATCTTGGCGATGTGGGTGCCTTTGCAGCACGCTTCAAACAGCTTGGCAGTGGCTTTATCGGCAGCTTTGCGGATGGTGAAGTTGCTCAACACCACGCGTTCCGAAGAAGCACCGCCCGAAGAACTTGCCGTCGCGGAGGTGGCCTGGGTCGCGCCAAACTCATAGCCCAGCACTTCGATCCAATCCTTGTGCTTTTCGTCCAGTACTTCGCCTGGAATGCCTTCGATCTGGATGTATGCGTCAAATGCCATTTCTAATTTCTCCTTACCTTCATTTAAGGGTGCCGCTGCGAGCAGTCGGCAGCCCTTCGTTTTAACCTCTTTGAATACGCTCAAGAGAGGTGTCTTACCGTTGCCCGGCTCGTGTATCGAGTCGACCCGGGCAACGATTTTTCTTGCTCTGGCGGCGCGCGATCAGTTGATCGCCCGCACTTCGATTTCCACCCGGCGGTTAGGCTCCAGGCACTGAATCAGCTGCGCCCGGGGTTGCGTCATGTCGCACTTGACCAGGGGCTTGGTGCTGCCTTCGCCGACGGCTTCGACCAGCTCGCCGGGGACGCCTTTGCCCACCAGATAGGTCTTGATGGTCTGCGCGCGCTGCCTGGATACCTGCAAGTTGCCCTGCAGGTCGCCCAGTTGGTCGGCGTGCCCGGCGATGATGATCTTGCCGATGTCCGGGGTGTTGAGCAGCTTGCCGGCGATGGCGCTGAGCTGGCTTTGCCCTGCGGTTTTCAGGCTCTGGAAGTCCGCGCGGCCAAAGGCGAACAGGGTGTCCGACTCCAGGGTGATGGTCTCGATCGAGCGCAGCGACTGGCTCAGCAGGCTGTTGATGTAGTTGCGCGAACTGGAGGTGAGGAACGCGTTGTCAAGGATGCGCGGCACGTCCTGCTCGTGGATCTGGTCGCTGTAGAAATTGATCTGCCGGCTGGCGTACTCGTAGTCCTGATGAGTCCCCGGATCACCGTTGGCGGCACCGATAGTCTGGCCGGTCTGGCGGGCAATCGCCGGGTACCAGTAGTCCGGGATTTTCGCCTTGAGGAACGCCGGGTCAGCCTTCTCGCGCTGGGCCCGGGAGAGCATCACATAGGTGTCCAGGGTGGTCTTGCCGAAGGCGGCGATGGACTGCGCGCGGTTGTCGTTGGGCAGGGCCTTGGGTTCTACGCTGTCGACGCCGGTCACGGGTAACAGTTGCTGAGTGTTGCGTTGATACACCTTGAGGGTGGTCAGCAGGTACAGCGATCGGGTCAGGTTGTCCGCCGTTGGCTTGAGCATCACGCTTTCCAGGCGGCTGAAATACTCGCTGCGCAGCAGCGGCTCGACTTTGTAGCCCTGGTACAACCCCAGGCGCATGCGCAGCGGCACACCGTCCTGGTGATGCCGGGCGCAGTAGTGGGCGGTCCAGAAGCGCATGCGGTCCAGGGTTTGCCACTCGGTGTATTGGCCTGTCGCCGCCGCGTCAGCAGACGCCGCCTGGGCCAGTTCCGTCGAGATGCCCTGCACGGTGTCGCGGTTGTTCACATAAGACCAGCCCAGCAGGCCGCACAGCAGCATCGCCAGCACACCGGCGCCACCTATCCACGCCGCTTTGCGCCGGCGTTCGCGATGGTTGGTGGTGTACAGCGCCACCAGATGCTGGTCGGGGATGATCACTTTGCGGAACAGGCTATTGATAAATAGCGGGCGTGGCTGCGCGTCACCGCCGACGCTCGCCTGGTCGTTCTCCAGGGAGAAGCGCTCGGTGACCTGGCGGGCGTGGCCCCCAGCTCTGGCTGGTCGGCGTCCAGGGCACTGGTGAAATAGAAGCCGCGCAGCAGTTCGGCCTTCTGGTACGGGTTAGCGCGCAGCAGGGCGTCGACGAACAATTGCAGGCGCGGTTTCAGCGCCGCCAGTTCCAGCGGGAAGCGGTACACCGCCGAATCCTGGCGGGTGATCTGAATGTCCTGGGTCACCAGTTGCCGGCTCGCCACCTGCTGCCAGTAGGCAACCAGCTCGTCCATCGCCACGCCAAATTGCCGACCCCAGTCCGCCTGTTCATACCCCTTGTGGGCAAAGGTCTTGCCCATCACCTCACCGCGGGCCGCTTCATCCAGCTGGCGGTAGAAGGGCGCAAAACCCGGCACCAGGTCGCACTTGGTGAACACCAGGTACACCGGCAGGCGCACTTCCAGCAGCGCGTGGGTTTCCTGGATGCGTTCGCGCAGGCGCTTGGCGATGCGTTCCTGGTCGTCGAGGGACGCTTGCAGGATGTCGTGGATGCTCACGGTGACGATCAAACCGTTGAGCGGCCGGCGCTGGCGATGCTGACGCAGCAGTTGCAGGAAAGCGCGCCACTTGCCGGCTTCTTCCTGGTTGTTCATGTAGCGTCCGGCGGTGTCCAGCAGCACGGCTTCGGAGCTGAAAAACCAGTCGCAATTGCGTGTGCCACCCAATCCGGCAACCCGGGCGCCTTCGCGTTCGGCGTAGGGGAAGTTCAAGCCCGACTGATAGAGCATGGTGCTCTTGCCGGCCGCTGGCTGGCCGATCACCAGGTACCAGGGCAGGGCGTACAACGCGTCTTTGGGGTTGCTGCCCCGGGGCTTGTTGTTGTGCAGGCGCTCGATGCTTTGCAGCAGGCGTTCGCGCAGCAGGCTGACTTCCTCGCGATCCCCCGGGCTGGCGTTCAACACGGCCTGGTCGGCGTCATCGCGCAGCAGCCCTTCAAGGTTGTGATGCCGCGACACCCCGCGATAGAGCAGCAGCACGTAGCCGCACGCCAGCAGCAGGAACACGCCAATGCCGGTCAGCAAGCTGTTCAGCGAACTGAAGCCCAACGCCCGACCGATGCCCCAGACCACGAAGATCGAGAGAAAGAAGGCGATCCCCAGAATGTAGGGTTGATACCGCAGGAAGTAATACTTGATCTTGTTCATACAGACTTCGAATCCAGGGCATCGACAAAACGGTCGATGGCGTCATCAAGGGGACGGTCGATTGCGGGAAAAGCGGGTGCAAGGTGGTGCTCGTCAAAGGCATCGAAGGACGCCAGCACGTCATAGCTCTGCGCGCGGTCGCCGCTGCCGGTGAGTACGCGGTAGGCGTTGCTGGTGGTGCGTGAGGCAAAGCAGATCAGGCGCGGGCGCATGAAGTCGTCCGCCAGCAGGCTCACCTGCGGCACGGCCTTGCCCGGCGTCATGCGCGTGAGCCAGGTGAGCCAAAGATCGGCGGTCGGGTTCTTCAAGCCGCGCTCCGCCGGCAAGGGCAGAGTGATGCCGATCGGCGTGCCGTGTCGCAGGGGGCTGTGCAAGGCTTGCAGACGGGTCAGCACGGCATTGGTGACGAACTCCGGGTACGAGCCTTCCAGTGCAGTAGCAATGTCGCGCAGGTTGAAGTTCACCAGGAATTTGCCGTGCACCCGGCGGAACAGGTCGAAGTCCTGGGCCTGCAGCGGGCGCAGGGCCTTGATGCGTTCGAACAGCACCGCGGTGCTTTCGCCCTGCGCCGCCATGTGCAGCAACGGCTTGATCTGCGCGCTGAACAGCTCGCCCAACGTGAACGGGTTGACGAAGGGCTCGGCTTCAGCGGCTTTGACTGTCTGGAAAATGAAGAACGGGTAGCGCCGCTGGCTGGCGTCCATCGAGCTGATCAGCCCGCCCAGCAGCCAGTTGCCGCTGCGTGCGCGGTAGCTGAAAAAGCACAGCGGCAAGGCGTCGAACAGGCTGCGCCAGTCTTCGCGATGCTGCAGGGCCGCGAGGGCGCCTTGCAGCCAGCCATCGAACTCGCAGACGTCGTCTGCCGCGCCGTGCAGGCTGACGAAGTCCGGGCTCGCGGGCACCTTGCCGAAGCAGCCAATCATTGGCCGCGCCCTGGGTTCAGTGCCAGCCTGCTCACTGGACCCGCCCGCCGGCCGCATTGAGCGAACTCAAGGCCTTGACGTTGGCCAGGTCAGTCAGCTTGACGCCGCCATAGTTGCGCACGGCGAGGCTGACCTGGCCACTGGCGGTGTTCCAGCTGAAGCGTTGCTGGATGCCGTCCAGGTCACTGACCCGCGCACTGTCGTTCATGCGCAGCAGGCCCCAGCGCCCAGGGTAGTCGAACACGGTGATGCGTTCGCCGGTCAGGGTCACCACGTCCATGCGTGCCCCCGGAGCGGTGGTGGTGCCGGGCCAGGAGAAGCGGCTCCAGCTGGTCTTGCCATTGCGGTAATGCTGCACCTGGCCATCGAGGGTGAAGATGATGTCGGTGAAGTAAGCCGAAGGTTCCAGCATGATTTCAAAGCCGTTCTCGCGGTCCGACAGGCTGGCGATCACCTGGCCCAGGGAGCTGGCCTTGTCGATGCTGTTGACCATGTTCGGGTTGACCAGCGGCGCCGATTTGCTCGCGCTGCTCATGCCCAGGCCCTCACCGCCGGACAGGTTGCCGATTTCGTTGCGCTTGAAGTTCGGCAGCAGGCCGGACTCGGGGTCGACGAAACGCTGCAGGTCCTTCACCGACGCTTCGTTGCGACTGCCAGCGGCAATCGGGGAAGCGGTGCGCCATGACCTGTTCCCAGGGCTTGGCAATCTGTTGCGCCCAGGCCTTGGCGATCTGTTCGCCGGCCGGGTCGCGCAGGGTCTCCCAGGCGAACTGGATCGGCAGGCTGAACAGCCCTTGCAGCGAACTCGACAAGCCACCCTGGCTGGTATCCACCGTGGTCTCGACGTAGTTGCGCACGCTGGTGACTTCGCTCGGCTGGCCTTCCAGGGTCTCGCTGATCAGCTGCTTGCTGCTTTTACCCACGTCCTGGGAGCGCTGGATGTTGTTCATCCGCACCTTGAGCTTGCGCAGCGCCGCCAGGTAGCGATCCATGATGGTGCTGTCGGCGCCTTCGGCGTTCTGCACCGCGAACACTCGCGATACCGGCTCGAAGCGCTTGGCCAGGCTGCCATCATCCACAGCTGGCAGCGGTGAAATCAGCGCGTTGGGTGAAGTGTCCTGGCCATCGAAAATGCCCGAGACCTTGCCCCAGAAACCGTCATCGCGCTTGATCCCCGGTTGCTCGGTGGTGCGCGGTGCCGGCACGTCCCATTGGGTGTTGTCGTTGACCGCCGCCAGCAGGTTTTTCACCGGCGAATTCTGCACGTCGCTGAGCAGCGACAGTTGCTGGGTGGCGTTGGCCATGTCGGTGAAATGGCGCACGCCGACGCTGTCGACGAAGCCGTACCAGGCCTGGGTGTAGTCGCGCTTGTAGCGCGTCATGAACTCGCGGATGAAGTTGGCTTTCTGCACCAGGCTGTCGCCGCCTTCACCGTCGAGGACCCAGTCCGATTCGTTGCGCAGGTTGCCCGAGACCAGCTTGATCAGCTCTGGCTTGACGAACTGCTCCCAGCCCTGGCGGGTGAAAATTGCCGGCACGGCCTCGCTGCCGTAGAGCAATTGACGACCGGGCAAGGGCACCAGGTCGCTCAGGCCCACGGCCGGGAACTGACGGCTGGATTCCAGTTGCAGGCGCAGGTATTCGCGGTCCACCAGGGAGCTGGAGATCATGAATGACTTCAAGCTGTTGCGGGTTTCGCTGATTAACTGTTCGTTGCGCGGCAGGGTAGGCGCCTGGCGGTTTTTCAGCAGCTGGACGTAAACCGGCGCGTTGTCCTGGATCACCTCGGTGCTCACCGGGTTCTGTGCCGTCGCGGTATTGGCCCAGGCGACCGGGAAAGCAGCCCCGACGAACTCCGGCTCCGGATGGGAGTCCGGCTGGGTCAGCATCAGGTACAGCTTCAGCGCGTTATAGGATTCGATGATCGACTCGACCTGACGCTCGTCCAGGCGCCCGAGCATTTCCTCGGACAACGACAGCCCACCGGTCGTCGCCGACAGATCGGCGGCATCGCTGGCGGTGGCCGGGTTGCGCAGGCTGTTTATCGCATCGCCCCGCGCCTTGGTCGCAACCGCTCTGGCGCTGCCGCTCAGGCGACTGCTGACTTCACCGGCACTGCGCGGCACGCTGCTCAGGCGGGTGGGCAGTTTCAAGCCCTGGGACTGCGCCTTGGCTTTGGTGTTGCCGGCCTTGGCCGGTGCGGCTGCGAGGGCGTTTTGCGGGTCCATGGTCCTGGCGAATTCGTTGAATGCGCGCATCTGCAATTGCAACTGCAAGGTCACCGGTTCCAGTGCCTGGGTGCGCAGTTGCTGCAGATAGGCATTTTGCGCGACCTGGTAGATGTCATCGCCACGGTACAGGCCGGCACTCAGTTGCAGCGGCACGCCCTGGGCGCGGTGTTTCTCGATGGCGCTGAGCTGATTGCGCAGCAATTCCAGGCCCTGGCCCGAGGCGAGCAATTGCACACGGTCCGGGGACTGCTGCAGCTGATTCAACTGATCGCGCAAGGAAGCCAGCCACTGGCGGTTGTTCTGGTACGACAGTGCCTGCCAGCCAATGAACCCCAGCCCGGCCAACAGCGCCACGCCAAGCAGCACAGGGCTCAGGGATTTATTGTGGCCCTGGCGCGACTGGTACAACGTCAGGTCGCGGTCGGGGAAAATGACCCGGCGGAAGGTATCGGTGATGAAGTAGCTGCGGTCGCTGATTTTCCTGCCTTCGCTGTCCGCGTCCTGCCCGGCATGCGGTTGCAGGGCGAACGACTCGGCGAGGTCGTCTTCATACACCTGGCTCAGTTGCTGGTCGGTCTGCAGTGCGCTGGTGAAATACAGGCCGCGCAGCAGCAGGGGCGCGCCGGCGTGACGGTGGTCGGCGAAGTGCTGGAGGAACTGCTCCAGCACCGCTGACAGCTCGGAGAAATAGTTCGGGAAATTCAGCAGCGCGCTGTTGGCATCGGCACCCAGGGCAATCATCTGCGCGTCGACGTGACGGCGGATGTGGCTGTGCAGGTTGGCCAGCTTGGCATCCAGCACCGGACGCAGGCCCTGGTTGCGGATCTCCGACAGGCCGAAGGTCATGCCCAGGGGTTGCTGGCGCTCGTTGAGGTCCAGGCCTTCGAAGGCCTGGCTGAAACCTGGCAGTTGGTCGGTCTTGCTCAGCATCAGATAGATCGGCGGGTTGGCGTCCAGGCAATCGGTGTATTCCTCGATGCGCGAGACCAATTGCGCCGCCAGCGTGTGACGCTCGGCAGCGCTGGATGCCAGTAATTCCGACAGGCTCACCACCAGTACCAGGCCGTTGACGGCGGCCTTGCTGCGCTGCTTTTTCAGCATGCGCAGGAAGGCGGCGAATTCGCTGGCGGACTGGTCGTCGCGCAGGTAACGCCCGGCCGTGTCGATCAACACCGCTTCGGGGCTGAAGTACCAGTCGCAATGCTGGGTGCCGCTCTGGGTGTCGTTGGCGCTGTTGGCAATGCTTGCGGACAGGCCGGAGCGGGTCAGCAGCGAGGTCTTGCCGGCGCCGGACATGCCGATGACCAGGTACCACGGCAGGTCGGACAGCGCCGATGAGCCGCCACCCCGGCTGAGCGGTCGGTCGCGCAGCATCGCGATGGCGTGCTTGAGGCGTTCGCGCAGCACTTGCTGGTCGCGGAATTCGCCGGTGGACTTGAGCGAGCGATCGACTTCAAGTTGCACCAAGTGCTCAAGGTTGTGCTCGGCGCGGATGCGCTGGTATTGGCGCAGCACGATCAGCAACAGATAGAAGGCGCTGATGATCGCCATCGCCTCCAGGGCATAACCGCGCAGCCAGATCACGTGCGGCGCCACGAACCAGCAGACAGCCAGGCTCGCCAGCCACAGGACTGGAATCACAAACCAAAAACTTTTCAACAAACGCAATAGTGTCTTCATGTCTTCCTGACTCGATTACCTGACCTGGATTCAGGCACTGAACAGCTGGCTGATTTGTTCGGACAAAGCGGCGACGTCCTTGGCCAACAGCCAGTCCAGCGTCAGGTAAACCCCGACGCAGACCAGCGCGATCAGGGCCAGGTAGACCCAGACAGGCACTTCGTAGCGCAGCATCTGCGACACCTGGTCAGGCAGGGCCCAATCCGGCGACAGGGCTTTGGGGCTCTTGCGGTAGCGCGCGATGTCCTGGCCCAGGGTGTTGGCCAGGTAGCGCAGTTGGTCTTTCTCGCCGGCGGCGAATTTGCCCTCGAAACCCAGTGCCAGGCACAGGTGATACACCTCGAGCACGTCGAGGTTCTGCTTGACGTCGCTGCGCAGCGAATCGATCTTCTCGAAGAAACCCTGGCCGGCCAGGTGCACGCCAGAAATAGCGGAACTGCAACGGCTGCAGCTCGAAGTGGCGACGCAGCGGGTTGTCTTTGTCTTCGGCGCGCAGCACGCTTTCGTCAAGGAATGCGCACAGGGCGTACTGGGTGTCCTTGACCTGTTCAACGCTGTAGTCGGCGCTGCGGGCTTCGCGCTCCAGGGTGGCGAAGAAGGTGTCGACGCTGGCCTCGAAGGCGGTGACCGACGTCACCTGACGGCCCTTGCGCACGATCAGCGCCATGCTGATGAAGTCTTGCACCAGGTCCTTGAGCACCGGTTTGTCGGTGGCGGCTGCCACGGCGCCTTGCATTACGGCTTCAGTCATTTGAGTACCGCCATCAGTTCAAGCTTGAGATTGGTAAAGGCGCTGGGTGCGTAGAACGAGATGGCCTGGGCGCTCATCATTCGTTCGTACACGCGGCCATGGGGCTCGATGGAGAAATAGTGGTTGTCCAGGCGCACAGGAATCGCATTCGGCAGGCGCGTCGAGTGGTTGAGGGTGACGCCGGGCATGGCGCTGTTGACCACCACTTCGATGTCTTCCGGCGAGCCCACCTTGAACGCCCGCGGCACCAGTTCCAGCAGGCTGGAACCGGGCATGTCGGCGTGCACCGAAATATAGAAATCGGCATCGGCCAGGCGCGGGTCGAGCAACTGCCCCTGCCAGTACGACGGCTTGGTCTGGGTCAGGTTGATCACCACGCACTGGTTCGGCACGACATTGTCGAGCAGCACCCGGATCATCTCGTCGAGCTTGACCAGGGACGCTGCCGGGTCGTGATGGTCGTACTCGGGGATGTCATTGAGCTGGGTGTCCAGG
>NZ_JAEKEG010000105.1 GCF_016651255.1 Pseudomonas sp. TH10
TTTACGTGCGCTGGCAATCGGTGGTCGAACCGCAAACCTATCAAGGCTGGATTGAGATACCGGAAAGTGCGCGGCAGGTCATGCGCGCGGCGTTGCGCAAGGATTGCCAACAATTCCCCGAGACGGCCTCGATATTAAAGATTGCTTCTGTAATGCTCGGCCTAGCACCTGGCGGCGTTGTGCAAATCTGGGTACTTGATGAGTGTATGCATCCGGTCAAAGTCGCACGCGGTCAGGCTGAGATAGAGCCAAAGGGGCCTGATCTTGGACGATCTGGATATCCCCCCATGCAGGAAGCCTCCAAACGTTACATCGAACAATATGGCATTCCCTACGGCAGCTGGTAGATCGTCGTAGGTTTAGCTCGCCACTCGGCGGGCTTTCGCTATCCGATGATGGGTTCCATCCCCACAGCTCATTAATGCACCTACCACGGATGGGATCCGCGTGCAGCATCCCCATGTCCCCGACTAGGAGTCACGATTATGAGAACACTATGGATTTTGTTGGGAGCCTTGTTACTGAGCGGCTGCCAGACCTCGGGCCAGTCCTGGGGGCACTCAGATCCCGACGCTGTGCCCTGGGAAATAGGCTTTGTCACGCCTTATTCGATGGAAGGCTGGGTTGAGGACAGCGCTACCGTCGATGTCGATGGGAACCTGTATCGTCGGATTGGCAGTGGAGGCGCTGCCGGCGGAGGGAAAAATGGCACTGAGCTGGCCCGTGGCTGGGCCCGAACAGTTGGGGAAACTACAGGAAAGTACTGGATGCCAAACTGCCGGTGCGCATCTATGTGCGCTGGCAATCGGTTGTCGAACCGCAAACCTATCAAGGCTGGATTGAAATACCGGAAAGTGCGCGGCAGGTCATGCGTGATTCCCTGGTCAAAGATTGTCCAGGCTATCCCGAATTGAAGGCGGTTCGTACGGGGGTTTCCGTTCGGTTCGGGCTCGCACCGGGCGGCGTTGTACAAGTTTGAGTGCTGGATGAGTGTGCAAATCCGGTCAAAGTCGCACGCGGTAACTGGCACACGCCTCGCAGGAGCTGCCGAAGGCTGCGATCTTTTGATCTTGATCTTAAGCCGCCGCGCCAAAAAAAGATCAAAAGATCGCAGCCTTCGGCAGCTCCTACAGGCGTTCTACACCTACACCACCTATATGCAGCAGTACCTTTGGCAGCAGTCCATTCACCGCAACTCCGCCCGCCCATCACCCTCCTTTATCCACCATGACTTCCCCCAAACCCGGCGCATGTTGATCCCTCAACCGGAGGGATTCGCCATGCTCAACGCACTCAAACAGATCAACTCAACCTCAGCCTTCAACCGCTGGGCCGGCTTCGAAGTCACCTACGCCCAAAGCGGTGAAGCCGAACTTACCCTGGTTTTTCGCGAAACCGACATGGCGCAGTACGCCGGCTTCCTGCATGCCGGCCTGATCGCCGCGTTGCTCGACACCGCCTGCGGTTTTGCCGCCGGGACGGTCGCCGGCAACGTGCTGGCGTCGCATTTTTCAGTCAACTGCCTGGCACCCGCTGTCGGTGAAGTGTTCATCGCCAAGGGGCAGGTGGTGAAGGCCGGGAAGAAGCAGGTGTTCGCCCGCGCCGAGTTGTTCGCGCAAACCGGTGACGAGTTAAAACTGGTGGCGACCGGCGACGCGATTCTGGTGCCGGTCGACAGTCGCTAAGGGTCTAGGCTGTCTTGAATCGATTCGAGAACAGTCGGAGGTCCTCATGCAGCTCGAAGGTTCATGCCATTGCGGCGCGGTGTCGTTCAGCCTCACCAGCGCTCATCCCTACCCTTACCAGCGTTGCTACTGCTCGATCTGCCGCAAGACCCAGGGCGGCGGCGGTTATGCGATCAACCTCAGTGGCGACGCCCGCAGCCTGAAGGTGCGCGGGCGCAAGCACATCGCGATCTACCATGCGCGGCTCAAGGACGAGGGTGATAAACGCGCCCATAACAGCACCGCCGAGCGGCATTTCTGTTCTGTTTGCGGGACTGGGTTGTGGCTGTTCAGCCCGCAATGGCCGGAGTTGATTCATCCGTTTGCCTCGGCCATCGACACCGCGCTGCCGGTGCCACCGGAGCACACGCATTTGATGCTGGGTTCGAAAGCGTCGTGGGTGGAGGTTGAGGTGAAACCCAAGGACCAGCAGTTCGAGGTCTACCCCGAGGAGTCCATTGCCGATTGGCATATACGCCTCGGTCTGGAAAAGTAGTCACAGTCTCTGTGGTGAAGCGGTTCTACTGCCTTGCGGATGACGTTTTTTGCAGGAGCATGGCTTGCCCGCGATGGCGATTTAGCGGGCGTCATCATGGGAAAGCCTCGTTCATACGGGGGTTATGCGGCGGTTGGGATGCCGCTGTGGAAACGGAATTCCACGTCCGGTGATTCGATCAGCTCCTGCTCGGCCGCACGCACCCGGTCGATCACCTGGGCAACATCTTTCGCATCCCCATACTGGTAAGCCAGTTTCAAATAACCCTGGAAATGCCGGGCCTCGCTTTTGAGCAGGCCGAAATAGAACTTGCCCAATTCTTCGTCCAGATGTGGCACCAGGGCTTCAAAACGCTCACAACTGCGGGCTTCGATGAACGCGCCGACCACCAGGGTATCCACCAGTTTTACCGGCTCATGGCTACGCACCACCTTGCGCAGGCCCGAGGCGTAACGCCCGGCCGACAGTTGGCGCAGCTCGATCTTGCGCTTCTTCATCAAGCGCATGACCTGTTCATGGTGCACCAGCTCTTCCCGGGCCAGGCGCGACATGAGGTTGATCAGGTCGACGTGGGAATGGTACTTGGCAATCAGGCTCAGCGCGGTGCTGGCGGCCTTGAACTCGCAGTTCTTGTGGTCGATCAGCAGGGTTTCCTGATCGGCCAGTGCCGCCTGGACCCAGGCGTCAGGTGTGCGGCAGCCAAGGAATTCGTGGATTTCGGGAAGGATCATGGGGCTCACGGTAAAGGTGTTCGAGCGAAGGGCGCCGATTATACCGGCCTGTCCGCAGACCACCAGTCGCCAGCGTTGATATGCATCAAGTCGCAGGCGCATGAGCAGCAACTATAGTTGTCCCACGCAGCATTTTTCCATCTCCCGGAGAACCCGATCATGCAAGCCATCCGCAGCATCCTGGTGGTCATCGAGCCCGAACACTCGGAAAGCCTCGCGCTCAAACGCGCAAAACTGATTGCCGGCGTGACCCAGGCGCATCTGCATCTGCTGGTATGCGACCGCAAGCACGACCATGGCGGCATGCTCGGCGTGCTCAAGGCGGCGCTGTTGGCGGATGGCTACAGCGTCACCACCGAGCAGGCGTGGAATGAAAGCCTGCATGAAACCATCATCGATGTGCAGCAGGCTGAAGGTTGCGGCCTGGTGATCAAGCAGCACTTCCCCGACAGCCCGCTGAAAAAAGCCCTGCTCACGCCGGCGGACTGGAAACTGTTGCGGCACTGCCCGTGCCCGGTGCTGCTGGTGAAAACTGCCCAACCGTGGAAGGACGGGGTGGTTCTGGCGGCCATCGATGTCGGCAATACCGACCTGGAGCACCGGCACCTGCACAACATCATCATCGATCATGGCTACGACATCGCCAGCCTGGCCAAGGCCCGCCTGCACGTGATCAGCGCCCATCCGTCGCCGATGCTGTCGTCGGCAGACCCCACCTTCCAACTCAGCGAAACCATCGAAGCGCGGTATCGCGAACAATGCCGGGCGTTCCAGGCCGAGTTCGACATCGACGATCAACACTTGCACATCGAGGAAGGGCCGGCTGACGTGCTGATTCCGTTCATGGCGCACAAGCTGCGTGCAGTGGTGACGGTGATTGGCACCGTGGCGCGGTCCGGGTTGTCGGGGGCGTTGATCGGCAATACCGCAGAGGTGGTGCTGGATGCGGTGGAGAGTGATGTGCTGGTGCTCAAGCCGCAGGAGATCGAGGATCATCTGGAAGAGGTGGTGGCGCGGCATTAAAGCAAAAGCAAGATCAAAAGATCGCAGCCTTCGGCAGCTCCTGCGCGCCTGTGGGCGCTGCGATCTTTTGACTTTAAGTCAGCCGCCGAAGGCGTCTTTCAGGAAACCGGGCGCGATGTAGCGCTGATAGTGGGCTTCCGACAGCAGGAAAAATTCCCGATCAATGGCATCGCGCAATTCCGGCAGGTTCCAGTCGCGAAACTCCGGCAGCAGGACCATCCCGTACGCGTCCAGATTAATGATCACCCGCGCCCCACGGGCAATCAGCTGATACGCCCAGCAATATTCCGACTGATGCGGCACGAAGCGGATCTTGCGCTGTTCAAGCTGCTGGCGCAGGCGCGCCGAATCAAAAATCTCGACCTTGCCCGCCATCACTTGTGACAGCAATTGTTCCAGACGCAGCCACACCGCGCGTTTTTCCTCCTCGTTGTATCCATTCCAATGGATCACTTCGTGATGGAAACGCTTGCAGCCACGGCACACCAGATCACCGTAAACAGTGGAGCAGAGGCCGACGCAGGGGGTCTTGATGGTCTGATTGGGCATAGGTAAGGAGAACACGGGAGAGCAGGACAGGTCGGCATGTTAGCCCTTTGTCTAACATTGATCACCCCTCAATCTTGAGGGGCGGAGGGTCTACTGGACTTTGGCACCGGCCGCGTTGCGCGCCTACGTGCGCGAAGCTGCGTTGCGGGATTTGCCAAGGGAACAACCATTAGCGGCATCCCGCGCCTTGCCTCGCACACGTAGGCGCACAACGCGACTCGCCACCAAAGTCCAATAGAGCCCGACTTACCTTTAAATTTTTTTTGCCGTAGAATCAGCCAGCCTTTTAAGGCGCCAATGTCCGTTAGAAGCTGTTTTCAAAGCGTCACGAGCACAGTCGTTCCTTCAGAGCGGTGTTGGCGAAGGGTTTTTCCAGCGGGGAAAAGCCCAACGCCAACCCTCATCAGCTCCCCGTTCTGCAGGCGTAAAACTTTGAAAGCAGCTTCTGTAAGGAATTGCCGGTAATTCTGGCCGAACGACCCACAACGTCGTGAGGCGCATGAGTACGGCAATTTCGGGATGAGCGTCCCGGACACCCATTTGGGACCACTGATGAGGGTAATAACTGTGCTTGAAGCCTACCGCAAACATATCGAAGAGCGTGCAGCCCTGGGTATCGTTCCCCAGCCGCTTAACGCCGAACAAACAGCAGGCCTGGTCGAGCTGCTGAAAAACCCTCCGGCTGGCGAAGAAGAATTTCTCGTTGACCTGATCACCAATCGCATTCCACCAGGCGTGGACGAAGCGGCTTATGTAAAAGCCGGCTTCCTGTCTGCACTGGCCAAGGGCGAAGTTTCCTCCCCTCTGCTGGACAAGAAACGCGCTGTAGAACTGCTCGGCACCATGCAGGGTGGCTACAACATCGTGACCCTGGTTGACCTGCTGGACGACGCCGAACTGGCCCCTGTTGCAGCCGCGCAACTCAAGCACACCCTGCTGATGTTCGATGCGTTCCACGATGTCGCTGAAAAAGCCCGCAACGGTAACGAACACGCCAAAAGCGTGATCCAGTCCTGGGCTGACGGCGAGTGGTTCAGCAACCGTCCGACCCTGGCCGACAAGATCAGCCTGCGCGTGTTCAAGGTCACCGGCGAAACCAACACCGACGACCTGTCCCCTGCTCCAGACGCCTGGTCCCGCCCGGACATCCCGCTGCACGCCCTGGCCATGCTGAAAATGGCTCGCGAAGGCATCGTGCCGGACGAGCAAGGCAAGACCGGCCCGATGAAGCAGATCGAAGAAATGCGCGGTCAAGGCTTCCCGATCGCCTACGTCGGTGATGTGGTCGGTACCGGTTCGTCGCGTAAATCGGCTACCAACTCGGTACTGTGGTTCTTCGGCGACGACGTTCCTTACGTGCCGAACAAGCGTGCTGGCGGTTTCTGCTTCGGCAGCAAAATCGCTCCGATCTTCTACAACACCATGGAAGATGCTGGCGCCCTGCCAATCGAGTTCGACGTTTCCAACATGAACATGGGCGACGTGATCGACCTGTACCCGCATGCTGGCAAAGTCTGCAAACACGGCACCGACGAAGTCCTGACCACCTTCGAAATGAAGACTCCGGTCCTGTTGGACGAAGTTCGTGCTGGCGGCCGTATCCCGCTGATCATCGGCCGTGGCCTGACCGAGAAGGCTCGCGCCGAGCTGGGTCTGCCACCGTTCGACCTGTTCAAGAAGCCGGAAGCTCCGGCTGAAAGCACCAAGGGTTTCACCCTGGCGCAGAAAATGGTCGGCAAGGCTTGCGGTCTGGGTGAAGGCCAAGGCGTTCGTCCTGGCACCTACTGCGAACCGAAGATGACCACCGTGGGTTCTCAGGACACCACCGGTCCTATGACCCGTGACGAACTGAAAGACCTGGCGTGCCTGGGCTTCTCGACCGATCTGGTGATGCAGTCCTTCTGCCACACCGCGGCCTATCCAAAGCCGATCGACGTGACCACCCACCACACCCTGCCAGACTTCATCATGACCCGCGGCGGCGTTTCCCTGCGTCCGGGCGACGGCATCATCCACTCGTGGCTGAACCGCATGCTGCTGCCAGACACCGTCGGTACCGGTGGTGACTCGCACACCCGTTTCCCGATGGGCATCTCGTTCCCGGCCGGTTCCGGTCTGGTCGCGTTCGCCGCCGCCACTGGCGTTATGCCGCTGGACATGCCGGAATCGATCCTGGTGCGTTTCAAAGGCAAAATGAAACCTGGCATCACCCTGCGTGACCTGGTTCATGCCATTCCTTACTTCGCCATCCAGAACGGTCTGCTGACCGTTGAGAAGAAAGGCAAGAAAAACGCCTTCTCCGGCCGCATCCTGGAAATCGAAGGTCTGGAAGGTCTGACCCTGGAACAGGCGTTCGAACTGTCCGACGCTTCGGCCGAACGTTCGGCTGCCGGTTGCACCATCAAGCTGTCGAAAGAGTCGATCACCGAGTACCTGAACTCCAACATCACTCTGCTGCGCTGGATGATCGGCGAAGGCTACGGCGATGCACGTACGCTGGAACGTCGCGCACAAGCGATGGAAGCCTGGGTTGCCAACCCTGAGCTGATGGTTGCCGATGCTGACGCCGAATACGCTGAAATCATCGAAATCGACCTGGCCGACATCAAGGAGCCTGTGCTCTGCGCGCCAAACGATCCGGACGACGCCCGTCTGCTGTCCAGCGTTGCTGGTGAGAAGATCGACGAAGTGTTCATCGGTTCGTGCATGACCAACATTGGCCACTTCCGCGCTGCGGGCAAGTTGCTGGATCAGGTCAAGGGTCAGCTGCCAACCCGTCTGTGGCTGTCGCCGCCGACCAAAATGGACGCTCACCAACTGACCGAAGAAGGCTACTACGGCATCTACGGCAAGGCTGGCGCGCGCATGGAAATGCCGGGCTGCTCGCTGTGCATGGGTAACCAGGCACGCGTTGAGCCGAACGCGACTGTTGTGTCGACGTCGACCCGTAACTTCCCGAACCGTCTGGGCGACGGCGCGAACGTTTACCTGGCTTCGGCCGAGTTGGCGTCCGTGGCTTCGATCCTGGGTCGCCTGCCGACCGTCGAGGAGTACATGGAATACGCTGGCAAGATCGACAGCATGGCGGCCGATATCTACCGCTACCTGTCTTTCGACCAGATCGCCGAGTTCCGTGAAGCTGCTGCGAACGCCAACATTCCGGTCGTTCAAGCCTAACGTTACAACGCAATGAAAAACGCCGCCCATCGTCAGATGCGCGGCGTTTTTTTATGCCTTCTGGCACACCGCGTTATCGTTCATCGCTGGCAAGCCAGTCTCCCACAGGATCTACGCTGAACCTGTGGGAGCCTGGCTTGCCAGCGATAGCGGACTCAACGCAACACAAAAACCATCAGGCAGAAAGCGAATAAATCAGCGCCGATATCGCCACCAGCCCCACCGCGCGTCACGAACACGTTCGAAGCCTGCCCGCGATAACGCGCCATGGCCGGTACCTTACGAATGGCGTACATCGGCATCAGGAACAGAATCGCCGCGATCACCGGGCCACCGACGGTCTCGATCATGCCGAGAATGCTCGGGTTCAGGGTCGCCACGATCCAGCAGATAATCAGCATGAACGCCGCGACAATGATATCCAGCGCCTTGGCGCTCGGACGGTTGCCGCTCTTGATGATCAGGCCTTTCAGACCTTCGCTCGCACCGATGTAATGACCGAGGAACGACTTGGAGATCGCCACAAATGCAATCAACGGCGCCGCGAAGGCGATGGTCGGATTGCTGAAGTGGTTGGCCAGGTACGACAGGATCGACAGGTTCTGCGCCTTCGCTTCCGCCAGTTGCTCCGGCGACAGGGTCAGCACGCAACTGAACACGAAGAACAGCACCATCAGCACCATCAGCGCATGGGCACGAGACAGGATCTGCGAGCTGCGCTCTTCAGCGTGAACGCCGTAACGGCGCTTTTGATCGACCGCAAACGCCGAAATGATCGGCGAGTGGTTGAACGAGAACACCATCACCGGAATCGCCAGCCACAGCGTATGCAGCAAGGCCGACGGTGCGGGCACGTGCGAAGCGGTGGCGAGGATGCCGCCGTTCCAGTGCGGAATCAGGTAAATCGCCAGGAACAGCAGCGCGACGATAAACGGGTAGACCATCAGGCTCATGGCCTTGACGATCGCCTGCTCGCCGCAACGCACCACGGCCAGCAGGCCAAGGATCAGCACCAACGACAGCCAGATGCGCGGTGGCGGCGTGATGTGCAGTTGGTGCTCAAGGAAACTGGCGACGGTGTTGGTCAGGCCGACGCTGTAGATCAGCAGGATCGGGAAGATCGCGAAGAAGTACAGCAGCGTGATCAGCGCACCGGCCTTGATGCCGAAATGCTCCTCGACCACTTCCGTAATGTCGGCGCCTTCGCGACCGGAGAGCACAAAACGGGTCAAGCCACGGTGCGCGAAGAACGTCATCGGGAACGCCAGCAACGCGAGGATCACTAGCGGCCAGAAGCCACCCAACCCTGCGTTGATCGGCAAAAACAGGGTGCCGGCGCCGATGGCCGTCCCGAACAGTCCCAACATCCAGGTGGTGTCCTGGCGATTCCAGCTCGACAGCTCGGCTGGTGCTGCTGCTTCAAAGCGTTGTTCGACGCTTTTGGCCTGATCATTCATCCGGTCGGATCTCCGCATTCCGGTCACTTGCCACTCGGTCAGAACGCGTCGGAAAAAACCGACAGACATGCTCCGGCCGAAACAGGGGCGCGATTCTCCGCGATAAATGAGCAGAAGCAAAGACTTAGCTGAGGAATGGTTGTGCCTGGCAGATCGTCGACTTGTCGTTATCAGCACAAAAACTGTCGTTATCAGCTGAATGATCTGTCGCTTTCAGGTATGCCG